>JAJZRC010000055.1 GCA_021847435.1 bacterium
GTGCATGAAGGTTTTCCCGCAAAATGTCGTAGTTGGGATCTTGCGAGTCGTCTTCAGACGCGCAGACGATGGCGTTTTGGGAAACAAATCGGGCCAGCTCGTCAATGTGTCCGTCCGTGTGGTCGTTGACCAGGCCCTTTTTCAGCCAGATGATTTTATTCGCGCCTAAGTGTTTTCGCAGCGCTGTTTCAGTATTGGCTTTGGAAAGTTGAGGGTTGCGGTTTGGATTTAACAGGCACTCTTCAGTGGTAAGAATTATTCCCGCGCCATTAGTTTCTATGGCGCCTCCTTCCATAAACAGTTCCGCATCCAGCATGCGTTTGTCAATGTCGCGGCGTAAAGCAAAAAACACCTCGTTGTCTTTAAGCAGGTCGGGAAATTTATTGCCGTAAGCGTTGTATTTCCATTTCACCCAAGCCAGTTCTCTGGTTTGCGGTTCGTGGATAAAGGTCGGACCATAGTCGCGGATCCAGACATCGGCGTAATCCGTTTGGTGGAAAGTGATTTTTTTTAAATCCACACCTGCCGTTACCAGCAGCTGTTCGGCCCGTGCCTGCATCTCCGGCCCCGTGACCAAAAGCTCCACATCTTCGCTTGCGTGCAGATGCTTGATAATTTGTACATAAGCCGTTTCCGCTTGCGCTACTCTGTTGGGGAAGGTAATCGGATCATAAGGCCAGGCCAGCCAGACAGCGGAATGCGTTTCCCATTCCGCGGGCATAATATAGTGGGAAGTAATTTTCATGAAGCTGAATCAAAAATTAAATTTGGCCCAAAGCGCGCTTTTCGTCTTTGTAGTGATTTACGTTTTGGAGTTTATTGCCGCGTTTCACCAGTTTTTCGGTGCGCTGCAGGCGGTAAGTTTCCGGCCGGCGGTTGCGCAAAAAGCCCCAACCTTCGGCGAAGAATTCATTTTTAGACAAATCTATCTTGCAGACCAGCGCGGCTTCTTTGTTTGCCGGGGCCTTTTTAAGGATTTTCCCGAACGGATCGCAGACAAATGATTGGCCCCAGAGTTTGAGTTTTCCCTCCGTACCTACGCGGTTAACCGCTGCTACGTAGAGGCTGTTGGCAATGGCATGTCCGCGCTGAATGGTTTCCCAGGCATTATGCCAGTCGCCTTCAGCTTTATAACCCACAATGTTGCCGATGGCCGTGGGGTAGAAAATAATTTCAGCTCCCATGAGCCGGGCCTCGCGGGCGGCTTCCGGGAACCACTGGTCGTAACAGATAAGCACGGCAAAGGTGCCGAACTTGGTTTTGAAGATTTTATAGCCGCTCTGGCCGTGTTCAAAGTAATCTTTTTCGTAAAACCCGGGGTCGTGAGGTATATGGATTTTGTGGTACTTGCCGATTTGTCTTCCTTGTTCGTCAAAAACCACCGCAGTATTGAAATATTTAGCGCCAAGTTTTTCGTAGAGAGGAACAATTAAAACTATACCCAGCTCCTTTGCCAATTTTTGCATGGCTGAAGAAGTCGGGCCGGGAATGGTTTCCGCGAAGTGGCTTTTTTTTATTCCCTGTTTTTGGGGAAAATAAGGCGTCTGGAAAAGTTCCTGCAAGCAGATTATCTGCGCGCCCTGTTTGGCCGCGCGGCGGATTAAATTTTCAGTTTTTTTCAGATTGGTTTTGACGTCGGCAGTTACCGCGTTTTGCACCAGTCCGAGCGTGACGAATTTTGGCTTCATAAATAAAATTACTTTTTGCCTTAATATTTTAGCGGTTTTGAAGCAGCTTGGCAATGTTTTTTGAGGGGACTATAATATCAACAAGATTATTATTTTAAAAATATGCTAAAAGATTTTAAAACATTTGTGCTTCGGGGAAATGTGGTGGACTTGGCGGTTGGTGTGGTGGTGGGAGCGGCTTTTACTTCCATAGTCAATTCCTTGGTTAAAGATATCCTTACCCCCTTTGTTGCCGCTGTTGTTAGACAGCCAGATTTTTCCGGTTTGTATTTTACAATAAACCACAGCCGATTTATGTACGGTAATTTTATAAACGCCTTGCTGTCGTTTTTAATTGTGTCATTCGCTGTCTATTTTTTTGTGGTCACCCCGATAAATGCTTTGGTTGCCCGCTCGCGCCGCGAAGCCCCGGCTGACCCCACTACCAAGAAATGCCCGGAATGCTTAAGTGAAATTCCCGTTTCAGCCAAGCGGTGCGCTTTTTGTACCAGCCAGTTGAATAGCTAATACATAAAAATGTAAAGCGCGTTTGGGTTAATCCAAACGCGCTTTTATTTACATCCGGAGCTACTTTATGGCCAGGCCTTTGCCGCTAAACCGGTAGATAAGCAAACTGCCTACAGCCAAGGGAACGCCGAATATTAGCCAGGTAGCGGGAATTCCCAAACGAAGCGCGGCCAGACCGCTTAATGCCAAGCCGGCTGCTCCGCCAATATGGTGGGCAATGGCTTCAAAGGAAATTATGGTGGATCTTTCCCGGGCTGGCAGCTGGTCGTTTAAGTAGGCGTCTTTTATGGGCCTGAATAATCCGCGCATCCATTCATTGGCCATAAAGACAGCCAGACTGATTGGCAGCAGGCCCGTAGCTGCGGTGCCAGCCATGGTTAGGCCGATTATTATCTGAGTCCAGGTTAAAGCCAAGGCCTCGTTTTTAATCAGTTTTAAGAATTTGGGAGCGAAACTGGCACCAAAAAACATTACTACTGACATCGCCACCCAAAGCCAGCCGTTTTGGGAAACGCTGGTAAAAAACTGATTAAACCAGGGTTGCCACTGCATATTCATAGGGACTATGCAGAGGTATTGCAAACTTCCCACCAACAGGATAAAGCGGACCGTTTTGTGCTTGAGGCCGAAGTTGATGCTGTTTGTTGTCGTGGCCTTGAGTGCGGACAAGCCCTCAGACCAGGAAAATTTTTTCCGGGTGAAGTATTCTTCCTTAAGGCCAAAAGCTGCCAGTAAAGTCCAAAGCACAAAGAGAATGCTGCTAAGCAGCCAGGTTAGGCTCAGGTTTTTTACTGCGATATAGCTGCCCATAAGCCCGCCGGCAATTATGGTAATTTGGATTATCTGGTTTTGCCTGGTGAAAAGCTGTTTTAAGTCAGCCTCATGGCCAAAGTGCTTAAGGCGGTCAATTGCCCAAGCGGTAAAAGCGCCGCTTAGAAAAGTGCTGCCAATGGCCAGGAGGCTTTCTGCCGCCCCGAATCCCCAGAATCCTTTGGCTAAAAAATACACCAAAGTGCCGGCGGCGTTAAAAACGCCTGCTAAAACCACTGAATGCTTGCGGCCGAAAACATCGGCAAAAGCTCCGGTGGGGATTTCAAACAGAAACAGCGTCACGTAAAAAAATACGTTGACCAGGTTGATTTCCAGAAGACTTAATCCCCGTGAAAGCAAAAAAGTTGCGTAAATTGCAAAATGCAGGGACATTGAAAAATTCAGAAGAGCAGTCAGGCCCAAATACCATTGCCAGGTTTGCTTTATGGCCTGTTGGTCTTTCATAAATCCTTCTTTTATTTGTACCGCACTGGCGGCTGTTTGCTGATGCATAGAGGTTTTGCCCTGGCGTTGAGCCGGGCCTTAATTAAAAATCCAGTCGGAGCTGTTCCGACCGGAGGAAAAATTTTGTATATGAATTAGGTATCAAAATTTTGCCTTAAGTCGCAACATGCCAAAAATTACCCGGCTGATTACCGGACATATTGGCAATATATTTGACTGTGAGGCAAAATATTTTCATATGTAAAGTATATAAAATCCTGTTATTTAAGTCAAAACCCCCTTTGGCAGGCCAAAGGGGGTTTTGTAGAAGATTTAAGAATGATGTTCGTGATGATGAACCGCGGGTTCTGCTGTAATTTCTTCAGGTGAGGTTTTGACAGCAATCATCCACATGGCTAAAAAGCTTAACAGCCAGGCAATTGCCGTGCCTACGGCTGTGATTGCGGCGAGCTGCTTAATGCGCGCGTCGGTTTCCGTGAGCGGGCGGCCGACCATGACAAAACCTTTTTCATCGGTTGAGGAGTAGGGGGCGATGACCGCAGCGACGCGTAAATCTTTTTTAGGCTGCCAGGTAAAGCGGTATTCGCCTTTTTTCAGCGCGGTAACAAATACATTCGCAGGGAGCACAGGAAGCTTATTGTCCAGAGCAGAAGAAGAACCCACAGGTGTGCCGGTAGAAGAATAAATGGCCAAGAATGGGGACAGACTTGCAGAAATTTCCACAGTAGGATCAGACGGAACGAGGGCTAAGGCCTGGGCTTCGCCTTTGCTGAGAGCTCCGGCATAGTCCTGGGTAATTTGGATTTGGGGGTCATTGGCGCTTTGTCTGTAAATCTGCAGCAGGCCGGTAAAAATAAGCCCGGAAAGGACTAGGGTGGCTAAACCCAAAGGCAGCCATTGCCAGAAAGTTTTTTGAAGGATTGTTTGTTGTTTGTGCATAAGGAATGAAAATAATTATATAGTGATGTTAACATATTTTATCTGAAGATCACAGTTCCTAACGTTTATTTGCATGCAGAAGCAGGAATTTAATTAGAATAGGGGCAAAAAAGATTGCCATAAGTACCAGTAGCCACAGTCTTCCGGCTTTTAAATTATAATCAGCCAGCATGTACTGCCAGGACCGTCCTGCGGCCAAGCCCATGCCGAATTCAAAAATTAAAGTCAGCACCAGCCAGCACAGCCCGGTCAGAAAAAGTTGTGAGGATGAAAGGCCTGCTAGCTGGCGGCGCGCCAGAATATAAGCGAATATTATAAATAACAAAGATCCGATAATGCTGCTGAGCTGGTGGGCTCGCAGTTCGCCCAGATATTTTTGGTAGAAAAATTGCCGCACGGAACCGTTAATTATTGCGACGGGTACGAATAACAGCCAAGTAAGAAATAATCGGAGCACGGGCAAGTCAGTATTCATACTGGCTATTCCGTGGTCACGCCGTCAAATTCCTCTTCCTGGCTTTCTGCTTCCGCTTTTGTGGCCCTGACAATGCCATCTTTGTGGTGGGCAGGGGAATAAATCGTGTAGAGTTTTAACTCTTCGCTTTCGGACACGTTAATAACATTGTGCTGGGCCCCGGCCGGTACAATTACGCCGGAACCATCAGCAACTGCATGTTCGGCGCCATCAATAATCACTTTTCCTTGTCCTTTTTCAAAGCGGAAAAACTGGTCGTTATCGGCGTGAATTTCCATGCCAATTTCTTCGCCAGGCTTTAAGCTCATTAAAACCAGCTGGCTGTGTTTGCCGCTGTAAAGTACCCGCCGGAAATCCGTATTTCCGACTGTGAGGGTTTCCAAATTTTCTATGAATCCGCGCATATATTTTAGATTAATATTAACTATATTAATCATAGCGGATATAGGCTTGAAAGGGAAGTAATTAAATGCCTAAGTTTTGATTGAATATGCCTTCTTTGTTTATGGAGATGTTCAGAGCGGCAATTTGGGTTTTGTTTTCCTGGTCCTGGCGGAAGATATGCAAAGCGTAATTGCCCGGCGCAGCTTTAAGGAAATACTTGCCTTCGAAGTTGGTCTTTGCCTTGGCAATAGTCACCGGCAATTGGGGATGGTTAAGCTCTAAAATTAAGCCGTTTAAACACTCTTTAGTATTTTTGGCAAAAATTCTTCCCCACAGTCGGGGTTTGGGCCAGAAGAGCTGCGCCAAAGCTATGGCGGCATAGCTGAGCATCACCAGCCAGTGCCAGAATGAGGGCTGCAGAATTAGCACTAGTACGCCCCAGGCAAATCCTGCCCAGAAGAGAGAATTTAAAACTAGTTCCAAGAGCTGTTCGCGCAGCGGATGGAATTTTACGATGCGCTGTTTGTCCATTTGGTTCCAGTCAAAACCCAGAGGGTCCATGGGGATGTTCGGGGCGATTACCGTAGTAAAGATTGTCAAAAATTTGGT
>JAJZRC010000007.1 GCA_021847435.1 bacterium
CGGGATTGTACAAATCCAATGAAGAAATAGAATTAATATTAAATTTTATATTTATACCTACCAAATCCATTTTTATTAAATTTATTTTATTGATGGGCCAAAAAATCGCCCGATTCAAAATGATAAAATTGAGCCAAAATAGCATCAATGTCCAATTTTTGATACAACTTTGAGTCGCCGAAATATTGGGCCGCATCCTTAACACTGCTGACGATGTCGCTTTTGGCTACCTGGTTCCATGATTCAAAATTCCTAGACAAATCAACTCCTCGCTGCTCTAAATTCAACAGAGATTGAAATACAACCTCAGCCAAACGTGTCAGTTCTTGGGGGGCCAATTTCAAAACCATTGCCGAATCTCCTGGAACTATCAACAATAAATTCTCAATGTCGTCTTTTTCAATGTTCATATCAACTATTATGAATTGCCCCCTGTAGGCGGTTTTCCGCCCGACTCTCGCAGGGCTTCTTTAATTGCTTCTTTCATGGCCGCTGCCAAAGCTGCTGTTTGTTTATTACTCTTAGACTCTGACTCGGCTTTAGCCTCTGCCTCTTTATTGGCTGCTTTTTCTGCAGCTACTTTAGCAATTCTTCCCGCTTGTTTGAATTCCAATGGTGGCTTACCCTTTATTTTTATCCCCCCTGCCTTAAACAAGCGGTCAGAAACACCTTTTGTATCGTTCATAAATCTACCAATAACCGCTGCAGTCGCAGCTTCATCTACCTCCATCATTTCTTCCAACCTTTTCATTGAAGTTTCGTCTATATCTAACTCACCAGTTTCTCTAAAATTATCTTGTATATATTTTAATCTGTCTGAATCTAAAGTACCGGCAACAAGCATGTTGGCAGTGCGCTCCTGCATAAAACCAGTATTTTCAACGAAAGCTTTTGCAACCTTTTGATAAATCTTGCCGCTAAAATCTTTTCCGTCTGAACTCATCAGAGCATGCCATGCAATTTTAGCCTGGGTACGGGAATCTCTCTTAGCAATTTCTGCTGCTGCCATTCTTTCATCGCCCTTACTCACCCATTCGCCCTTATCATTTTTTGATAGCTCATAGAACTCAAAGTGGCCTGTTTTTTCATTAAACCGCATATCTGTCATATATTCCAAGTGGCCAGTATCCATACCTTCCTTTTCTCCTTCTTGGGTTATCACACGCATTGCGGCATGATCTTTTAAAGTTTCATGACCATGGCTATCTGTCACCACCCCAAACATCGCCTTATACATTGCCCGCCTGGTATTGTGATTGTACTTCAAACCAGAACTTCTGATATTATTTCCATTCGCATCTTTCTTTATTTTTTTCTCTCCGTTTTCATCATAAATTACCTTTCCATTTGTATCAGTTTCATATTCCCAGTCAAAATCATCCTCCGAAACCCATCCGTTATCGACCATTGTCTTAATCATTTTCCTACCTTCCTCAGTTTTATGTGCTTCCTGAACAATATCATCTATATACCCTTTGCTCATGGCAAGCTTTATTACCCCTCTCTTATAGGCCAAGTCCTCTTCGGAATCGCCCATCATAAAAATTTGGGCAGCGCGGCGCGCAACTTCTTCACGCGACAAATTTTGCAGCTTCTTTGCTTGTTCATCTTCCTCTTCTTTTTCATGCTGTAATACATGAGGATTTATTTTATAACTGCCTTTAAAAAAGGCTTTGGGGCTGGAAAATCTTTGCTCCGCCACTTCAAGCCCCACGGACTCTGCTTTGGCCTGAGCTCTATGGGAGCGCTCTTCTGATTGTTTTTTCAAGCCCTTAACAAATGCGACCGGGTTTGTAACAGCAAAAGCAGCTGCCCTTCCAAAAGATACTTTTTCTTCGTGTCCACGTATCTTACTGGTTATTTCATTATGCTTCCTTGCGAGATACCCACCAAACAATTTTGCACCTCCTCCCGCAGCCGCAAACGGCGCGAAGATACCCTTTTGGGCCACGCTGGTTATGGCGCTGGCACCGTAGATCCCGGCCATATCCGCCACTTTTAGCGATGCGATCAAGAACACCAGCAGCAAAATATTGCTGGCCACTTTAAAAACAAAGGCAGCAATATTGCTTCCGCCCAAATCATTCACCAAATTGCCGCTGGTCACTTCCTGCAAAACAGGATTGGTCTTGTACGTGTTGGCGATTACCGCGGTAAGGTTTAAGAAAAATGCCATAATCGGGGTAAAGAACGCATATTTCAAAAAGTTGTCCCACCACTGTTTGCGCAAGGAACTTGTGGCCGGCAAGGCCCCCGCGGCATAAGCGGCCGGCGAAACCAAAAGCAGCAGCCATAACGCCACCACCCTAATAACCAAAAATACGCCAATAGCGCAAAATACCGCAAAACTCCCTAATGCCAAAGCCAAAAAGAACAAAGGTTTTACTATGCCGGAGAACGAAGCGTCGCTGAACGGGTTGTTTAAATAAACGTCCCGGTAAGTATTCACCATTAAATCCTTGGCCAATGAACGGATCACCTCCACATTACTGGGCAAAAATTGCGCTTGGATGGTATCTGCCAGGCCCAAAATTGCCTGGGCAATCACCAGGCTGAAGTTTACCAAAAGCGCGGCCAAAATCAGCTGAACAATCAAGTGCCTGAACTGATAGCTTTCCACCCGGAATAAAGTAGCCAGGGCAATAACAATCAGCGCGACAATAAAAAAGATGTTGCAAATATTCCTGATAACTTCCCAGCCGGGATAAATAACCGCGGCAAAAGTGTCGGTATAGACGCGGATGGACAACATAGCCTGGATTAACGGAGCAATCAAATAGAAAAATATTGCGTAAATAAGCTCCTGAATAAAGCCGATTAGCGTGCCGATAATTTGATTGATCAGGGCAGCAAGCGCTCCGCTGTTATTTTGTGTGTAAGTCTGCTGGCCCTCATTAGCTTCATTTCCAGTAATCTGCAAAATTTGTTCCGCCCGCGCGATCGTTTTATTATCGTTTCCAACAGCTTTTAGAAATATTCGATAATCTTTTTTGGTGGTTTGGTATGCGCAATTGAAACTAGAACTTCCTGAAGATACAGCTTTCCAACCAACCGCCTCGTCACCTTGGAAATCACAATAATACAATAATGCCTTGGCTTGAATATTATCTCCTCCGCCTGAATAATTAAAACTAAAGCTCGCGGTCACAAGCTCAGGATTAGCGGGAGAAATACCTTTGCTGTCCAATTTAAGAGTCAATTTCGGTACGCCCGAACTCAAGGCCTCGCCAACAGTAACTTTTACCGGTTGCCCGACTAAACCGTAAGTCGAGTTTCCTTGGTCTGCTGTAAGAACACTTGAATATATTACACTGGGAGTTAAATTATACGTTCCTGCTGTAGGAAAAGCTGTAGACGTAATAATTTCCGTAGTGTTAAATACACCTCCTGCACCATCGGAAACTCCTTTGCTGAAAACGATTTTCCCATTCGATCCAAGTTGGAATGTTTTTCTGTCTTTAACGGGATCGAACGGAAACTGACTTGAGTTAAGACCTAAATTATTATTTACTGTAATTGTAAATGTTACAGAATCTCCGATTTTAAAAGTGTTTGACGATACTTTAAGTTCAACGCTGTTTATATCACAATTGTAAAAAGTAGGGGTAAGCAAACTTCCCGTACTACATGCGGCGTGTGTAATATCCGGACCTGCAAAAAAACCACCAAACAATACAATACCGACTAATATTAACCAGTATGAATTATAGATTAAGTGGTGATCGTTGGGCTTTTTGCTTAAAAAAAACAGATTTTGTTTTAGTTTCTCAAACAAGGTAGCAAAGTTTAATAAACTCGCCGAATGACTGCCTAATTTCCTTAAAATTATACCACAAATTTTTTAAAAACACAAAAATTTCAAAAACCGGTAATCGCGGCGGATTTTTACGGAAAACCAGCCGCTTTTTGGCAATTTTCAGGCTTAATTTTTAAAATTGCTGTTTATCCACACCCAACATCACTATTCTAAATTATATTTTCTCTAGCTGCTGCATGTTGACATAACACGCGGCCGCAAGTTATGTCAACATTTCTATTATTTACGCGCGAGGAAGAAACAAACTTTATCTTAAATTAAACCGCTTTTTCAAATCTCTATCATCATCTATTTCCTCGGCTTTCATAATCCTTATAAATCTGCTTAATCCTGTCTGGCGCAAATACGCCAGCGCTTCCTTGTTCAAGGGATAAGGGCTGATATATACGCTGGCTTGAAACTTGACAAAATGGTTTGCCTGGAGCAGGCACCGAAATTGGTTTCTCCGCGGTTTTGCATTTTCGGGAATATCAAAAGTGATTACCCTCCATTTCTCGTCCCACTTCTGCACCGCCGGCACTCTGGCTTTTGCCATTAAAATTTTTAGTTCGCCCTTTCTTGTCAATTTTAAAAACTTTTTGCCGTTTTTTTTGGCAATGCTTATCATGCCATTCTTTTTTAGATAATTTACGGAGTTTCTATAACTCACATAACTCATGCCAGAGGCCGCGTACATCCTTTTTCTCCATTCGTGTTTGGACGCAATAAACACGGACAACACCTCGCCTGCCGCACACAGCGCGTCAAGTAACGTGAAGCTGCTGGAATTTTTTTGAAAATATTTCATATAACGAATACGATTAAGTTTTTCTCATTGTTAGTATAAAATGCGGCCGCAAGTTATGTCAACACGATAAATTTGCCAAAACAAAAGCCTGCCTTTGGCGGATCCAAAGACAGGCTTAGTAAAAAACGCGGTTTTATTGCGCCGGACCGCGCGGCTGAATAGCTGCCAATCCGCCCCTGATTTGCAGCGGCGGCAGTTCGGTATAGGCTCCCAGCACCGCTGTGGCCGCGCGGTAATCGGAATTCTGCGCCATGGGCTGGTTCTGCAGCGCCACATTCATGGTAACTGCTGTCAGCGCCCGGCCGTTCTTATCAAATACCGTTAAAATATACGGGCCGGCTTTAATGGTCTGTATCGACGCGCTGCCGGACAACGGAAGTTTGTTGGGCGCCTGTTGGCCAGCCTTGTTTATAATCATTGTGGAAAATCCGTCCCCTGAAATAGTTACAAAATTCGCATTCTCTGCCAGCGGTGTTGAAGGAATAATGTCCCAATAAAAATCGTAACCGCCATTTACATTTTTGTAAGCTTGAAAGTCTATGCCTTTGGCCAAATTTTCCGAGGCGTTGCTGTATAAAGCTTCCGTACCCGCCTGGACTGCGCCAGACACCACGCGCTGCTCATTTATCAGCGCCGCGCTCTTAGCACCGGACAACCCGCCGAAGATCAGGCTGGAGCCGATCTGCGAAGCAGCATCCGCGATCAACTTCATAAATGATGGCAAATTATTGTCATTATACTGCTGCATGTCCACGCCAATGGCCTTGAACGCCTCATTAATGCCTTTATCTATCATGCTGGCCGGCGAAACAATGCTCTCGCAAATAATGGAAGCAGCGCTGGAAGTGCCAATCATGGTCGGCAGCGCCTGTTCAGCCTGCAGGGCGGAATCGTAATCGCTCTGGGCCTTTTGCAAATCGCTGTCTTTCACCGCCATGCCCAAGGATTTGGCCTGCTGCAAATTATTCAATAATTTTTGCCGGTCTTCCAGCCTCCGTTCCACTGAAGACCACTGCGCGTCCAAAGAACGCTGCTGTGCCAAGCTGCCAGCACAGGTCACCGGCGTCTTAAGGCCGCTGCTTTGCGACACAAGCGACTGGGCATACGCCAAAGACTGCGCCCGGGCCTGGTCCACGCCGCCGACGTTGGCGTTATGGATGAAATACGGGTTGGAAATCGCGCTGCCCACATTGGCCATTTTGGTATAGAACAGCGGATCATTCACATCCACTAGTTTTGGGTTAAAGCCCAAAGCGCCATCCGCGGCAATAAAAACGGAAGCCGGAACTTTAGAGCGCACCTGGGGGTTTTCCAAAATCGCCCTGGCCATAAGCTGCCCCTGAGCCTCTGGAAAATTCTGGCGGATAAATTGGTTGTCGTACATTAAGGTGGCCACCGAATCCGTATACTGCATTACGTTGCGGATTTTATAGTTGCTAACCAGCTTGCTTACCAACGACTTGGCCATGGCCTTGCTGGTTTTAATCAAAATATTAAACACCAAAGTCTTCCAAAAACCTTGCTTGGCGTTGTTAAAACGCGCCTGCACGTTTTCAAGCTTAGTCTTGTATGCCTGAATCGCGGCTGTGACCTGGTTGGAAAAAGTCTGCTTTTGCGTCCATGTATAAGAATTCGGCGCGGGAATCGCTTCCAAAGAAATAAGAACCCCATTGGCACATGATATAAAAACCTGATACAGGGTCATCTTGGCTCCCAGTTTGGCCACAAGCACGGCGTCACCGCCGATGAGCGACATGCCGCTAAAACCAAGCTGTGACGCGTTATCGGCGGCATCCCCTGCGTTAACTGCCGCCAAACAACCATTATAGGTCGTTTTTACCGGAGCGATTGCCGCGGAAAAAATGGCATTCTGCGCCGTGCTTCCGGCATCGTTAATCGGCACCGGGTTCAAATTGCCCAGCTGCGCCAGAGCCGGCATTGGCAAAACCGCCAGCTCAACAAGCAGCAGCACTAAAGCAATATATTTTTTAAAACTATTATTGGGCATTGTAAATTGACAGCTCGCTTAGGTTAAATTTTTGGGCCAGCGCCGCATTCTCGCTGTCGAGGTCCTGCTGGCTTTTTAAAAACTGCTGCAAATAATTTCCTACCAATTCCGGGTTGTCGTCCGCCTTGGTAAAATTTTGCAGCACGCCGATTGCCGCGTTATACTGGATGATTTTTAACTTGTGCGATTTTTCAAAACTTTTCGGCGCCGCAAGCTGCTGCAGCTGGTCGCGGATGGCGGCAAGAGCCTGGGCCTGCCGGTCAATCCGCTGCTGGTCGCCGGAAGACAGCGCGGCTTCGAATTCCCCGTTCTCAATCGGGCCGGCTTCTATGCTCTGAGCAGCCGAAAGATATTTTTTCATTTCTTCCGGAGAATCCAAAATTGTCTTTACCTTAATGCCATCAAGCGACAGCTGCACTCCTTCGGTGCTCGCTCCCAAAACTTCTCCCATGCTCACCGGAACCACGCTGCCGTCTTCGTTAATAATTCCCACCGCATCTTCCGTGCTGGCTCCGGCAACCAACGGCTCCACCGGGGCCGCGTCTTCGTAAGCGTAATAGCGGGGGGCGCCGGCTGAATCCGCCTGTGTTGTTTCGGATTTATTCCAAGAAAACAGCTGCGGTTGTTTTATCCAAGCCGCGCCGAGCAGCAGCAAAATTGCAACAAAAATGGCAGAAAAATTTCCCCACGTGATTCCGCTTTCCGGCGCCTGCTGATGAGTATTAAAAAAATTTTGGTTTTCCATATTTTTTATTTCATTTTCAAACTAAGGGGCAATGCTCGAACCTAGCATGTATAAAACCGGCGGACATAATCCTGCGGGAGCATCGCTCGCCTGCCCGAGCATGCTGTTCCCGACATGGTAGGGAGTGAATAAAAAATAATCATATATTGCCGTTGGAAGCCAGGTGTAAATTCCGATTGTACCGTTCGTCTTCATCACGGAAACCTGCAGGCCGCAAGTTAAAGTCGGAGTAAAAATATCAAACAATCCCGGCAGAAATCTGCCTCCTACGGCAGCGGCAGCGGCTCTTTGCGGAACAAGCCATGGCATAACCAGCGCCATTGCGAGCGCCGCCAGCAAACCGGCTGCAAATTTTCTTTTTTTGATTTTTCTTTGGTTTTCCATAAGCCCAAAAGCCTGCAACTCAACAAAAAACAAGCCTTTTGTAAAAAGGACCAAACTAAATGCCTTCTATTTATTTGTGTTTTTCTTTTGGTTTCTTGCTATTTTCTTACTTCACTGTAAATATTATAGCACACTTGAAAAAATTTTGCAATAGTGAAAATATAAGGTAGGATTAAAGCACTTATGAAAAATTTTTATAAATTCATTTTCGTTTTTATCATGCTGCTGGTTGCCGGCTCCTGCGGCAACAAGACCTCATTCTCCCCCGCCAGTAAGGGCAGTGCCGGAAACTATTCCACTGTTTTAAAAATTAAAGATAAAATTTTAAACGTGGAAGTCGCCAGCAGTTCGCAGGCCATGGCGCTGGGCTTGGGCGGCAGAAAAAGCATGAAGGAAAACGAAGGCATGCTGTTTGTATTCCGCGCTCCTGCCAAGCCGGACTTTTGGATGAAGGACATGCATTTTGACTTAGACCTTATTTGGGTCGCGAATAAAAAAATAGTTGGCATTGATGCCGGCGTTAAAGCGCCCGCCTCCGAATGCTTGGGGCCGGGAGCGGACTGCGGACTGCGGCTCTACTCCCCCTTGCAGCCTGTAGACCAAGTACTGGAAGTGAATGCCGGCTGGGCGCAAAAAAACCTCGTCCATGCGGGTGACGGGGTCTATTTGCCCAACGAATGACCGCACTTCTGAATCAGAAAAAAATTATTTATTTATCCGTTCAACATTTTCCGCGAGCATGATCCATTGTTCAATGGTGAGCTCCTGCGGTCGCGCCTGCGGCGCGATTTTTGTTTGTTCCAAAACTCGCTGAGCCAAATTTTTATCAAGCCCCAAATTCCCGGACAAGGTATTGTGAATCTGTTTGCGCTTGCCGGCAAAGCAAGCCTTAAGCAGCCGGAAAAACTTTTTTTCATCCTCAAGCTTGTAGCGCGGAGTCTCATACGGCGCAATTTGCAGAACCGCGCTGTCCACTTTGGGAGCCGGATAAAAACTTCTGGCCGGTACGATTTGAAGAATTTTTGGTTCGGCAAAAAGCTGGACGGAAATTGCCAGCACGGACAAGTCCCCTGCCTTGGCGCAGACATTCCCAGCCACCTCTTTCTGGGTAAGCAAAGTAATCATCTGCGGTTTGAAGCGGGCGGCCATCAGCATCTTTAAAATTTTGCCCGTAATATAGTACGGTATGTTGGCGGCCACGGAATAGGACTCAAAGCCTTTTTCCTGAAAAAATTTCTGGAAGTCGTATTCCAAAATATCGGCAATTTCAAAATAAAACTTTTTTGGGAAGTCTTTTCTTATGGCCTTTAGGATGGGCAGAAACTTCGGATCCTTTTCCACGGCCAGCACGAAACCGGCCCGCTGCAAAAGCAGCCGCGTCAGGTTGCCGATGCCGGGGCCTATTTCCAGCACTGCGCCGCCCGGCGAAAGCGCCGCGGCATCGGCCATGTCGGTAAGGACAATCTCGTCCAATAAAAAATTTTGCCCATAGGTAAAGTTGGGTTTCAACCGGTAGCGCCTGAGCAAATCTTTAAGCTGGTCGGTGTTCATGTTAACGGGTTAATTTTTTAAAGTTTATGTATTTAGGGCTTACGCACTGAGCCAAGTTCGACCCGCTTCGCCGGAGCTTCAGCGAGGCGAGGGCATTTTCCGAGGATTTTTGGAGGCGTAGCCGGGTTACGCCGATAAAAACCGAAAGACAAAATAACGAATCGGGGTTCCCGAAAATCTGAAAGATTTTTGGGGTGATCAAGAAATTGGCCGGAGCCGCTTTTTGGGCGGGCAGAGCCCGTCCCGTAAAAAGCGGCGGTGCGTAAGTCCTAGTATTTTCAAAATTCGAAAAATTAGGCACGCTCGCCAATCCTGGTTAATTCTAGAACTCCATTGGCTCCACGGTCAACTCGCCGCCTTCATCTTTGAGAAAGTGGTCTTTGGCCAGCTTCTTGTATTCCAAATTTTCCGGAGGCAGGGCTTTTAAAATCCTGGAGGGCTGGCTGATTTGCACGTTGCCGAACACCCGCCGGGACTGGGTATAAACCAAATACAGGCGCTTGCGGGCCCGGGTCAGGCCCACATAGGCCAGGCGCACCTCTTCGGAAAGCTCGTCCGGGTTGATCAGGCTGCGGGAATGGGGCAAAATCCCCTCTTCCAGGCCGACAAAAAATACGTTGTCGAACTCCAGGCCTTTGGCCGAATGCAAAGTCATAAGCGTAACCGCGTCGCGCTCCTCGTCTTTCTGGTCGATTTCGGCAAGCAAAGCAACTTCTTCCAGCATTTCCTGCAGCCCCTGGCGCCAGGGCAGGCGGCCGAATTTATGTGCGACATTAATAAGTTCTTTTACGTTCTCCCAGCGCGACTCGCCTTTTTCGCTGCCATCCCGGATATATTTTTCATAGCCGGTTTTGCGCGGCAGCAGCTGTATCAGTTCCGGCAGAGGACGGTCGTCGCCAAGTCCGCCGATCTCGTCCAAAACGGCAAAAAAATCCTGGGCCGACCGCCACTGTTTGGCAGGCAGGCCCACTTCCTTGAAAGCAGCGCGGAACTCGGCAAGGCTTAAGGTTTTTTCGCCGGGCGTAAGGTTCAAAATAAAATCGCGGATTACGGCATAAGACTTGTCCCCCAGCCCTTTAGGCGGCTCGTTGATGACGCGGCGCAAAGACACCAAATCCCGAAAATTCACCACCAGGCGCAAAAAACCGAGCATGTCTTTAATTTCTTTGCGCTCGTAAAATTTCAACCCGCCGACAATTTGGTAAGGGATGGATGATTCGATCAGCGCTTCTTCCAAAGCGCGGCTCTGGGCGTGGGTGCGGTACAAAACGCAGTATTCTTTGAGCGGCTCGTGGGACTTGGGCAGCTGGGGCAGCGGGCCGCCGCTGAACAGCTGCGAATAGCGAGCCTGCATTTTTTTTGCTTTTATGAAACGTTCCAAAATGGAATAGCTCGGCTTGTCTTCCTGGCTGTCCGCTTCGTATTCCAGCTCCGTTTCCCGGCCGGACGCCAGTTTGATTATGGTTTTGGCCACGAATTCCGCTTCCGCCCGCTCATCCTGCTCGCAGGTTAAAATTATTTTTTCGCCTTGGGGGTTTTCGGTCCAAAGGGTTTTAGGTTTCTGTTCAGGGTTCAACTCGATGACTTTTTGCGCAGCCTCCAAAATATTTTTGGTGCTGCGGTAGTTCTGCTCCAGCTTAATCACCCGGCTTTCGGGGTAATCCTTCTCAAAATTCAGAATATTGGCAATGTCGCTGCCGCGGAACTTATAAATGCTCTGCGCGTCGTCCCCCACCACGAACAAATTGCGGGACACAGCCAGCATGCTCAAAAGCAAATACTGGGCGGGGTTGGTATCCTGGTATTCGTCCACCAGCACATAGGTGAACTTTTTCTGGTATTTTTTCAGAATTTTCGGGAAACTTTCAAACAGTTTGACCGTCAGCATCAGCAGGTCGTCAAAATCCAGGCCATTTTGCCGCATGAGCGAATCCTGGTAGCGGCCGTAGACTTCGGCCAGTTTTTCGCGCATCGGCGGCTCCAAGCCCAAATTCAGATCCCCGGGCAGCTGCAGCAAATTCTTGGCCCTGGAGATTAAGGCGCCAAACATGGCCGGGGGCATTTTCTTGCTGTCTATCCTCAAATCCTCCAAAATTTCCCGCAACAATTTTTGCTGGTCATCCGTATCGAAAATGACAAAGTCATTGCCATAGCCAAGTGCCGAAATCTCATGGCGGAGTATCCTGGCGCACACGGCATGAAAAGTTCCCATAGTCAGCGCCTCAGCCGCGCCTTTGCTTTTTGCCAAAAGCTTGCCAACCCGCTCCCGCATCTCCTTGGCCGCTTTGTTGGTAAAAGTCAGGGCCAAAATATTTTCCGGAGCCACCAGGCGCTTCTCTATAATGTAGGCAATCCGGTGGGTTAAGGTCTTGGTCTTGCCGCTGCCCGGACCTGCCAGAAGAAGCACCGGTCCTAAAGGCGCGGTAACCGCTTCTTTTTGTTTTGGGTTTAAACCTGATAAATCCATTGGTTAATTCTACCATAAATTATTCGCTAAAACATCTTGGTAATTTTGTCCATATTTAAAGATGAAATTATATATTTTTTGTTAAATAAGGCGTTTTTCGGCATATTGTGGATTAAAATCTTGCTCCGAAAGATTGCTGGTGGTAAACTTTAAGTTAGGAATTTTTAATATAAGACAATTAAAAATATTTATAGCAATTTATTTAGCCGCTGTTGTTTGCCCTTTTCCAGGCTAAATTGCCAAAAGCCCTTATAATTGCGTAAATATTTCTTATTATTTCCGGGCTCCGTTACCAATTTTCCCATTATTTTCCGGACATAATAAAGGACTCTGCCATTAAAGATTGCAAAACCTGGCTGCTTAGCATAAAAAACTTTTACTCAAAAGCAGCATTTGTCGCCCAATACTATACCAAGAAACTCATTTTTCAGGTAAGGCGGAGGGCTCCTTCCCTGAAAAAAATCCATTTGGATAGTTTTCCGGCCATGCATATAAAGCGCATGGATTGGATGGATTTCACTGTAAAATTTTCCAGTGAACTTTTTGTTGTCATGTTAAGCATCTTTGTTGCCGGGCTTAACTGGTTTTTCTTTTCCGGCAATGCCGCTTCCGGCTACCAGGACCAGAGTCTGGCCGGAAATTTTATTAATAAGCACGCGTCCTTAAACCAAAAACTTTATGCAAAAAACAATAGCATAGTTACGGTAATGGCAAAAAACGGATTTATCCCCCAGGCCCAGGCCGAAGATTTTGCCGGCTTGGACAGCCAAGGCCTGGCTGGCATGCAAAACAGCTCCAATGAGACTCCGGATATTGTCATGGGCAATGAATCTACAATCATTTCCCCCAACCCTGACAGCATCCAAAGCCTGATTGCCAAACAAATCAAAATTTACCAGACTCAAAAAGGCGACACTTTAAAATCAGTGGCTGCCAAATTCGGCATTTCCACGCAGACCATAATTTGGGCCAATAAACTGGCCGGAGCGGAAATTAAGCCGGGATGGCAGCTGATTATACTGCCCATTGACGGCACATTCGCCGTGGCCGACTCCAACACCACTCTTCCCGATTTGGCGGCCCGCTACAACCCGGAAAAATATAATAAGGACAAAAATCTCCGCGACCGGACGGCCGATGAGCTGCTTAATAAAATCATTGCCTACAACGGACTGGCGGGACCGGAAGACATTGACGCCGGGCAATACATTATTATTCCCGGGGGCAAAATTACCGAAGCGCCCAAGCCGCCGCAACCCAAAACAACTCCCAAAAAGTCACAGCCCCGGCGCGACGATTCCAACGACATTACCAGCTTAGGTTCGGGCTATGACGGAGTCGGCCACATCTTCCCCAAAGGCTACTGCACCTGGTATGTGGCAACACGCACTAAAATCGCTTTTGGGGGCAATGCCAAGAACTGGCTGGCAAACGCCAAAGCTTCGGGCTATGTTACCGGCAAAGAACCCGCGCCGAACTCCGTTGTTGTCACCACGGATAATCGCCGCTATGGCCACGTGGCTTTTGTTGAAAAGATAGAAGACGGCAAAATCCTGGTTTCGGAAATGAACTACGTAAAATTCAACAGAGTCAACCAGCGCTGGATTCCGATTAACAGTTCAACGATTAGGGGTTATATTTATCCGTAAAGTTAGACACAAGCATTGATAGAAAAAACCGCCCTGATCCGGCCTTCGTCAATTGACGGATGGCGGACGAAGGGCGGGTTTTTGTTAATTAAAAACTTTTTGGTTGCTCGGGATTTATAGGACTCTAATCACAACGCATAATACTTGCTGATTAACACTTCCCCTACGGCTGGACCGTTCCATTACCGTAGCCTGACCCGGTAAGATCATTGGTGGTAATATTATCAGCTAAAATGTTTATATCCTGCCCGGTAAAAACATCCTTGGCGGAAAAATTTATTTGCCTTGCCAATACCGGCAAAGAATAGGCCTGCGAAGCGGAAGGGTTCAATTTAATTTGAAACTCCAGGCTCCTTGGCCGTGAAAAGCGGCCCGTATTGGCCGGCACGCTGCCCACATTCCAGCTCAGCTTGCCTGTGGAAGAATCAAACTGCACATTTGCGGCTTCAGCCACGGACACGCTGCCTGACACCAGCGCGCCGCCGCTAATCGGCAAAAAGGCGGTCAGCATTCCGTCGCTGTAATCATTAGTGGCATTAATCAGCGACAGTTTGACCTTATAGATGCTGCTTTTTCCTACCTGGGGCGGCAGCTGTCCGGACACGAAATTCAAATCCGTGGAAATGCTGGAAGGGCTGGAAACTTTCAGGCTCAGCGTATTGCCGGGGAAATAGGTTTGCGTTTCGTTAGAGCGGATTTTGATGCTGGAAACCAGGGTCAGATTTTTTGAGGAATCTTTTACTGCCGGGTTGTTGATTTGCAAAGAAAAACCCAGCTGCCCGGATTCATTAGGAGCCAGGCTTTCCAAATTTGAGACCAGCGAAGCATTCCACAGTATGGTATTATTGTTAACCTGCCCGCCCTCGGCACGGATGGCGGACCAGTTCACCGCGCGAGAGTCCAAAGTTACCATAATGTTCACTCCCGTGGCCGCCACGCTGGAATTGTTTTGATAGCGGATTTTAAAATTTAAATTTTCGCCGGGCTTAATCACGTTATTGTCGCGGCCGGGCTCCAAACTCTGCTCGGCCAAAAGCGGCGAGCTGTTAATGGCTGTGGTGAAGCTTGAGGAGTTTTGCACCTGCGCCTGCCCGCCGGCATCCAGCACCACAAAATCAGCTGCCGCGGTCTTGCTCTCCCCGGGGTTCGCGGCGCTGAAGCTGCCCTGAATCTGAATCTGCCCCGAGCCGGATTTGGCCAGCGTTCCCAAATTCCAGGTATCGTTGCCTACGTCCGGGGCGGGACTGGCCGACGCATACACGAACCCTTCGGGGTAATTCATTTTAATCCGCGCGTTTTTGACGTCTTCATCGGAATTATTCTGGTACCGCACCGTGTAAACCGCGATCTGGGCATTATTGACGTTATCAGGCCCCTGCAGTTCCACCAAGACATCCGCCGCCACCAGCCTGATGCTGGCATACTGCTCTTTTATGAACTCCGAATTGAAATTTCCGAAACGGTAGTGGAATTTCACTCCCAGTCTTTTCTCGTCGTTTACATTGCCATTGACCCTGGTTTTGACAATGACGCTGGCATTTTGGCCGGATGCCAAATCCGGCACGGCAAACTTGCTGCCCGAAAGATTCTCAGCCTGCGGCACGCTGTTCAAATACACAATCCCTTCGGGATAAACCAGTTCCAACTCCCCGCTGACCAGCTTCTGGCTGTCATTATTTTTCAAATTAATTTTATACACCGCTTCGCCGCCGCTTGCCGCGGTTTGGGGCACATCCACGGAAATATCTACGTTCGCCTCCTTGGGCGCCGTGGCAGCGGGCTTTTTAAAAGCAAGGTAGGAAAGCACGGCGATGAGCGCCGCGCCGATGAAAAAGGCATAAAAATATAACTTGTTCGCTCTGTAAAAATCCTTAAATCCGCCGGAACCGCCTGATGAGGCAGCCCCTCTGATCTGCTGCCTGAGTCCGGAGTCCAAAATAGGCATTTCCACAGGTTTCTTTACAAATTCCCCGGCAGCGGAATTCGGCTGTTGGCCGGGAAGCTGATTATTTTCCATAATATTAGTTTAATAATTGAAAAAAGCGTTTTTTATATTATATCACGTTCGCAAAAAATGCTCGGCTTTTAGCTTCCTCTCCAACTGGTATTCAATAAATGCCGTGAGCAGACTCTGCAGCTCCCTGAGCGAATTTTCAGACGGGCGGCCCGGAGCAGGCAGGTCCGCCAGCCGGCAGCGCAGCAGGGACAAAAATAATTTATAAGCGCCGCTGCTCACGCCGACACTGCCGGCAGCATCCGCTACGAAACCGCCCAAAGCGCTGTTAAAATAAACCGCGCTGTTTTCGGCGGGCATAACCCTGATCCCGAAACCGCTGGCTTCCAATACGGCCAATTTAAACCTGGCCAGCGCCATATCCAAAAGCAGCGGTTCGGAATTGCGGGACAAAAATTCAAAAAATACCCGCAGGATGTTGAACAGCTTTTCGTTTTTTTGTTCTTCCGCGGTAAATTTTAAAATAAGCTCCGCCGCCAAAAAAGCAATCTTCGCCGCCAGCAGATTTTCCCGAATCCCTAAGTAAACATCAGCGGTTTCCGCGCCGATAATTTTAGGGATTTTACTGCCCGCAACAACAGCTTCTATCCGGAACAGCACCTGCAGCTTCTGCTGCAGTTTGGACTTTGGAGATTTAATGGCTTTGGCCAAGACGCGGATTTTCCCCCGGTCCTTTGCGAACAAAGTCAAAAGCTCATCCCCTTCGCCCAGGGGCTGCTTTTTTAAGATAATCGCGGATAATTTCTGCTCCCTGCCCATTTTGGCCTCTCCTTGCGATACCGCAGCCGTAATTCTAGGTTTTTATCATACCCAGCCAAACCGGCTTGCCGCCCACTTCGGCCTGAGTTTCAAAGTCGGCTTCAATTTCGTAGCTCTTGGATATTTGGCTGACGAAAGTTTTTTTGCGGTCAAGCAAGTTCAGCAGCGCGTCTTCCAATTTGTCATCCTGGGTGTTGTAATACAAATCCACCAATTCACCCACTTTAAGCCCGCTTTTCTTGCGCAAATCCTGAATCTGGCGTTCCAGCTCCCTGGCCAGGCCTTCCAGCTTCAATTCCTCCGTCAAATTAGTGTCCAAATAAAGCTGCTGAACCAGGCCTAAACCGGCCGCTTCCACTGTGCCGGCGGGGCGCGTATCCTTGTCCAAAAGCTCGCTGTCTATAGCTTTTAAATTCAATTCGTCCAGAATCAGGCGGTTAAATTCTTCGGAAAGCCGCAAAGCCTCTTCTTTCAACCGGAAGGCGGCGGCGCGCAAAGGCTGGCGCACGGGCAGCGCCTTGTCTTTTCTTAAAGCAAGGCCCATGGCAACCGCTTCGCGCACCACTTCCATTTTTTTCAAGTTGTCCTGGTCAACGCCAAACCGCACCAAGTCGGGCCAGGACTCTAAATGGACTGATTCCTTGCCTGTTAAGTCTTTATAGATGAAGTCAGCCAAAAAGGGCATGAACGGAGCCAGTATTTTGGAAAGCTCGGCTAGGACAAAACCCAAAACTTCAGCCGCGGCCCGGCCTTGGGCGTCTTCCTGCTTAATCCGTTCGCGGCTGCGGCGCACGTACCAGGTAGAAAGCAAGTTCACAAACTCGGCAATCTCCTTGCCGGCCTTAACGGTATTGTAAGAATCCAAATGCGCGGTAACTTTTCCGTTCAATTCAAAAAGCTTTCCCAAAATCCACCGGTCCAGCACGTGTTCCGAAGCGGGCAAGGCTTCGCTTGCGCGGCCCTTAAAATACATGCGCAGGAAACTCCAGACGTTGTAAACCAGCATGTTGATTTTTCTGCTGACTTCCTGCACGCCTTTTTCGCTGAAGTTAAAATCATCGCCGCTCATCACCGGGGCGGTCAGCAGATAAAACCGGATCGCGTCGATGCCGAATTTCTCGATCAGCAGCCACGGATCGGGATAGTTGTTCTTGGACTTGGACATTTTACTGCCGTCTTCGGCTAAAATGTTTCCGGTAGTAACCACGTGCTTAAACGGCGCCCGGCCGAACAGGGTGCCGGAAACCGCGTGCATCACGTAGAACCAGGCCCTGGTCTGGGCGATATATTCGGCGACAAAATCCGCGGGGAACCTGGCTGCAAACAGCTCCTGGTTTTCAAACGGGTAGTGCAATTCCGCAAACGGCATGGAGGCCGACTCCACCCAGCAGTCAATTACCTCCGGCGCGCGCTTCATGTCCTGTCCGCACTTCTCGCAGCGCAAAACTACCCGGTCAATATATGGCCGGTGCAGGTCCAGCTTCTGCAAATCCGCTTCGGGGAACAGCTGGTTTTGGCCCAGCTGCGCACCGGCGGCGATTTCAATCCCTGCGGGACGAAATTCCGGGTAAACTTCAGTGAAATTAGTTGAGCGGGAAATTAATTCCCCGACCGAACCCACGCAAACCGTATGGCGGCAATCGGGGCTCTGGCAGCGCCAAAACGGCAGGGCCGTGGCCCAAAAACGGTTGCGGGAAATATTCCAGTCCGGCGCCTGTTCCATGCTTTTGCCGAAGCGCCCATGTTTTAAATGCTCCGGATACCAGTTAATAGACTCATTGTTCTTAAGCAGGTCGGTTTTGACTTTTTGGATATTAATAAACCAGGCCGGCAGGGCGTTGTAAAACAAAGGCGTGCCGCAGCGGTAACAGTGAGGGTAGGAATGCATATAGCTTTGGGTTTTGTAGACCAGGTCCTTGCCTGAAAGCTCCTTCAGGATAATTTTGTCCGCGTCCTTGAAAAACACCCCGCGCAAATGCTCGGGGGCCATGGGCAAATAACTGCCCTTGTGGTCCAGCATATCCGCGCGCGGCAGATCTTTCTTCCGGGCCAGCTCGTAGTCCTCTTCCCCGTACATGGCCGCGTTATGAACAATGCCGGTGCCGTCCGTGGTCGTGACGAAATCAGCCGCATAAATCTTGTGCAGGCGCGCGGCCTGGGCCGGGGTTACGCCGGGCGCGGCGGACAGCGCTTGGGCCATTTCCGGATACAGCGGCTGGTACGACAAGCCCTCAAGCGCCCGGGCCGGGAACTCGGCCACTACTTCGTATTCGCCATCCAAAACAGCCAGACGGTCTTTGGCCAAAATGTAACGCTGTTTGTCTTCGGCCGGGTTGTCCGAAGACATTTCTACCATCACGTATTTTATTTCCGGACCGACATTTAAAGAAGTATTGCCGGGCAGAGTCCAGGGCGTGGTGGTCCAGGCCAGGGCATAAGTCTTGTCGTTAGTCAGGTCATTGACTATCCTCTGCCTCGGCAGCATTTTGAATTTTACGTATGCCGACTCCTCGGTCACGTCGCGGTAGCTATTGTCCATGGCCACTTCAAAATTGGAGATCGGGGTTTCGCAGCGCGAGCAATACAGCAAAACTTTGCGGTCCTCGTAGACCAGGCCCTTGTCCCAGAACTGCTTTAAGGCCCACCACACGGACTCCATGTAGCTGGTGTCCATGGTCTTGTAGGAATTGTCAAAATCCACCCAGCGGCCCATGCGGCGCACGGTCTTGCCCCACTCTTCGGCGAATTTCAGCACGTTGTCGCGGCAAACCTTGTTAAAGCGCTCCACGCCCATTTCCTCAATCTGTTTTTTGCCGGAAATCTTCAAGTTCTGCTCGACGATGTTCTCAATGGGCAGGCCGTGGCAGTCCCAGCCCCAGCGGCGGCGCACAAAATGCCCTTTCATGGTCTGGTAGCGCGGAATGGCGTCTTTGATGGCGGAAGCAAGAATGTGGCCGTAGTGCGGCAGGCCGGTGGCAAACGGCGGCCCGTCATAAAAAATATACGGTTCCCGGCCCTGGGACTGTTCCAAGGACTTTTCAAAAATCTTGTTGTCTTCCCAGAACTTTAGAATCCCTTTTTCCAGCTCGTTGAAATTCGGGGCGCCTCCCGCTGTCTGATTATTTTCTGCCTGTGATTTGTCACTCATATTATTCCTCTAATCTATTAATTGCTTTTGGTACATTGGTTCTGCTATTTCCCGAGCAACCGGCGAGGTAATCCTTTCAAACATCCAGTCAAATTTTTTCTGTACCTTTTCTTTTCCTACTTCCTGCAGTTTGTTATTAATAAAATGGCCTATCTGATTTTCAAAATAACTAATGCTGTCAGCGTCTTTCAAAAAATTTTCTTCGTCTGTGCCGCCGATTTCATGTCTAGAAATCAGTTTAGTGGATTTCTCAACCAATTCCTCTGGGGCTCCTACTCCCCGTAAAAAATCACTGATTATTTCGGCACCGGTTTCCTGGTGACGCTTTAGACGATCCTCATCAATGAAGCCTTTTGGGGAACTGCTTATTTTTTCACTGCCAACCTTACCATGAAACGCCCTCTCAACATCATGAGCAATGGCCGCGATGCACATTGCTTCATCTAATTCCGGCTTTAAAACTTTGAGCCAATAAACCGTTCTTTTAAGGTGTTTAACATCGCCTGGATTTCCTGACTTAATAAAAGCTTCCGAAACAAATTTTTCCACTTTTGAAAAATAATTCATTCCAACCTGCATATATTGAATCCTTACCGCTTAATACTATTACTAAATACTGGCTACATCTCCTCCGGAGCTTCAATCCCCAAAAGATACAGCCCGTTTTGAATAACTTGCGCTGTGGCGGTTATTAATTGCAGACGGAAAGATTTTAATTGTTCATCCGGCTCTTGAAGCACGGGCATTTCCTGATAAAAACTGTTAAAAGCCTGCGAAAGTTCAAACAAGTAATTACACAAGGCATTGGGCAGATAATCCTCCGCCACCTGGGAAACCGCTTCGGGGTATTGGACCAGCTTGCGCAAAACCAGCAATTCTTCGGCCTTGAAATTTATATTTTGGATTTTGGAATTTATTTGGGATTTGGAATTTGATATTTGGAATTTTCTAAGTATCCCATATATCCTCGCATGCGTGTACTGCAAATACGGCCCGGTGTTGCCTTCAAAAGACAGCGCCTTATCCCAGGCAAACACGATTTCCGTCTTGCGGTTATGGGAAAGGTCAAAGTACTTAATTGCCGCCACGGCCACCTGCGCCGCCACCGCGTCTTTGCTCTGCAGCTGCGGATTTTTCTCCTCTATAATCCTCAGCGCCCGGGCTTGCGCCTCTTCAAGCAGGTTCTTTAAAGAAATAGTGGTGCCCTTGCGCGTGGAAATGGCGCCTTCCGGCAGGGACATAAAACCAAGATCCACATGCCGGGAATCTGCACCTGCTGGGTACCCGGCAAGTTCCAAAACTTTGAACAGCTGCCGAAAATGGTGGGACTGGCGGTTGTCCACCACATAAAGGTTTTTATAAAAATTAAATTCTTTTCTGCGGTATATATAGCAAGCAAAATCGCGCGTATGATAGGTTGTCCCTCCATCTGATTTTACAATAATACAACGACCTAAACCATAGCTTTCCAAATCCACATATTCCTCTCCTGTTTCCCCTCTTACCGCTAAACCCTTAGCTCTTAGCTCTTGCATTACCGCGGGCATTTTGTCTTCATAAAAACTTTCGCCCAAATTATGGTCAAAAGGTAATAGCTTGAGCCACTTGCGATACCTTTCAAAATCTTCCAAAGACTCATTAACAAACCACTGCCAAAGCTGCCTGTTTTCCGCATCCCCTTTTTCCAACTTCACAAATTCTTCCTTGCCTTTTTCGCGCAAGGTTTCATCAGCTTCTATTTTGGAAGACATCTCCACATAAAGCTTATTTAATTCGTTTATGGGATCCTTTTCTATTTGTTCCTTTTTGCCCCCTGCCTTCAAATATTCTTTATAAGCGAAAAGTAAAATGCCGAACTGTACGCCCCAGTCGCCAATGTGCGTATCGCTCACCGCCTTATACCCCTGCGACTTCAAAACGCGCAAAAGGCAATCGCCGATCACGGCGCTGCGCAAGTGCCCTACGTGCGGCGGCTTGGCCACGTTGTTTTGGAAGTATTCCACCACTACGGTCCTGCCCTGTCCTGCCATGCTGCAGCCGTACAAATCGCCATGCTCAAGAATTTCGTAAAGGTTTGCCAAAAGGCGCTGCTGAGAAATTTTCGCGTTTACAAAACCGCTTGCGGCAACAACTTCCGAAAAGGCCCCCTTGCTGTCCAGGGCTTTGATTTTTTCCGCAAGTTCGACAGCCAAATCTTTTGGATTTTTTTTAAGCTGTTTGGCCAGAAGCATGGCCGCATTGGTGGCGTAATCCCCAAAAGCCGCCTCAGGCACGGTTACTGACGCAGCCGCAGCGCCAGGCGCCATTTCCAAAACCGCTTGCTGCACCAGATTGGCAAAATAATTTTTGATTGTTTCACTTTGCATAATAACTCTATTATTATAGCATAAATTGCGGATGTTTCATCAACGGGCCAGGCCGCCTGTCCGAAAGGCTATTTATCCGACAAATTACAGCTTTTTTGCAAAAAATGTTAAAATAAAACATATGAAAATCTTTGCTGACAACAAGCGAGCGCGCTTTGACTATGAGCTTACAGACGTCTTTACGGCCGGACTGGTCCTTTCAGGTCCTGAAGTCAAGGCAATAAAACAAGGGAACGTGTCCTTAACCGGAGCTTACGTTGCGGTCTCGGCCGCAGGCGCCAGCCTCATCAACTGCCACATTGGACCCTACAAGTACGCTTCCCAGCCAGGCTACCAGCCCACCCAAACCCGGCAACTGCTTTTGAATAAGGCTGAAATCAACAGGCTGCTCGGCAAAGAAAAAGGCCTGACCGTTGTGCCGGTGGAAATTTTCCAAGGCACGCGCGGCTTGATCAAAATAAAAATCGCCCTGGCCAAACCCCGCAAAAAAACCGACAAGCGGGAGTACATTAAAAAGCGGGAGGCGCAAAAAGAGATAAGAGAATTAACCTAAATAGGACTTACGCTTTTGAGCCAAGTTTGAGGCATTTTCCGAGGATTTTTGGAGGCGTAGCCAGGCTACGCCGATAAAAACCGCAGGAAAATAACGAAAAAATTGGCCAAAGCCGCTTGCTGACCCGGCTTTGCCGGGTCTAAAGCGGCAAGAGCGTAAGTCCTACTAAATAAATCCCAAAAACCCAATTCTGACATTGGATATTGGAAATTATTTAAATAATTGGGGCAATTGGGTAAATTAGAAATTTAAATATGCAAAACAAAAAAGAGTTCTTTTACATAGTAACGGTTGCCGCGCTTATCGCCCTTTGCGGACAGTTTTACTATTCCTACCGCTATTTGCCCGCGCGGGAAATCCGCGTCTACTATAACCAGGAGCGCGAACTCAACCGGGAAATCATCCGGGAAATCCGCGAAGCCGACCGTTTCGCGTACTTTGCGGTTTACACTTTTACCCGGGCGGACATCAAAGACGCCCTGCTGGCCGCCAAGTACCGCGGCGTGGACGTCAAAGGCATTACCGACCGCGAGCAGTACGCCAAGCTGGAATCGCAGCAAAAAATAATCGATGAGCTTAAAAGCAAAAATATTCCCGTATACTTCCAGGACCATTCGGGCATTATGCACTTAAAAGTCCTCGTGACGGACAAAGCGTACGCCTCAGGCAGCTACAATTGGACAGCCGCGGCTACCAACTTGAACGACGAGGTCTTGGAAGTCGGCCGCGGCCAAGACCTGCGTCGGGCTTTTCTGGAAATCCTGGAAAAAATGTTCGCAAAGTATCAAAACAGCTGACACGCGCCCAAAAAAGTATGTTATAATTATAGGGTAATTATTCTTCCAAACCTATGGCCGAATTCGCCAAAATGGACATTTTTTTCTTTATTACCTCTCTGGCCGTGGTGCTGCTCGGCGCTCTGGCCGTGGTGCTGCTGGTTTACCTGATCAAAATTTCCCGCGACATCCGCTATATCTCCAAAAAAGCCAAATCCGAAGCGGACCTGATTTCCCAGGATCTATCCGATCTGCGCCAAAACCTTAAAACCAAGGGCGCGGGGCTCAAGCATTTTTGGAGCTTTTTCAGTGCCATAGGCAAAAAAAAGCCCGCAACAGACAAACAGAACAAGAGTAAATAAATACAGAACTTGCGTGCTTGCGGTTTTTTCAGGAATGCGGCTTTGCCGGTCCTTAAAAAACCGCAAGCGTTCAAATTATAGAATAATTAAAACCACGATTATGAACAACAAACATTCCTCTGCCGGCAAGCGGGCGGCCAAAGGCCTGGGAGGGCTTGCGGCCATTGCCGCAGCAGCTGCCGCTGCCTATTATTTCTATGGCAAAGATGGCAAAAAACACCGCCGCCAGGCAGCTGGCGCTGCGGCCAAGGCCAAGGCCGAAATGGTCAATAAAATCAAATCCATGAAAAAATTTAGCCGCGAGGCTTACGACCGGGCGGCCAAGGAAGTCTTGGCCAAATACCGCCAAGCCAAAAACATCGATCCCCGGGAGCTCAAAGACCTGGGCCGGGAGCTTAAAGCCCACTGGACCGGCATTGCCAAAGAAATAAAGGCTCTTGGCAAACCCGCGCCCGCGCCCAAAAAGAAGCCGGCCGCCAAAAAAGACAAAAAATAAATGCAAGTCCGCATCCGCAACCACACCACAATTTTTCTCATCCGCCACGGTGAGACAATCAAAAACAAGGAACATATACGGCAAGGCTCAAAAATAGACGACTACCTGGACACCCAGGGCATTTTGCAGATTCAGCAGTTGGCCAAAATTGTCCAGTACCTGGATTTGGACGTCCTCTTCACCTCCTACCTGCGCCGCGCGGAAGAAACCACGGTAATGATCAACCATTTTTTGAAGGAACCCATCAAAATCTTCCACGACTTCCGCCTGCGCGAACGCGACTTCGGCAGCCTCACGGGCAAGAAACTGGAAGAATGGGACCGGGCGCTGCCCAACCACAAAGAACTGGAACTAAACCAGGCCTATGACTACCGTCCATTTGGGGGCGAAAGCGTGGAAGACGTGCGGCAAAGGTCTTTAAGCGCTATTTTAGACATTGCCGAAAATTTTGACCACCAAAACACTGGAATTGTTTCGCACAACGGGGTCATTCGCCTGCTGCTGTTCCACTTCCCCGGCATTGTCCGCATTTACCGCGGCAAGGACAACACTACCAAGGACATTGCCAATGCCGACATTTATGAATGGGAAATAACAGACGGCGTAATTGCCAACATTAAAAGTTTGCTAAAATAATCTATTTCAGAAAATCAACCCCGCCCTTCGACAAGCTCAGGGCGGGGTTTTGAATTACCTTTCCAATGCCAGGCGTGACGCCGGCAGGCTTGACTCCCTGGCACACAAGGTGTAAAATCTACAAATATCCGCGCGCAAAAGCGCGGACACAACAAGGCTAAGGAGGCCTTACTCATGAACATGAAAAGGTTTGTGATGTTGATTGTGATGCTTTCGATCATCCTGTCCCCCCCCAGCATGCTGGCTCAGCAGGCCTGCGCCACCATCCAGAGCGGCACGATCCTCGGCAGCGACGGCGCGGTTCTGGACACCGGCTTCGACAAGTGGGGATACAACTACCAGGCACACGTCTTCAACGGCAAGTACTGCGACGCGTACAAAAACGCGGCGTGGTGCCAGCCCTACGCAAACGACGATTTGCTGATGCAGTGGAACGGTGCCTGGCTGTCCAACCAGGACTGCGACGGCGACGGCCAGATGGACCGGCACCTCGGCTATGCCAGCTACAAGGGCTCCGGGGCCTGGCTGACCAACCACCAAAAGGGCGTCTACATCGACGCCAACGGGAAAAAACAGCGCTGGAACTACTTCGTGAAGATCGTGGCGGCGCCGGCTGACGCGGTTCTGGCCAACGGCACCTGGTACGTCTACGACGCCCAGGCCAGGGAAATGGTAGCAATAGGCTATGCCATCTGGAATGATTTTGCGGTGGTGCTGGAAACCTACAGCGACACGGGTACCGGCGACCACGGCATCCTCTACCATGGCGTGCGCAGCAGCGGCTTCGGCTTCTACGGCCCGCATCCCTAAACCTTCAACAGCCGCCCCGCGCGGCAAAATGCAAAAACAGGCGGCTTCCCGAAAAGGAGCCGCCTGTTTTCTTTTGCCTTACTAAAGAATATTTCCGAAGGTACCGTCGCTGGAATTCATCCAGCTGCCGTGGCCCTCAGCGTCATAAAACCAGCCCCACCAATCCTGGTTAAGTCCGCCATGTGTCGGAAAATAAATATTCAGCCAGCTGGGAATTTGTCCGCAGTTCCCGTCAAGGTCGCAGCCATAGTCCGCTGAGCCCACCGAGCCCCTGGTCTGCCAATCGCCGGTCGGTGCGAAAGTGCCGGTAAACGTGGCCCGGTAACCGCCTTCCATCTCCGCCGATACCCCGGCCCCGATAATGCCGCTGCCGCCTGGCCCTGTTTTGCCTTCGGCCGCATTGGCGGTCCCTTCATAAGCCACCAGCGCGCAGTAAGTATTGCTGTCAGCGGAACCGGTCCGCCAAACCTGGATATGGCGGACGTAATTATCCATGGCCCAGTAGCCGGCAAGGCCGGAATCCGCGTCGTTTGTAACTTTTTGAGCCACGTTCACGACCGGCTTGCCTATTTTGCCAGTACAAGCAGACGCGCTTAGCTGGCCGTCCCAGTCGGGTTCGCCTGCCAAATGAGCGCTGCCTTTGGTCATTGACCAGGGCCAGGGCGTTGTACCGCTGATAGTTCCGTCGTTAGCAATCGTTCCGGACACGGTCACCGCATATCCGGTATTATAAGGGCCGGAGTAAAGGGTGGTGAACGTGATGCCGCTGCCGGTTACGGAACCGGTAATGGTTTCCGTGGTTAAATACGGACCGCCCGCGGGATACCCGCCGGTCCCGGTGAAAGTCCCGTCCGAATTTTGGGTTAAAGTCAAGTCATGATTATAGGCGCCCAGAACCGTCCACACATAGGACCCGGTCACGTCCCACGCTGGGACAACCGCTGCCTTCGCCGCCGGAGGCATCAGCCCGGGCGCAAGCAATAGAACAGCAAGGAAAATCTTGGCAATTATTTTTTTCATAAAATAAGCGATTAATGATATTATTTTTAATTGTTTTTACGGTCTTTGTTTTTCGACCTTTATAATATGCGGCGAAAACCCCGCCGCTTACATCTGCAAAAAGCCCAGCAGCTTGTACACCACTAAGGCCGGCCAGACTATGGCCTTTAAAATCCCCAAAACTCCAATCCAGAAAGTGGCGGCATGCTGGATATAATATACAGCAGCGCCGATCATTCCCAGGCCGTAAACAGCCCCGCCCGCTCCTTTATTTGACATAGTATTTAAGTTAATGTTCGCTACCTATATTATAGCAAACCCCAGCTCCCCAGCCCCTTGATACTATCTAGTTAAAATGTTAAAATGCTTTATGGTTTTACGGGGATGACGGATTTTGACAGGACTTTGACATTTTCCAATACGCAAGACGAGCCAGCCTATAGACTCGATAATCCTTCAGGCACTCGATAAATGCTATCGAAAACTCTTGGAACAAAGTAGTAGCCGCGTTTTCTAACGCCTACGCCTTCGCTCCTGTTGCGGCCTAATAAGGAAGCAACACTTGCCCCTAAGCGCTCCCTCGCTTAGGATAAGCAAGCTTATTTAGGGATGCGGCACAGCGTTTAATTTAGGCGCTGCGGCCAAAGGCTTTCTAAATTAACTTTAGCGATACAGGCGCCTGTTACTGTCGCTGATTTTACTAAAATAGGCTAATCTTGTGAACAATTGGGAAGTTGAAAAGTTTTGGACCCGGGTTTAACTCCCGGCATCTCCACCATTCGACTCGTTTTGATAAATCAAAACTCGCTCATGGTCTTCGACCACCACAAAACACAAAACGTAAAATTTAAATATCAGAGAGTCGAATGCCCTGAGCCTGTCGAAGGGCAATATTATTTCTATATTTTAGAATGTTGCGATAATTCTTTATACTGTGGTTCTTCTTCAATTCTTTCGGGGCGCATTAAGGAGCATAATACAGGTAAAGCCGCCAAATGGACTCGGGAACGAAGGCCTGTTCAGTTAGTTTATTTTGAAATTTATGATACTCATTTGGCGGCACAACAGAGAGAGCTGCAGGTCAAAGGCTGGACGAGAGCAAAGAAAGAAAATTTAATATTTGGCAAATGGAATAAACAATAACCACCGCTCTCCTAGGCGGTTTTTTTATTTTAAAAAGGTACCTGACACCTTTTCTCCGACAAAAGTATGGCTTGCAGCATACGGTAAGACCTGAAGGTAGACCGAGAAAATAACGGGTTATGTCCCCGTTTCTCCTCTCAATAAAAAATACAACCATATAGTAGCTACAAGGGTCATCCTTGTTCAGAACAAGGATGACCCTTGTAGCCTATGACTGCCCGTTGCCGCGCGCTGCTATTTTTTGCAGCCATTTTCGGTAAAACAAAAAATGACTGGCAGCCTAATAACAATACGGCGCAATAAAAGCAAAAATTGCAAGCTCTGATTTTCACCGTTGGCTCGATGCCAATCAATTATCCGTAAACGATATTTAGCCTTAGCGCTTAAACCTGCCGCTAGTCTTAAAAGCAACCCTGCTTTAGGAAGAACATAACCATAAGCAGCCATAGTCCTTCCAGCATACCCGCCCTTCATTTGATTGTCATCCTAACTGGAGGGTATCATATGGACCAGGACAAACTATTGACGAAAGCCGAAAAATCTGCTAAGATATGAGTAGTAAAGTATCGGATAGGCTGAAAGAGTTCGGGAATCCCACAAAATAAGGGATTGGCGAACCGTGTCGGCATTCGTGAAACAAAAATAAAAAAAACAATCGAATATTATGTCAGAACAGGAACGGCTTGCTTTCCTGTCTTCCACAGACTTGCTTTCCATTGTCGAGGCGGCAAAATTAACGCCTTACTCGGCTGATTATTTAAGTCTTTTGGCTAGGCAAGGCAGACTTCCGGCAATTAAAATCGCGCGTAACTGGCTTACTACCCGTAAGGCGATTTTTTCATATTTGCAGGAGCAGCAAGTTAATCACCAGCGCATTACAACAGAGTTGCGACAAATGCAGAAAGGAGTTATGTGAAAATAAAGCTCCTGCTTAAAGTCCTTGCCATTGCCATAATCGCTACGGAAGGAATATTAATTTCTAACTTTGTCCATTTACAGCCAAAGGAATTTTTGGCCAATGCCGCAAGTAAAGTCCGCTTGCCTAAAGCCGCCTTCTCCGCCTTTGGCGAAACTAAAGATTATTTTTCCCGCTTCTCTTCCCAAACCAACCGGGCTATTTTACAATTGGGGCTGGATATTCAAAACGACGTTCAAGCAATAAAAGACTTCGCCTCGCATTTCGAATCGGAGACCGGTAAGATTTACGCTAAAACCAAGGCAGGCATAAGCCGAGACGCTCAAGCAGTGGCCTCGCTTGCCAAAGGTATTGGAGGCCAAATAAAACATTTTGCCATAAATTTTTGGACAGATGTAAAAGCTCCTTACCTCGCGGCGGCGGATGTTGCGGGGCCGGAGTTAACCAGGCAAAAAAATCAGTTGGCGTGGGCGGCCGGCAGTGCCGGTAATGAATGGAAAAATTTTGTCGTGTTCTACAAATCCGGCTTGGGGAATTTTACAAAGATACAAAAAAATTCTTTAGCGGAACAAGTTAGTCTTTCAAAACAGCTCGCGTCCAACGCGTGGAATGGTTTAGAGTCTAATGTCGGCTTACTGGATAAATTGGCAAGGAATGATTTTGACAATAAAAAAGCCGCCTCTTTCGAGGCGGCTTTGGGATCTCAGTCGGTGACTGAAAGCTCCGCTTTGACATCTAATAAAAGTATATCAGATGCCAGAAATTTGTCAAGTGGTGGACCTGAGGGGAATCGAACCCCCGAGACTCCGATGTCAAAGCGGAGCTCGCCACCTGACCAGGCCCACCAGGCTTCATTATATCACAACGAGCCGCGTGTCTTAGGCGAAACCATTTCAGCTGTCGATCCAAATTATATAAACCAACTTATTGACTCAAGGCTCAATCAGTATTTAACTGAAGGAAAATTTAAAGGACAAAAAGGCGACAAGGGAGAAAGCGGATTTTTCCCCGGTTTTAGCGGCCCCAACGGCATGGTCAATAATGACTACGGCAAGACAACAAGTGTAATTGGCGGCACGCCAATTACCAGCTACATCCCTTCCACTCAGTCCAATGGTAATTCCGGCGGCTCCCTTGCGGGAGTTACCTATTTGTCTTCTAAGGGTTTTACTGCCGACACCGCCAAAGTAAACGAAACCCTTAATGTCACTGGCGCCGCTACTTTAGCATCTGCATTATCTGTAAGCGGCAACACAACCATCTCCGGCACGTTCTCGGCCGCTACATCCACGCTATCATCGCTTACTGTTTCCGGCTCTGTAAATTTAACCGGTTCCACCACCATCGCCGGCTTAACCGTTACCGGCCTTAACCCGGGCCTAACAGCGGGCAGCGTGGTTTTCCAAGGCGCGAGCGGTTTGGCTGAAGATAACAGTAATTTTTATTGGGATGATACAAACAACCGTTTAGGATTAGGCACAACCACGCCGGCACAATTATTAACCGTTGTCGGAAACGCGTTTATTACGGGCAATGTTAACCTCGCTACTCTCACATCTTCTTCTTTGATTATGTCAGATAGCGGTAAAAATCTTTCCTCTGTAATATTAGGTTCCGGACTTTCCTTTAATGGCAATACTTTAAATACCACCCAAACCATGGGAGCGTGGACAGTTGGCAATGGCCTTATTTATAACGCTACTTCCACAGACTTAATTGGCATCGGCACAACTTCTCCTTCTGCCACCCTGTTTGTTCAAGGCAAAGGTGGGGTTAATCCTTTTGCCATAGCTTCTTCTAGTGGTTCGACGTTGCTCACACTTACTCAAGCGGGCAACGTCGGCATCGGGACGACGAGTCCAAATAACCTAATTCAAGTTTATGATTTAGTATCTTTCTCAAATGTTGATTCGAAAACTCTCGTTGGTTATCAGGCTGGTAAGTATGATTTAGGTCAACTTAATACATACATAGGTTATCAAGCGGGTTCCGCCAATAACTCTACCGGTAAGACTGCTACCGCTGATTCTAATACTGGTGTAGGCTGGCGTTCTCTATACTCAAATACTACTGGATACTTTAATACTGCTGTAGGCTACGGTTCACTTTCTAATAATACTTCTGGTTATGAGAATACGGCTTTAGGTCTTTATACTCTTTATTCTAACAGCGATGGTTTTAGAAATTCCGCCACAGGTTATGGAGCTCTTTATTACAATACTTCTGGAGACGATAATACCGCTGTTGGTCATGAGGCAGGAAGATTTCTTGCAAACGGTGCATCTCCCAATCAAACCAGTGGAACCAGTGTGTACCTAGGCAGATCTACCAAAGCTTATGCTGACGGGGGCGCTAATGAAATTGTTATTGGATATAATGCCATTGGTGCAGGTTCAAACACTGTAGTATTGGGAAATGATAGTATTGATAAAACGATACTAAAGGGCAGCGTCGGCATTGGGACGAGTACGGTGGCTGCGAGATTAGTCGTGCAAGGTTCGGGGTCTGATATTTTCTCCGCGTTTGATTCAACGGGAAATGGAAAAATGGTAATTACAAATCAAGGCAACGTCGGGATTGGGACGACGAGTCCCGCTTACACTTTGGACGTCAATGGCAATTTAAGAGCCGGCACTTCGCTGAGTGTTGGGATAAATATAGAAACGTTGTCTGCCAACAAAACTCTGACTTCAGGTGTTGATAAAATGTATCAGTGGCTAAGCGGACTAGCGTACAGAACAATTACTTTAGCCACATCCACAGCCAGGAGCGGAGACAGGTTTGTAATTAGATACAACGATGTTTCTGGTAGTGCCTTTTATCTTCAAATTTATCAAGGAACAACCGTGTTGGATTATATTTACAGTCAATCAACGCGCGAATATATTTTTGATGGAACGAACTGGGTATCTGGAAATGTTGGTACAAGTATAAGTACTGATCGGAATGTGTCCATGGGTTACTCTGCTAATAGTTATAACAGTGGAACCGCGATAGGATATAACGCCAACGCGTATGACTATGGAACCGCGATAGGATACTCTGCATGGGGTCCTAGTAGTGGAGTTGCCGTCGGAAGTAGCGCGAATGGCAACACTTCCGGAGCGGCTGTAGGCTATTCTGCTTCCGGTTATAATTATGGCACCGCAGTTGGATATGGTACAAATGGTGTTTCTTACGGAGCGGCTGTTGGATCCTATACAAATGGCAGTTCTTACGGAGCGGCTGTGGGCTTTTCTGCTTCTGGTTATAATTATGGCGCAGCTGTGGGAAATTATGCTAAGGGCATGAGATATGGTGCGGCACTCGGATATTATGCGGGGAATAGTATTGATACCGGTGCGGATAGATATAATACGGTAATAGGCGCTTATTCGGGGTATAGAATAAATACAGGTCTCGGTAATACTATGCTGGGTTATGGTTCCGGTTATGATGCAACCTATTCCCCCACAACCGGCTCTTACAACATTCTGCTTGGCTACAACGCTTGGACGCCGGCTACTACCACATCCAATTTTTTGAATATCGGCGGTTTAATTTTTGGCACTAACTTATCCACTACTACCAATGCGATTTCTTCTGGCAACGTCGGCATCGGGACGACGGGGCCAGTAAATAGATTACATATTGTGGCTGAGGCGAATGGAGGGGGGGTGTCGCTCCAAGGAAATACAAATGTCGCCCCCGCTTATAATTTGCGCAATACTGCGGGAGATATGAAGGGTTTGTTTGGTATGTCAACGAATGCTGGTGATTGGGTATCGGGGGCTATTGCTGACGATATTGTTGTTCGTTCTAATGGCGGCAATATTTTGTTTAGTGCTGACAGAGATC
>JAJZRC010000008.1 GCA_021847435.1 bacterium
GTCAATTTCCTCCCGCTCATTTTTAATCTCTGTCTGCTTGGAAACCTTACCCGCTTTATCCATGACCGTCATGTAACAAGTCTTCTTGTGGAGATCGACTCCAATGCAGGTGTTAGCACTAGACATAATTACTCCTTTCCTTTAATTGTTTTGTCCTTAGTCTAATCCTAGCACTTGCAATTAATTTATAGCATTATGAATTATGAATTATGAATTATGAATTATGAATTTCTTAATACTCTGTTCGGAGATGGGCCCTGTCCGTAATATTTGTATTGTTTGGTCTTGATTAATCTTGATTAATGTTGACGGTTTTCTCTTAGGCAGCTTCCCTGCATTGATAATAATGTCAGGTTTACACTTCTTTTCTTTAAACTGTCTAATAATATCATCGCACGAATAACTATCGTCCCAGCCTTGTCCAGCGGGAGGATTAGCACTGGCAGAAGTGACGGGTCGCTTTAAAACCCTTGCTAAATCCAAAGAGATTTGATTTTTAGGATACCGAATACCTAGAAATCCCGTATCTGCTGACAACTTCTTTAAACCCTTGCATTTTACTTTTAATTTTAAAACTAATGTCAGCGGTCCTGGCAAAAACTTACTAGCCAATTTTGTTGCCAATTTATTCCATACAACGATTTTTTTAGCATAACTTAAAGAAGGCACAACAACATGTACCGGCTTTTTACCCTCTCGCTCTTTTACGGCATAAAGTTTATTCACCGCTTTGATATTACCCGAATCAGCAGCAAGTCCGTATGATGTGTCTGTTGGATAAGCCACAATCTTCCCCTGCTTCAAAGCTTCCACGCTAGCGTGGATAATTTCTTTATGCCTCTTTTTATTGTAATCAAGGATAATCATGTATTTTTTGTCATTCCGGAAACCGCCAAGAGTTATCCGGAATCTATTACCCTCAGATCCCGCATCAAGTGTGGGATGACATCCGATTAAAAATGCTCATTGGTTTTTACTTTTAAAGCCGCCTCATCTCTGCTGAGCTTCCAAAAAGAATGAATAAATTCATCAAATTTACACCATTCTTCGCCGTACACCAGATTAAAGACCTTTTCTTTTTTATTCCAGTGTTTGATGTGCCCCTCATTATGCTGGATTTTGGCCTCAATTTTATCCAAGGACTTGGCAAATTTAGCCTCCGGGCTCGCTGCCTTTCCGTACTCATCCCACAATGTATAAATTTCTTTTGCCTGTTTGAACGGCAGGCTCTTTAAAAGTTTGTGCATGCCCGCTTTCTCTTTTTCATGTTTGCCTGCTTTTTGCATTTTAGACTTCCACGCCCAGGTATCCCCGGCGTAAATCTCGCAAATATCATGAACTATGAGAATTTTTAGGATTTTTTCCAAATTCACTTTCTTTTTCAAATACCCGTTCAACACCAAAGCCATGAGCAAAAGGCGCCAGGTATGTTCGGCCACGCTCTCTCGCCTGCCGGAGGAAAGCCAGGAGTGACGAAGAAGTGTTTTCAATTTCTCGGCTTGATGCAGAAATTTCAAAATTTTTAACTGCTCTTTATTATTCTTCATATATTCCTAAAAGCTTCTATATTACCAAATTAATCAGCCGTCCTTTAATATAAATCGCCCGTTTTACCGTTTCCTGCACCAGGGCCTGCTTCACCGCTGGCAATTCCAAAGCCTTGGCTTTCACTTCGTCTTCGGAAGCTTCCGGCGACAGCCGGACCTTGCCTTTAACTCTGCCGTTAATCTGCACCACGATATCCGTCAGGGCATCGCTGAGCTTTTGCGGGTCAAACTCCGGCCAGGCTTCCAGCTGCAAAGATTTCTTGCCGCCCAGCATTTCGTTCAACTCTTCGGCAATATGGGGAGCAAATGGGTATAGCAATTTCAAAAAAACCTGCAGATATTCCCTATCCACTGTTTCTCCCTTCACCTGGTTATGAAATTCCATAAAAGATGAAATGGAGGTATTAAACCGGAAATTTTCAATGTCTTCGGTAATTTTCTTTATTAATCTATGCAGCAGCTTCTCCGCCTTCTCTGTGTTACTTGTTACTTGTTTCTTGTTGCTTATTACTAGATTTCCCCACTCCCACACTCTGTCCAAAAACCTCTTAACGCCGACCACGCCCTGGTCGTTCCAGGAAACGGACAGCTCGTGCGGGCCCAAAAACATTTCGTACATGCGCAAAGTGTCCGCGCCGAAACCTTTGACGATTTCCTGCGGATCCACCACGTTGCCGCGGCTCTTGGACATTTTTTCCCCGTCTGCGGCAAGCACAATGCCGTGCGGCTGGCGCTTTTTGTAAGGCTCGCGCTCGGTTACCAGGCCCTGGTCGTATAAAAACAAATTCCAAAAACGGCTATACAGCAAATGCAAAGTCGTATGCTCCATGCCGCCGAAATAAACGTCTACCGGCTGCCAGTATTTCAATTTTTTCATGTCTGCTAATTTCTTGGAATTCTTGGGGTCGGCATACCTCAACCAATACCAGCTACTGCCAGCCCACTGGGGCATGGTATTGGTTTCGCGCCAGGCCATTTTTTTACACTTGGGGCATTTGGTTTTGAGCCAGCTTGTCATATTGGCCAAAGGCGACTCGCCCGTCCCTGTCGGCTCATATTTTTTGACATTAGGCAGTTTTACCGGCAGGTCTTTGTCCGGCACCGGCACTACCCCGCAGTCTTCGCAGTGGATTAAAGGAATTGGTTCTCCCCAGTAGCGCTGGCGGGAAAACACCCAGTCGCGCAGCTTGTACTGTACGGCCATTTTCCCGAATTCCTCCGCCATTTTGGGAATGGCTTCTTCGGATTTCAAGCCGTTAAATTTTCCGGAATTAATTACGATGCCGTATTCAGTTGCGGCGGATTCCGCTTCAATTATATCAGTCTGCACCACCTGGACAATAGACAAATGGTATTTCTTGGCGAACTCAAAATCCCGGCTGTCGTGCGCCGGCACGGCCATAATCGCACCGGTTCCATAACCCCAAAGCACATAGTCTGCCACCCACACGGGAATTTCTTCCTTGGTGGCCGGGTTAATTGCCTTAATCCCCTTTAATTCCACGCCGGTTTTTTCCTTGCCTTCCGCGGTTCTTTCCATTTCCGCTTTCTGCTTCGCTTTTTCAACGTATTTCCGCACCTCTTTGAAATTTGTAATTTGAGCTTTAAAATTCTCTATCAGCGGATGTTCCGGAGCCACCACCATATACGTCGCTCCAAAAATCGTATCCGGCCTGGTGGTGAAAATCTCAATTGATGGAGAAACTTCTTTTAAAACACCAGGTTCTTCCAAGCCACTCAAGTGCGGCTCTGCGCCTTTGATCTTTATAACATTAGTCTCTAATTTTTCGGCAAAAGATTCCCCGTCAGACATCGGAACAACATAATCAGTTGTATCGTACAACAAACCGAAATCTGAAGCATTTTCTTTAATCTTTTTAAAGTCAAACCCTTTTTTGCAGGCCTTCGTAACAGAAGCCCTTTTTTTATTGTCTAAAAATTTTCCTGAATACGGGGTGCAGAGCAAAAAAACTTTTTTCAATTTTATCCCTCTTTCCAACAATCTTAAAGCCACTACACCGCCAAAAGAATGGCCAATAATTACAGTATTTTCGTTTATCTCGCATTTTTTTACAACATAATCCGCTTGCTCTTCATCATCGGGTTCTTCTGCGTTCGGCAAAGCAGGGGCCTGAACCTTGTACCCTTTATCTTCCAAAGATTTTCTAAGCCAAGGAAATGTATGACTGTCCGGCGAGCCGTTGCGGCCATGCAAGATAATATAGTTTGTCATCCCGACCGAAGTGGAGGGATCCCTTAAACTCCCGACTTTAAGCGATTCCTCGGATGCGCTCGGAATGACATCAAAGGAAATCTCCGCGCCAACTGACTTTCCTATCCAATTCTCCTGCTGAAGCTTGACGGCTTGGGGCCATTCGGGCAAATTTTTTAAGCCTTCCAGCAATTTTTCCGCATAGGCGGTAATTTTCAGATACCATTGGCGCAGCTCTTTTTTTATGACTGCCGTACCGCAGCGCTCGCATCTGCCATCAATCACTTCCTCATTGGCCAGCCCGGTCTTATCTTTAGGGCACCAGTTAATCAAGCCGGTGGCTTCGTACGCCAATCCCGCTTTGTAAAACTGCAAAAACAGCCGCTGGGTCCACTTGTAGTAATCGGGGTCGGTGGTATTAATTTCTCTCGACCAGTCAAAAGAAAGCCCCCAGGACAACATTTGTTTTTTGGCATTCGCGATGTTTTTTTTGGTGGTTATGGAAGGATGTACGCCCATTTTTAAGGCATAGTTTTCCGCAGGGAGCCCAAACGCATCCCACCCGATTGGGTATAAAGTCTCAAAACCTTTCATGCGCAAAAAACGGCTGTACACGTCGCCCGCCACATAGGGGCGCAAATGGCCCATGTGCAAACCCGCCCCCGAAGGATAAGGGAATTCCGCCAGGACAAACTTCTTCTCTTTCTTGCTCAAATCCCTGGCATTAAAAATTTTCTTTAATTGCCAAATTTTCTGCCACTTGGCTTCAATTTGGGCCGGGTTGTATTTTTTAATTGGCATGGATTAATTGACTAAAAAATTATTTGGACTATAATTGCTAAACAAGGAGGCCGAAATGGACGAGAGACTGCAAGAACTTATGCTGGAACTGGGCGCGGCAATCAACGAAACACTTTCCGATTCCGACCGCATCGGCGCGGCAGTTGTTGCTATCAGAAAGGCCGGTTATGATACTTTCCTGGTTCTGGAAGCCACAATCGGTTTCAGCGCCATCAGAGAAGAAACTAACGAGGAACCGGAAACCCCGAAACCTGATTCCAGCTCGCCGAATCATCAGCCGCAGGTAAAAATCCAGTGGAACCGTCAAGATAAAAAATTCCTGAAAGCCCTGCGCATCTCCCCCGGCGACGAACCCGCGGTTTAAATCCCAAACAGGGTTTTCGCGTTGCGGGTGGTGAGATTTTCCGCCTCTTGAAGTTCTACCCCTTTGAGCTTGGCCAAGTGTTCGGCTACAAACCGGACATAGCCAGGCTCATTTCTTTTGCCGCGCATGGGTATTGGCGCCAAATACGGACAATCGGTTTCCAGAAGTATTCTATCAAGCGGCGCCATTTTTACCAACTCTTCCATATTGCCGGTCTTGTCAAAGGTAATAATGCCGTTAAAAGACACGAAAGCGCCCAAATCCAAAAACTTCTGCAGAAATTCCGGGGTGTGCGTATAGCTATGAACAACAAACCTCAGTTTTTTAATTTCTTCCTCTGCAAAAATCTGCAGCATATGCTCATAAAGCTCATCGCTCCCTTTTTCCGGCCGGCTGTGCACAATCAGCGCTTTATTATGTTTTTTTGCGAAACGAATCTGTTTTTTAAATACTTCAATCTGTTTTTGCTTGACCTGCTCGTGCAAAGAGACATTCTCAGGCAGGCGGTAATAATCCAGCCCGCACTCCCCTATGCCAACCACTTTGGGATGCGCGACCAATTCCTCATACCAGCTCTCGTTAAAATCTTCCTCGCGGGTTTTAAAATGCGTTTCCTCTTCATCCACATACTGGGAATGGGTATGTTCCGGATGCAGGCCGATGGCCGCGTACACGCCTTCTGGAAACTTGCCTGCCAACTCCGCGGCTTGGCGGGAAGTATCAATCTGCGAACCCACATTCACCACAAAAATACCAGCGTCCAAAGCCCTCTTAAGGGTTTGTTCCGCATCGTCCTTAAAGGATCGGAAATTCACATGGGCATGGGTGTCTATAAGCATTGACTTATGGTATTACTTAATCTAAACTTTACGACAAGCACCGGAAGTGGAAGGTGTAAATTTGAGGGAGGAAAAAGAGTTGGAAAAAGAAAATAAACTCGCCCTGCATTTGCTGGAATCGTGCCCCAGACCGCAGCAGGCGGTTTTTGGCCACAAGCCCGAACTGGAAACCCTGATGATGCAGGGTGCCACACCTGCGGCCAAAACCGTTCCCGATCCTGAACCCCAGGCCACCGCCTGAGGAACAGCCAGCAGCCTGCCGCCGCGGATTCCACCAGGGTCCCGGCGGCTGTTCTTTATCTACTTAGTAAAAATCAGATACTCCCCATTAGCCGAAGACCCTTGAAAATCTTGAATTGTCCCATTTTTAAATTTAAACTGATTTTTTTTCAGCCATTCGGCAGTTGCCTGATTCGCATGCAAATTAATCTCATTATTTTCTTCGCTTTGGAGCAGCTGTTTTAAATCAAGATTTTTTATCCTCCAAAACTCCGCACTATCGCCGAATGATTCCAACATCTTAAAATTAAACCTGGCGGGATATGCCCTGAATTCCCCTCCCGTTTCCAGGCGGTTTAGCACAGTTTGCAAAAATTCCCTCGCAGCACTTTCTTTTTGCGCAATAAACAGCGGGCCCTGTTTGCTAATGGCTAAAGAAGGCCTGCCGACCACCGACGCATCAGGCCATTGCTTTGCCTGAGTCAAATCAAATTGGAAAAAAGGCAAATGCTGGTCAATAATCTCTTTGGAAGGAGGCAAAATATCCATAGACACAACCCTGCTTGGCGAATTAGCCGCCTTAACCGCTCTAGCGACATAACCTTCCCCCGCACCTAAATCCCAAACTACTCGATGCTTGTTTAAGTCTTCCAAAGCCAGACCAACAAACTTCAGCCGTTGTCTTCCAGGCTTTTCCCTTGCAAGCCGCTGCTCTGACTCGTATTGTATTTTGAGCTCAAAATGGTTGACCGACAGTTCGTCTCTCATGCTTATATTCTTGGAAATAGTTTAGGAATATCGTCCGAAGTATAAAATTTTAAAATCTTTTCGGATGTTGCCGGCAGCATCGGCTGCAGCATATGGCCAATCTGCAACAAGCCGTTAACCAAATACCCCACCTGCTCTTTAGCTTTTGAAGGATCGGTCTTGGCCAGCTTGAAAGGCTCGTTCTTCTGGATATAAGAATCCAATTCGCTGATTAAAGACCACAGCTCGTTTGCCGCGCTGCGCAGCTCATAGCGGTCTAAATAATCGTAATATCCTTGCGTTTTAAAAACCTGTTCTTTGTAAGAATCGCTCCACTCCAGCCCCAAATTTTTTGCCATTTTCAAAATCCGCGAGCAAAGGTTGCCGATTCCGTTCGCCAGTCCCGCATTATAAACTTCAATGAATCTTTCCCAGGTGTAATCCCCGTCTTCAAAAGTCGGGATTTCCCGCAACAGATAATAGCGCAAGGCATCCGTGGATTGTTCCAAAGACAGCCCTTTTTCCCGCAGCTTGGATAAAATTTCGTACGGGTCCGCCACATTGCCCAGGGACTTGGACATTTTTTGCCCGCCGGAATTAATAAAACCGTGAATGATTATTTGCTTGGAGTTTGGCAGGCCGGCTGACATAAGCATTGCCTGCCACATGGCCGACTGCTGGCGCAAATTGTCTTTGCCGGCGATTTGAATACCCGGCCAAAAATCTTGAAATATGGAACTTGTGGCATGTAGTAAATTTTTCTGCTGCATATTACGTGTTTCATGGGTCATGATCCCAGGCCATCCCAAAGTCGAAATATAGTTAATCAGCGCATCAAACCATACATACATTACCTGCGCATCATCCCCGGGCACCGGCACTCCCCAGGGCATTTTTTCCTTGAGCCTTGAAATGGAAAAATCCGAAAGCCCGCGGTTGACGAATTCCCGTATTTCATTAAACCTAAAATCCGGCACTACAAAATCCGGATTGCTGCGATACATTTCCGAAAGCTTCTCCGCGTACCTGGAAAAACGGAAAAAATAATTTTCTTCATCCCGCAGCTCCAATTCCAAATTAGGGTGTATGGGGCACTTGCCGTTTTCCAGCTCGGAATCCGTTTTCTCCAGTTCGCAGCCCACGCAATATTTCACAATATATTTTTGCTTGTAAATATCCCCGTTCTTTTCGCATAACTTCCAAAACTCCTGGCAGGCCCGAATGTGTTTTTCGTCGGTGGTGCGAATAAAATGAATTCCTGGCAAAATGCCCAAAGCGGGAATCAGCTGTTTGAATTTGGCTGCGTATTCGTCGCAGTATGCCTGGGGCGTAATCCCCCGATCCACTGCTTTCTGGTAAATTTTCTGCCCATGCTCGTCTGTGCCGGTATTGAAAAAAACTTCTTTTCCGGAAATTTTTTGGTATCTGGCAATGCAGTCGGCCTGCGCCATTTCCAAAGCAAACCCCAGGTGCGGGTCGGAATTTACATAAGGTAAAGTTGTGGTGATGTAAAATTTATCGGACATAATAAAAAGGCTTAAAAGCCTATTTATTATAGCGATATTTATGTTTTTTCTCAAATCTGCTATTTAGCTCCCTCTTCCGGCTTATTCGGCCAAACTTCCCCGATTACCACTGTTACCGCGCTGACTAGGGGCACCGCAATCAGCAGCCCCACCACGCCTGCCAGTTTAAAACCCACGAGCAGGGATATTAAAACGACCAGAGGCGAAGTGCCTACGGTTTTTTGCATAATCTTCGGCACCAGCACATACCCTTCGGTCTTTTGAATAACCACGTAAAGAATTGCCACCACTAAGGCCAAAGTAGGATTTTGTATAAGAGCAAATAACACAGCCGGGATGGCAGATAAAAACGGCCCGATGTACGGGACAACCTCAAGCAGGCCGGCTAAAAGAGCCAGAAACAAAGCATATTTTACCCCGAGGACGGAAAGGCCAATCCAGCTAAAAATAAAGATAGCAAAACTTAAAATAAGCTGCCCTAAGACCCAGAGCCCCATTTTTTTCTGGATTTTTTCTACCAGACCCATTGTGAATTCCTGCTGGCTTTCGGGCAACAAGGCCGAAATGAACTGCTTCATGCCTTTTTCTTCCGCCACCAGATAAAACGAAATGACCAAGACCGATATAAAAGTCAAAAAACCGTTGAACACCCCGAAAGTTTGCACCACAAAAGATCCTCCTCCCGAAGCAAATATCTGCTTGAAAGATTCGCTTAAATCCAAATTGCCTAAAATAGTAGAGCCAAGACGTTCTCGCAAGGCCTCGTAATAACCCGGCAAATTATCGCGCAACACCGAAAACTGTTCTATTAGCGGCGGAATCAGCAAATAAATTACCACAGCGGCAACGCTGAGCACCAAAATATATACCGTTAAAACGCTTACCGCCCGGGGCACTTTTTTTTCGCTGAAATAATCCACTAGCGGATCCAGAGCCGAAGCTAAAATCAGCGAAAAAAGCAAAATTAAAATAATGTCGCGGATGACCCACAAAAAAGCCAAAGCCAAAACCACGAACACCACTTTTAAAATTATTTTGGTTGAATTTTCCGGTTCTTTAAATTGCATAAGAATACGTTAGCAGCCTAATTCTACCATATTTATAAACAAAAAACCATCCGCTTTAAGCGGATGGCTGCTGAGTCTCAGACTGCTCCAACTCTTTTTTTGCTGCGGCAATCTTTTCGTCAATCTGTTTTAGGCCTTCCAGGCAGTAAGCTTTTATTTGTTCGCGCAAGAAATCCGACAAACCTTCATTTTCCAGATCGCGTATAAGAATATCTTTAATTGTAGAATCCAGCGGGGAGGCCTGGATTAAATGGATAATATTTTGTAGTTTGTCGTCCATATTATTGCGTTGCGGTCTCCTGTAATGCTAAAAGATTTTTTTGGTACTCTATTGCTTCCTTTAGGGTGGCAGTCCTTATTTTTTCTGCAAGATGGTGTCTGGCCTCAACCCAAATTGCGACAAGGTCAGGTTTTTCCGTTTTGGATGGCGCAGAGCCTGCGTAATTCTTCTCAAATTTTAACATATCAATCTCGCTCATACTGTTCCTTTTATTTCTAAATCCCATCCCTCAAGGACTTTAAAATTTTAATGTCTGCTTCCACTTTATCATGCTCAGTTTCCAAAATCAAGGGCATGGCGAATCCTTTATCCTTAATCTTTAATCCTTTACTAATATTTTTAAAAAATTCCCCAAAACCCTTCTTCCCAATCAACCCTTCCCCAATATGCTCATGCCTGTCTTTCCGTGCTCCTAATTCTACTTTGGAATCGTTAATATGGCTCATTTTCAGCCATTTTAAGCCAATCGCCTCATCAAACTGAGCCGCCCAATCGGCTTTGGTTATGTCGTATCCCGAGGCCCAGGCATGCTGGGTATCAAAACACACCCCGCCAAAACCTTTATGCTTTTTTACGGGCTCCATAATTTCCGCGATTTCCTCAAATGTATCCCCCAAAATTTCCCCGGCCCCGGCCGCAATCTCAACCAGTAATTGCGAAGACCCTTTATACCCGTCCAGAACTTTTTCCAAACCCTCTCGGGCTTGCTTGATGGCTTTGGCCTTGCCCAGATCCTTGCCGCTGCCGGTATGGAACATGACATAAGAAGCGCCCAAAAGACTGGCCCGCTCCAGCTCTCCCCGCACGATCGATATGGAACCGTGATAAGTTTGGGGCTTGCCGCTGCCGAAGTTGATGTAATACGGGCAATGCGCGACGAAATCGTCAAACCCATATTTTTGCATTTCAATCTTAAATCTTTCAATCATCGAATCGTCAATGGGATTGGCCGGCCCGCCCTGGGGGCTGCGGGTAAAAATTTGGAACGTTTCGCAGCCTAAAACCGCCGCGCGCTCCGGCGCGTTAAATACCCCTCCGGCTACGGATACATGACAGCCGATTTTAAACATGCAGCGGTTTTTTAAATTTTTCCTCGCTCTTGTACGGTCCGATTACCGCCAGGGTCATTTTTTTATTTGTAAACAGCTCTTTGGCTAAAGCCCGGACCTGCGCCGGGGTCACCGCGTCAATAGCCTTGTAAGCCTCTGCCGGGGTGGAAACTTTGGGATAAAAAGCCACATCATCCAAATACCAGGCCAACCGGTTTTGGTTGTCTTCCAAAGCCAGGGTAGTGCGGCCTTTCAAATATTCCTTGACCTTATTCAGCTCCGCTTCCCCCACGGGCTCGCTGCTGATTTTTTTAAGCTCGTTTTTGATGACTTGGATGGCTTCCTCTATTTTATCCACCTGCACGCCCGCGCGCACGGTAAAGTTTCCGGTATCATGGTACGACGAACCTGATGTGGACACGTAATAGGCCAGCCCCCGCTTCTCCCTAACTTCCATAAACAGGCGGGAGGACATGCCGCCGCTTAAAATGCTGGACAGCACGGTCTGCGCATACTTGCGTTTGTCTTTGTAAGCCAGCGCTTTAAAACCCATGGCCAAATGCGCCTGTTCGGTATCTTTATATTCCAGCTTAAGGCGCGGCGAAGCCTGTCTGTCTTTAACCGGGTGCCAGCCGTGGAATTTTTTTCTCGGATAATTTTTCCAGTATTTATTTATGAGCCCTTTCAGCTGCTTTGGATTGTACTTTCCGGAAATGCCCAAAATCATATTGGGCGCCTGGTAATGCCTGGAAATGTAGCCCTTAAACATATCGCTGGTGAACTTGGTTACAATCTCCTTAGTGCCGGCAATGTCCCGACCCAGAGCGTCCTTCGGCCACATGGCCTGTTCCAGGATATTTTCAATATTGTACATGGGGGTATCCTTGTACATATTGATTTCTTCCACGATTACGCCCTTTTCCTTTTCCAGCTCCAGCGGGTCAAGCAGCGGGTTTTGGATCATGTCCGTGAGCAGTTCAAAAATCAAAGGCAGATGCTTGGCCGCGGCTTTAATGTAAAATTGGGTATGCTCCTTGCCCGTATTGGCATTCATCTCTCCGCCAATGGCGTCAACCATGCTGGAAATCGCCAGAGCCGAAGGGTATTTTTTCGTACCCTTAAACAAAAAATGTTCCAAAAAATGGGAAATGCCGTTTTCGTGGGGCGCTTCGCTCCTTGAGCCGGTCTTAACAAAAAAATCCACCACCACGCTCTCGGCATCATGGCCGGGGACTTCCAGAATGGTTAGGCCGTTTTTTAGCATTGTCTTATTGTATCGCATCGGGTGTTTTTCCAATGTTACTAATAAAATTTTTTATTCGTTTATCCAAATTGGAAATTTTATCTTCCATATCTGCAGCCTGCCCCTCTTCCAACTCCTGGCTTAAAACTTCGTACATTCCGGCGATAAAATGAAATTCTGCTTCATCGCGATCCGTCAAACTATCCGCATCGGCATAAACATAACTGGCGGCTTCCATTAAAAAAGCCAGCCTGATCTTAAATTGTTCTTCGTTATGCGTTTCAAACTCCCCCATAAATATATTTGCCTGAATGCTATGCATGCCCGATTATTTTTTCCGCCGAGTCTGTCAAATCCTTCAAACTCATGCCGGGGGGCAGTTCCTCGTGCATGCGGATTGTGTCTATGGCTAACTTCAGCACAACTATTTTGTTTCTTGCGCTATTCTCCCAATCAGAATTTTTGCCGGAATTTTCTTGGAGAGCCTGCTCCAATCTTCCCGCCAATCCGGCCAATCTTTCTATGGCCGGATTTTTATCTTCCGATTCCGGCCGGGCCGCCGAGATTTTTGTCATAAAATATTGTCTTTTAATTGCGTGCTGACTTTAACGAACTTCTCAGCTTTTCCTTTTTCTAAATATACCAAATCTTCTATTCTTATGCCACCTGTTTTTGGCATATATACGCCAGGCTCAATGGAAAAGACCATGCCGTCCTTTAAGACGCTATTTGACCCGGGCGACAAATTAGGCAGTTCGTGGATCTCCAGGCCCGTGCCGTGCCCCAGGGAATGGATAAAATATTTATCCAGTTTTTTTTCTGCCAGGATATCCGCTGCTTTTTGGTAGACATCGCCGGCCACCGCCCCCCTGATGGCGCTCTTCAGGGGAAGCCCCTGAAGAGCGCCATCAATACACCGTATTGATTCAATATAAGCCTTCTCTACCTGGTTATACGCAGTTTCCAGTTTTCTTGATCCGACTTTTTTTAAAAATACGGTCCTGGTAAAGTCGCTGCAATAGCCTTGGTATTTAAAACCGAAGTCGATGATGACGGATTCCCCTGCCCTGATTTTTTTATTTGTCGGCACATGGTGCGGCACGGCGGCATTTTGGCCGCTGGCCACAATGGCCGGAAAAGATACGTCCTCAGCGCCGCTCTTAAGCCCAAGCGAAGCAATGTACCGCGCCAGTTTGACCTCGGTTATCCCGGGCTTTTTTATTTCCTTGCGGGCTTTGGCAAAAACCGCCTGCACTATTTGCATGGACTTCCTGATTTTTGAAATTTCCGATGTATCTTTCACCTGCCGCAGCTCATCCACCGGACTCCGGATAGGTTTTATCTTTAATCTTTTATCATTAATCTTTAACCTTAAATATTTATACTCGGCAAAACTCAACACATCCTCTATCTCCAACTGACGATAACGCAGCAAATATATTCCAATATTCTTGAGAACATTGGAGTGGATTCCTTCCACCTTTTCAAGCCCGTCGCCGAAAAATACCGCCTTAATCCTTAGCCCTTGACCCTTAGCACTCTGCGGCGGCACCAACAAATAACCATTCATAAAAGACCTGTCTGTGAGGTAAAGCAGATTTTCTTTCTTTTTGATCAAGATGGGATTTCTCAACCGCGCCTGAAGTTTCTTGAGGCGGAAGCTATGCATCAATCTGCTTTTTAATATAGTCGGCCAATTCCGTTATTTTTACCCTCGGCTGCTCCTTGGTGTCGCGGTCGCGCACCGTGACCGTACCGTCCTCCAAAGACTGGAAGTCCACGGTAATGCAGTACGGGGTGCCGATTTCATCCTGGCTGTAATACCTTTTGCCTACGTTGCCCCGGTCGTCCCAGGCAGTAGTAAAATGCGGCGACAGATGAGCATAAACCTCTTTAGCTTTTTCCACCAGCTGCGGCTTATTAGCCAAAAGCGGAAATACCGCCGCTTTATAGGGCGCCAAGCGCGGCGGCAGGGCCAAATAAACACGATCCTCCTCTTCCCGATAGGCATCTAAAAGCACCATAGCCATCAGGCGGTTAATACCAACTGCCGGCTCAATTACGTGCGGCACGATTTTTTTACCCGACTGCGGGTAGGTATAGGAAAGTTCCTGGCCGCTGTGTTTAATATGCTGCTTTAAATCGTAATTGGTGCGGTACGCCAAACCCCACAGCTCCTTGAAGCCGAACGGAAAATTGTATTCCAAATCTTCGGTGCGCTTGCTGTAAAAGCTTCTTTCCTCGTTGCCATGCTCGCGCCAGCGCAAATTGGCTTCCTTAATACCTAAAATTTTCGTAACAAACTGCCACATGTCTTTTTTCCACGCTTCAAACAATTCCTCCCAGTTGTTGCTTTCGGGATCGAAAAAATATTCTATTTCCGCTTGCTCAAATTCCAAAGTGCGAAAAATAAAATTGCCTTTGGTGATTTCGTTGCGGAAACTCTTGCCCCACTGCCCTACCCCGAAAGGCAGGCGCACGCGGTTGGAATCGACAATATTTTTAAACGACACAAAAATCCCCTGCGCCGTTTCTCCGCGCAGGTAAACCTTGCTTTGCGACTCTTCCACGATGCCGATTTTGGTTTCGAACAATAAGTTAAACCGGCGCACGGCTGTCCAGGCGAACTTGCCGCAGTTGGGGCATTTTATTTTATGCTCTTCGATTATTTTATCCAATTCTTTTTCGGTTTTGCCTTCGGCCTTAACGTTCGGCAAGGCTTCCTCAATCAAATGGTCGGCGCGCGTCCGGAATTTGCAATTTTTGCAGTCCACCAGCGCGTCCGCAAAACTGGCCACGTGGCCGGAAGCTTCCCAAACTTTGGGATGCAAAATTATAGAAGAATCCAAACCAACCATGTCGGGCCTGCTCCGCACAAAATATTGCCACCAGGCATCGGAAATGTTCTTTTTTAACTCCACTCCGGCCGGGCCGTAATCGTAAGTATTGGCCAAGCCGCCGTAGATTTCCGAAGACGGGAACACAAACCCCCGCCTTTTGCACAAGCTTACTATTTTTTCCATCAAATTACTATCAATCATACAAGGGTCATCCTTGTGCATCACAAGGATGACCCTTGTAGCACTCAATTAATGCAATTATATCAAAAATCCTTATTACTTGCCACAAACTACTTGCTGCCGACTACTTCCTGATAATTTCTAACCATATCCCCAAAATAATCGTATTGGATGGCCGTGCGGATTTTTTGCATCAAGTTCAGGTAGAACTTAAGGTTATGCATGGTAGCGAGGCGGATACTCAGCGGCTCGCCGGTTGCAAACAAATGGCGCAAATAGGATTTGGAGTGGTTCAGACACAGGTAGCAGTCGCAATTATTGTCCACTGACGTGAAGTCTTCCTTATATTTTTCAAGCCTGATATCTATGGTTGCATACCCATCAATTTGTTTCTTGTCACTTGTCTCTTGTCTCTGATTTACATACAAACGTCCGTGGCGCGCTTCCCGCGTGGGGATCACGCAGTCAAAGGTATCGCATCCCCGGGCAGCCGCCTGCACAATATCAAACGGGGTGCCCACGCCCAAAAGATGCTTGGGGGCAGATTCGGGCAAAAACGGCGTGGATGATTCCACGGCCTTCATCATTTCCTTGTGCGGCTCGCCAACAGCCACGCCGCCAATGGCAAAGCCATCAAAGCCCAAAGCGACCATGTCTTTGGCGGACTGTTCCCTTAAATCCGGGAAAGACGCGCCCTGCACAATCCCCCAAAGCTTCTGCCCCGGGTTAATGGGGTCCCCGTCAATGACGATTTTTTGGTACTCGCGGATGGCCCGCTCAGCCCACCTTTTGGTAAGAGCAATAGATTCCTTGCTTCTTTCATATTCAAACGGATAACCCGGAAAGTCATCTAAAATCAGCGCAATGTCGCTGCCTAAGTTGGCCTGGATGTCCACGGACTTTTCCGGGGACAAAATCTCCGTGCGCCCGTCCAAATCAAACTGGAACACCACGCCGCCCTCCCCCACTTTGCGCATTTTCGCCAAGGAAAAAACCTGAAAACCCCCGGAATCGGTGAATATCGGCCCCTTCCAATTCATAAACTTATGCAGTCCGCCGGCTTTATAAATAAGAGCGTCCCCCGGCCTTTGCCAAAGGTGGTAAGTGTTAGCGAGAATAATATCTGCCCCCCAGAACTTTAATTCTTCTGATGTTATACTTTTTACCGCGCCCTTGGTGCCGATGGGCAAAAACGCCGGAGTCTGCACGTCGCCGTGAGCGGTGTGAATGACCCCTGTGCGGGCTTTGGAGCCTGAATCAGATTTTAAAATTTCAAAATATTGCATAGATTATTTTTTCAGCAGCCTTTTTAACTTAGCAAGGGTCTGCTTAAAAGCTCTCTCATTGCGTTGAGCGAAATAATGATAGCCTAAATGCGATACTGCCTTGAGCAAGTGCAAAGAATACTCAATTTCTTTAATATCTTCTTTTGTAATACCCGCCCGGCCATAACCCCGAAAAAATTCTCTCCAAATAATTTTAGAACGTTTTTCTAAACTTCCTAACGAGGTCATATGAGAACCGCAATATGTTAACCATGTAAAATCTTCCAGCCACGCAGAGGCCTTAGAGTTGTCCCAATCAATTAAAGCCAGTTCCCCTTGCGGCGTTAAAATGCAATTATCCGGAGTCGCATCCCCATGGGTCAATACCGGACTGCAAATTTCAGAAACTAATTTTAAACCTGGCCCAACCCTTACTAAGAGCTCATTTCTTAAACCTGAAGGGAGCAGTGCGGTTCCATTAAACTCATCCAGATGTTTAATTAAATGTTTTAAACGAATATCATAGTATGTCGTTCCCTTAGCCAAAGGTTTAGATAACCTGCCAAATCTTTTGAGACGTATACCATGAAGCTTTCTTAATAACTTGCCGAGCAAATAATGATAACGTACAAAAGATATTTTTCCTGACAAAATAGCCTTATGGCAATCCTCTCCTTCGATATATTTTTGAATTAATAAACCATGGGGAAAATAGGCCTTATGTTTAGCAAAATACAGAACCATCGGATGAGGGATTTGGTGTTTTGAAAGTAGTTTGCCGACCTTGATTAAGGCTGGCACGTCTGGCCAGCCTTTGAATTTCAACACTTTGGCAAGAACTACCCCCCTTCGAGTCATAACCTTGAAAGCATAGCTAATTTCACCCTGTATCACCCGCTTAACTGAAATTACTTCCACCCCCAGCGCTTTTGAGACTGCTATTTTAACCTGCTTAACGGTGTCACTCTTGCAGATAAATTTATTTTGTTTTACTTGCATAAAAGTGGTTGAATAAATCGCAAAAAGGTGCTAAAATATGCGCTTAAAATATTTACAGCTTCCTCACTCACTACTCATCTATATACTTAAAGCTAAAAACAAAAAAATGGCTGTGTTATTGACAAAAATTTAAATTTTGACTACACTATAACTGCGATAAATCCTTTGTAGGTCGTTCGGGTTTTCCCATCCATCGGTTGGCTATAGCTCGGGCGCTTAAAGCCCACAGGGTACGCATAAAGACAACTCCCTTTCTAGGGAGATTTTTATTGCCCGAAATATAATTCATTAAATTTAATTTTTTCCTTTTCAAAAATTTTATATCATTCCGGGTTACTGCGTTCATAAGTCTGAAAAATGCCCCAACAAAACATGTCACAAGCCTGCAGCCCCATACTCTCAATAGAATTTAGATGATTAATATACAAAGGCATTTTAGGATTTATCCTTGATTGAAGCTGGCGAGTTACATAACTGTTAAATTCCAAAATCTCCGGCTTCCCTTTGCACTTATCAATTACCAGCTCAATAGTTTCCCCATGATTCATTTCAAAAGGAATTTTATCTAAAACAAGTCTGGTAATATAATTATAAACCCTTTCTTTTTCCGACATCAGCCGTTGGACTACTTTTTTCTTATTAATGGTTATTGAATATAAGACCTGTCGTTTTTCACACTTTAAGCGTTTGTAAAATTACTGTTTACTATGCTATTTTTCTTGTCACTCTTCTGCTTTTCTTCAAGCTCTAAATAAGCTCGTTTTAATTCCTTCTCCGACAAGTTAAATCCTCGTTTGTCTACGGCCGCCATAGCGCGACAAATCGGGCAATTATGGAATTTGTAAGGATACTTGGTTTTTTTAACAGCCATATTTTTAAAGATTAATAAACGGCAGAGCTTTTGTTAATTCTCTCTCAACCTCATCTTGCGTTTCCAGTTCTTCTATTTTAACTTTAGCTTCCTTGCTGTAAAAAGAATTATAAACATCCTTGGCTTGTTCCATAATCTTTTCAAAAACTTCGTCCGGCAATTCATTAATAGAATGCAAGTCATTATTTTGCAAGTACAAACCTATGATCAATTCCTGAAAAAGATAATTTACGTCAAACATTCTGCGCCTGCGCGCAGCAGCCGCCTTTTTTGTCCGAAATCCTTCCTGCTGTTTATATGCCCAAATAGCACAATCTTCGCAAACCATTTTCGGCCTGTCTGAATACGCATCCAAAACCGAACCGACTTTTTCAAATTTTCGCTTGCAGTAATAGCAAGGCTTATCGTACTTAACGGGCTTTTGACCTTTGTCCGGCTTATTGTGAAAATATTTTAACTTGATTTGCGGTAAAACTCTCTCCTTGTCCGGCATATCATCTCCAATCCCTGATTAAAATTGTTCGGCCTTTTAATTCCACCTTCAACTTCTGTTTTTCCTTCCATTTCAGTTTGGCCAGATATCCCAAGGGCAGAGTAACCGCAAAACTCGCCCGGCCAACCCGGGTCAATTTACGGATGTCTCTTTGCTTATAGCTGATGTTTGGCATGTACGTAATTATGTACGTAATTAATTACTTACATAATAGCAAAACAGCGCCGCCTTCGGCAACGCTGTTTTAAATATTTACCTGTCAAAATTTCTTCTTGGCGGACGGCCGTTGCCGCGGTGGTTGCCGCCGCGGTGGTTGTTTCTAAAGCCGCCATTGCCGTTATTGCGCGGCCGGAAATCATCGTGACTGCTAGCTGCCTGCTGTTCCGGCGTAGGCGCCGCGGCAAACGGCTTGTGGGTCAGGTTGATTCTGCCCTGCTCGTCAATTTCGGATACCTGGACTTTCAGCGGGTCGCCGACTTTCACCACGTCTTCCACCCGGGCCACGCGGTAGTTGGCCAGCTGGGAAATATGCACCAAGCCTTCTTTGCCCGGCAGCACTTCCACAAACGCTCCAAAATCCATCAGGCGGGTTACTTTCCCGTCATAAATTTCGCCGGCTTGGACTTCTTTGACAATATTCTGGATCCATTCCACGGCTTTTTTGGCGCTTTCGGCGTCAGTGGAAGTCACCATCACCAAGCCGTCATCCTCAATGTCGATCTTCACGCCCGGGCAGTTGGCAATGATCTCGTTGATGGTTTTGCCGCCGCTGCCGATGACTTCGCGAATCTTGTCAGGCTTGATCTTGAAAGAAGTAATACGCGGCGCATACGGGGACAGATCCGGGCGAGGAGCGGCAAGAGCTTCTTTCATTTTGGAAAGAATATGGATGCGCGCCGGCTTGGCCTGTTCCAAAGCCTTGGCCAGAATATCGGCCGAGAGCCCTTTTAATTTCATGTCCAGCTGCAAAGCGGTTACGCCTTCTTCGCTGCCGGTAACTTTAAAGTCCATATGGCCGTTGAAGTCCTCGATGCCGGCGATGTCGGTCAGCACTTTATAGTTGTTCGGGTTAGTTTCGTCCATTACCAAACCCATGGCGCAGCCGCCGATAATCTGCTTTATGGGAACTCCCGCGTCCATAAGCGCCAAAGTGCTGCCGCAGGTGGAAGCCATGGAGGTGCTGCCGTTGGAAGACATAATTTCGCTTACCAAACGCATGGTATAAGGAAAGTCTTCCTGGGCTGGCAAAACCACTTCCACGGCGCGCTCCGCCAAAGCGCCGTGGCCGATTTCGCGCCGGCCCGGGCCGCGCAAAGGCGCCACTTCGCCCACGCTGTAACCGGGCATATTGTAATGGTGGATGTAGCGCTTGGCCCGGCCTTCAATCGGGTCTTCCATGCCGTCCAAAGTCTGTTCGTCGCCCTTGCTGCCCAATGTTATGGTGGTTAAGGCTTGGGTTTCGCCGCGGGTAAACAAGGCGCTGCCGTGGGTGCGCGGCAACACGCCTACCTCGCAGGTTATAGGGCGGGTTTCCGCCAGAGCGCGGCCGTCAACGCGGCGCTCTTTTTCCAAAATCTGCTTTTGCTGGAATTTTTTCAATACTTTATCGATTGCGCCAAGAGTTTCCTTTTGCAGATTCACTCCCGGTCCGATTTCCGGCAGGGCCGCAATTACTTCTGCCAGCACTTCCTGGGACAGCTTCTCCACGTTCTCTTCGCGCGCTTCCTTGGACTTTACATAAACAGCCGCTTCAATTTTTTCCGGCGTCAGCAATTCTTTTACTTTAGCCATAACCTGCTCGTGGGGCTTTACGATAATCGGTTCGGCCTTTGCCGCGCCAAGCTGCTTGGCAAATTCCACCTGGGTTTGGACCAGCCGGCCCAAATGCCCTTGGGCAAACTTAATAGCTTCCACGATTTCCGCTTCCGCGACCAGCTGCGCGCCCATTTCCACCATAATAATATGGTCGCCGGTGCCACAGACAATCAGGTCCATGGTGGAATTCAGCTGCTGCTCATGGGTGGGGTTTACCACGTACTGGCCGTTGATCTTGCCCACGCGCACGCCGGCCACCGGGCCGTCATACGGGATTCTGGAAATCGCCAAAGCCATGGAAGCGGCATTCACCGCCAACATGTCAGGCTCATTCTGGCCGTCCACGGACAAAACCGTAGCGACAACCTGCACGTCGTTGCGCATGCCTTCCGGAAACATCGGGCGCAAGGTGCGGTCGATGACGCGTCCTTTCAAAATTGCCTCGTCAGTGGCGCGGCCTTCGCGTTTCACCCACCGGGAGCCTTTGATTTTTCCGGCGGCGTACAGGCGCTCTTCGTAATCCACCAGCAGCGGGAAAAAATCTATGCCTTCCCGCGCGCCTTTGCTCATTACAGCGGTAGCCAGCACCACGGTGTCGCCCACGCGCGCCAGCACGGCGCCGTCGGCCTGACCGGCCAGCCGGCCGGTCTCAAATACAAAATCGGCCTCGCCAATTCTGCAAGTGATCTTTTTACTATCCATTCTTGTTCCTTTTTTTGTTTCAAAAGTTTGGCAAATTGACGATTCCCCATGGCCATATAGCCATAAGTCTTCGCTGTATCTGCCAACCTTGTTGAAACTTAATTATTATGACGAACGCTAAACGGCGCGCGGCAGCAAACAAGGCGTGCCGTCGTCGTTAAAGCATTCTTTTTCAAAATTCACTAAAAATTCCACCGGGTCCGGGGTGCTGCCAAACAGGATATGGTCTACGCTGTTGCGCTGGCCGCGCTCTTTTTGGGAGCTGACGCCTTTGGTCTGGAACCATTCTTTCCACGCTTCGCTGAACTTTTTATATCCTTCGCTGCCTTCTTCACCGTAAGTCTGGTAGATTATTTCGTACTTAATCTTGTCGGAAATGTTGATAAAATCACTTTTTTCTTCCAAGGTCAAAAAACCATTTTTGCCTAAGTTGGCCTTAATCTCCCGTACGCGCGGATTTTTATAAATTTCGTGGCAAATCTTGACGCTTAACAGCATCCACTCCTTATCAAACTCATTGATATCCATTTGTTTTAGTGAAAGTTATTGATTTAATTTAATCGGCGCTTTCGGCGATTTTCAGCTTCAGCTTGTCCGCAATTTTCTCATAGCGCTTTTGGTCCTCGTTTTTAAGATAGCGCATCAGGCGGCGGCGGTTGCCAACCATTTTCAAAAGGCCTCTGCGGGAATGGTTGTCTTTGCGGTGGATTTTCAAATGTTCGGAAACCTGCTCAATTTCCTTGGTCAAAATCGCAATCTGGACTTCCGGGCTGCCGGTGTCGTCCTTGTGGATTTGGTATTTTTTAATAATTGCGTTCTTCTCTTTGGCGCTTAGCATGTTTTTCCTTCTGCACGAGACAGGTAGTCAAAATAATTTAATTTTAACTTTTTAACCTCTCCGTGGATTAATTAAAGTAACTATATTATACCCTAAACTCTCACTTTTGTAAATATGCCAAAAAACCCATAATTGCGTTGTATTTGGTCAGTTGTTCAAAGGATTTCAGGCCTGGAAACCGATTAACCTCCAGAATATAAAATTTACCGCTGCTTTCCAAGATATCAATTTTGGCCAGTTCGCGGCCCAAAGCGCGCGCAGCGGCTTCTGCCAAACTGACAATTTCAGCTGCCGCATCGCTGGCAAAAACCTCGTAATGTTTGAAGTCCGGGCGATTAATTTTGGCATTCATTGCGAACTTAAGCACAACAGGCAAAGACTTATACCCGACCGTGACGACTTTATATTCAAATTCCGCACGTATAAATTCCTGAACAAGCCACTCGCTTTGAGGATGCGCCCGGCTTTTAAGCAACAGATCCTCCGGATTCCGCATTAAAAATACGTTGCGCCCCCTAAGCCCAAAATTCCATTTTAAAATGAAAGGAAATGCCTCGGCAGCGGCTTCTGCTGACAGTAACCCGGTCTGAGGAATCGGCAGCCCTTCCTGTGTAAGCTTTTGATAATCCTCCCACTTGCCCCGGCCCAAAGCTCCTTCGGCAATAGCCGCATCAACGACCCGCTTGCCGGCAGCTTTAAAATCCCGGGCAAGCTTAACTATTTCCGGCAAATAACGCGCCGATTCGCGGTAATATGGATCTCTAATATATAAAACCCGGTAAGGCTCCGGGTCTATTTGAAATCTCCGATCAAGCAAACTCTCCATATCCAAAATATCCAGCTGATGCCCACTATTCTCTGCTTCGGCTTCAAGCCTTTGAGACGCGTAGGAATTTTTGTTGGAAATAACCAAAATCGCCATATCTCCTATTCTACAGGAAAAATGCCTTTTTTGCCCATGTCGCATAATGCATTTTTAGACTCCCCGAATTTTAACGGGTCGCAATATCATTTGGGGATATTGTGGATAACAAACCATGTCGCACAACATAAGATTATGTTAAACTGGTAGGGTCAGCATTACGTAAAAATCGTATGGAAAACAAAACCAGCTCCCCTCTTTACCGCTATATAGGCGAATTTTTGGAGTACTGTGAAATCGGCAAAAATCAAAGCCGCAATACAATTGCGGCTTACCACCGTTATTTAAACAAGTTTTTGGCATTTGCCCTGGCTTCCGGCATTAAAGACCCCAAGGATGTAACCTTGGATGCCATAAAAAAATACCGGCTGTATTTAAACCGGCTGGCGGATGACAAAGGCAACAGCTTAAAGCTTATTACCCAAAATTACCACTTAATTGCTTTGCGGGCTTTTTTGAAATATCTGGCCAAGCAGGACGTGGAAACCTTATCTCCGGAAAAGATCGAACTGCCCAAAAACCCACAGCGGCAGGTGGAATTTCTGGAAAATGAGGAACTGCAGCGGCTGTTTGAGTCCGCCAGCCGGGAAAAGAATGAACTCTTGAGGCTGCGCGACCTGGCGCTGCTGCACACCCTCTTCTCTACCGGCCTTCGCGTTTCCGAAGCCGCTGGTTTAAAAAAAGATTCTATAAATTTGGACCGCCGGGAATTTACAGTCCGCGGCAAAGGCAGCAAGCTCAGAATCGTCTTCCTGTCTGACGAGGCCGCAGAGTCCATAAAAAATTACTTAAAAAAAAGGGACGATGGCGGCAAGGCCTTATTTATTGGACACTCGACCGTTGGGCAGTCCGTGGAAAAACAAATTGCCAGCCACGGCGCCGCTTCCGACAAAGGTGCCAAAATCCCCGGCCTTACCCCCAGGCAGATCCAGCGCATCATTAAAAAATATTGCCGCCTGGCGGGCATAGTCAAAAAAGTCACGCCCCATACGCTGCGCCACAGCTTTGCAACGGATCTGCTGCAGAACGGCGCGGACATCCGCTCCGTCCAGACCCTGCTTGGACACGCTTCCATCACCACCACGCAGATTTATACGCACATTACCAACCAGGGCCTGCGAGACATCCATAAAAAATTCCACAATAAAAAATAAACTAAGATATTTTAAAAGCCCTGCGTAAAAATTACAATCGCAGGGCTTTTAATTTAAAGGCCTACTCATTATTTCGGGGGTTAATAATTGTAGTTATACATACCATTTGTACTCGCTCATGGTCCTCATTGCTTCTTCCAAATCGACCTGGTACTCTGACTGAGTCTCCTTGTCGTATTTGCTCAGCGGCAAATCGCAGTGCGGGCAGTATCCCTCGTACTGCCGGCAAAAGCCGCAAATGTCGCACATGTACATATGAAAATTTTGAGTCATATATTCCACCTCCCTCGCTTTCGCCCTTGTACCGGGCTTTTCATTAAAGTATATTTTAATTGTCAAAGAACACCCCCTATATTTTAGGTTTAACCCGTTTGGCGGCTAATGTCAAGAAAAAATATGCACTGCGTATGCACTGCTTATATACAGGCCAAGGAAGCCTTGAAAAATAAGGCAATTTATGTTATGCTTAGCCAAGTTTTATATTTGTGATCGCGTAGCTCAGTTGGATAGAGCGTCAGCTTGCGGAGCTGAAGGTCGCAGGTTCGACTCCTGCCGCGATCACCAGACCCCGTGGCTCAGTTGCATTAGAGCGAGAGCGATCTTACGCTCCAGGCCAACAGGCATGCCCCGCCACTCATTCGGACCTCGTAGCTCAATGGATAGAGCAGTGGTCTTCTAAGCCGCTGATGTTGGTTCGATTCCAACCGAGGTCACCATGAGTGGCGGGGTTCGATCCCTGCCGAGGTCACCATGAATTCGCAATATATCAAACACCCCCTTGGCCAGCCAAGGGGGTGTTTTTCTATTAGAGGAAACCCCGGACAGGCGGCCGGTATAAATTCCTCGATGATAATCCTTGAGAGCCGCCGTCCGGGGATGAATCAATCCCGGAGCGAAGCGGAGGCGGTTGCGACCGCAGATCATCATAAACAATCAGCATAAATAATCCGCGGTCGTGTAGTAAAAGGAAACCCCGGGCTTTAGCCCGGGGAGGAGGTCATTACATAATTCTAGACGTGTTGGGTAAAATACCGCTTGTTCAGTTTTACCGCATAAAACCCTATTCCGATGATTGCCAAACCGGCCAAAACTAGCGCCAAAGGCCAGCCCAAACCGGAGCTGAAGTATTCGCCTGTGAGCTTAAAAATGTAGCCGATAAGGAATATGGTTCCGAATACCAGCATGGCACGGCTCTTTAAGGACACGCTGGCAAAAATAAAGCCAAATACCAAAAGCGGATAAATTAGTTCCCAAAAAACGTTTTGATTGGGGCTAAAGCCTCCCAATGCCATTGTGGAACCCAAAAAAGCAAGGCTCCCAAAACTGTACAGCATTCCGGAAAGCGCCTTTTGCGCGCCGGACAGGAGGTAGTAGCCCAAAATCAAATATGCCGAACCGATTGCCAAAAATTCGTACTTGGTAGCGGTTTCCCTGCTTTGGTAAGACAGATTCATGCCAATTATCAGGCTCAGCGCGTAATGAAAAACCGCGGTGGAATAAATTATCCCGAACAGCAGCAGCACGGTTTGTTTAAAGTAGAAAAAACTGCCTAAAAGAACAGAGGTCATCAGCAAGGCTGCCAAAAGCTGTACCGAGTCGGCTGACAGGTCCAGGCCTATTTCCTTCAAGGCCACCTCAATGCCCAAAGGGGCCAGCAGCCCGGTAAGCAAAAAGAATGCCTGGGCGGCTTTTTTGTAATTTTCGTAGCGGTGCAGCACCGCAGCCACTGTAAAAGCGGCAATCATGCTGCCCAAAGCGATAAAAATACGCAAAGCGGAACCGAAGTTTTCCCAATTCTGGCCGACCAAAAAAACCACGCCTAAAAATACGATTGCTCCTCCGATGTAATAAAGAATGTCTGAAAGCTTCAACGGGATTCGCGCGTCACCTGAAGGCTGGGCTGCAATAAGCTGGCCGGCGGCAAAAGCCTGGGCCAATTCTTCGTGGGTTATCTGCTTGTTTGAGGACAGCTGCCTTACAGCCGCCAATAACTCCTGTTTGTCCATATATTTTGCTTTAAGCGGCAAAGGGAAATTCCCGTTTCGCGCTTTTAATGTTTTTTGCGATTATTTTATCCATCCCAAAAATTGGAAATTGGAATAGGCGTAAGGCCCGGACAATTTTAAATTCAGCTGGCGGCTCCTGTTATGGCCGCGCAGGTACTGATGATTAACATCCCCTCCTCCGCTGAAAAATAAAGCGCCTCCGTAGTTACCCGAAACGACTTCATAGCCGTCCGGCGACATATTGCTCGGGTCCAATCGCAGCTGCTTGGCCTGTTCAAAAGTTATTTCCGTTGACTGCCCTGAAGTTACGTCGTAAACATACAGCCGAACATCGCCAGGTTTCGGATATATTGGCTTGGGGAAATTCGGATCCGGTTGGGGAAAAGTATTTTCCGCCAGCTGGCCGTTCCTTACAGCGTATAAATTTTCATAGCCATAGGCATAATTATTGCCCGTGGCATACAAAAAATTATATTCGGGCTTTTGTCCGCTTCCCGGCAAATAAATTAAAGCGGCCACCAGGATTATCATTAAAAATGGAATGGATAAGACGATAATCAGCGGCAGATTTTTTTTGTTCATAAAGATTTGTCTCCTTTCTTTTATTATATCACCTTTAAAACCCACGAACTATGAGGCGCTTTAGATAATAAATACTGCAACCGTAAGGGTAGCGGTTAGATAATAATTAGTGTTACCGTAGTCAGTACTATGACTATGGCAACAAAACAGGAGATTTTAAAGGAAAAATTAGCGGATTACCTGGCCGCGGACAAAGCAGGTAAGGGTGAAATCTTAGACCAAATTAAGGCAGTAACCGAGATGAACCGTAAGGCCGTCATCAGGCGGCTTAATGAGCTGCAGATGAGGCGCGGGCCGATTGTCGATCATCGAGGACGGCCCGAACGCTACGGATTGCGTGTGACTTTGGCTTTAAAAGAACTTTGGCAAATAGCCAACGAGATTTGCGCAGAGAGGCTGCACGGACAAATTTCGGAAATGGTTAGAATCTTGCGGCGTGACAAAATGTGGCTATACGATCAGCAGACTACAGGACTGCTACAACTGATGAGTCTGGGAACCATGAAAAATCGGATTAAAGAATTTGTAAAGTCTAAGGGTTCTGGAGGCAAGGCCACGACCAAGCCTTCTGACTTAAAAGAAATTATTCCCATCAGGCGCGGCCCCTGGGAGAGCCCGGAGCCCGGGTTTGGCGAAGTTGGATACAGTAGCCCACTGCGGCTCGTCCTTAAGCGGAGATTTTGCCTTTAGCGTGCAGTATACCGACATTGCCACCATTCGGACCTGCCTCTCGGCCCAATGGAACAAAGGACAAATAGCCACAAAACAAAGTATTGAAAGAATTAAGTCCAGGCTGCCTTTGCCTTAAAAGGCATTGACCCGGACAGCGGCTCTGAATTCGTTAATTGGCATATGGTCAGGTGGTGCAAAGAAAATAATCTGTCCTTTACCAGAAGCAGGCCGTATTACAAAAATGATAACGCTTACGTTGAGCAAAAGAATTACACCCATATCAGGAAGTGGCTGGGGTACGGGCGGTACGATAATGCC
>JAJZRC010000056.1 GCA_021847435.1 bacterium
CATAACGATTAATCAACTAACAAGTTACCCCGGCGATGGGGCAATGACCGCCGTTAGGGTTACATTCTAGGTTGGGGAAATGCGCTAACGGCTGACAGCCGGATGTTTTTTAAAACGGTTGAGAATCAGCAAAACCCCCATTCTGCCATAGATGCCGGCGAACACCAGCCAGTTGAAAAAAAACGGGTATTTCTCCGAATAATGCTTGCGGTAAAAAATCCACATCGCGTCATGGAACCACTTCAGCGCCTTAAAAGGGATCTTTGAAGAAGATGACCCTTTAAAATGAGTAACGGATGTTTCGGGGTGGTACCACACCTCAAAGCCTGCCGCTTTGCACCGCCAGCACCAATCCAGGTCTTCGCCGTACATAAAATAGTCTTCGTCCAGCAGCCCTATTTTTTCCATAACGCCGCGGCGGATGAGCAGAAAAGCGCCCATGACCGAATCCACTGCCATAGATGTATTTTCATCAGTGTCGAGCATGTTGTATTCGGATTTTGAAATGTGCAAAAAACGCCTCAGGGCGTTCCATGGATTTGGAAACCTTCTTCTGCACGCCAAATCCAAAGCGCCATCGGGCTTGACTACTTTGCACCCGGATATGCCTATTTCCGGACGGCTTTGCATCAAATCCAGCATCACTTCAAAAGTATTCGGGCTGACTTTAGTGTCGGGATTAAGCAATAAAATATATTGCCCTTGGGCCTGCCTGATTCCAATATTGTTGCCTGACGCAAAACCGGTATTGGAATTTTTAATCGCCTTGACGGCATGCTCCCGGTGGCTGGCGATCCACGATTCAAGCCATTCATAGGCACCGTCGCCCGAGCCGTTATCCACGACGATTATCTCAAAAGAATATTTGGTCCGCGAGCCGAAAATGCTCGGCAAAAGCCTCTCCAAATCACTTTTGGATTTATATGAAAGGATAATTACGGATAAATCTGTTCCGCTCATATATTTTTTATTACGTGATTAATTACGTAATTCCTTTTTCCCCGGATTTTAGGAAAGAGCCCGAACATCTGAGGCAATACCTTAAAAGTCCGGGGTTCAAAAATCAAAATATAGAAAAACATAAAAAATTCCCGGACAAAGAACTGCGGGTAAAACCGGCGGGTGTTTTTAATATACATAAAAATGTGGTTTTGGTAGTTTAGCTGCCGGATCCGCTGGTTCAGGGCCCGATGGTGCCTGATGAAATCCAAAAACCGGATATAGCCGCCTTTGGAAGATCCTGCGCCGCGCCCGTGGTAACCGAGCGCAGACGGCACAAAAACGCATTTCCAGCCGGCGATGCTCATCCTCCAGGCCAAATCGACATCTTCCCAATAGGAATGGAAGTCCTCGTCAAAATATTCGTAAGAAGGACTGGGCGGTGAGTGTTTAGGGCTGAGAGCCGGTAATTTTACTGCTTTAAGGGCACCCGCGCGGTACATTGCGCCCGCGGCGGAAACCGCCCGCAGCGAAGTCTGATTATCGTACTGCCCAAAATCTTCCTCATGCTGCCCCCTGTCCCTCGCCCGGCCCGATTTATTTACAACCACCCCTGTTGAATCCAATATTTTATTTGTTCTGAAATCTTCAATCTTCAATTTTAAATCTTTAAATTGGTACAGTTTCCCCGTGGCCGCTCCAACTGTTTTGTCTGCAAACGCTTTCAGCATTTCCTCTATATAATTCGGCTCCATAACCATGTCCGGATTGACCAATTGGTAAAAATCCGCGGGAAATTTTTCAAACACCAAATTATGGCCCTTGGCAAAACCGATGTTGTAGCCCGGATCGATAATTTTGACCCAGGGAAAATTTTCTCCTAAAAATTCCTTGCCGCCGTCGTCATTTCCGGAAATCACAGCCACAGTTTCGCAGTTTTTATGAGTCTGCGCGGCAATAGCCTCAAAAACCGGTTTGATAAACCGGCGGGAATTATAAATTACCTGAATTATTACGACCTTATCATTCATTGGCGTTGTACTCATGATAGCGCTTTACAATTATCCCGGCGAGCCCGAGGTTGATCAGAAAAAACATCAGCACCTTGTCGTTCAGCAAAGTAATGTCAAAAACTGCGGCAGATAAAATCCACAGCGCCATAAGCAGCGCCTGGGCCACAAAATAAACCAGGAAGTCTTCCTGTTTTTTATAATTTTTAACAAAATTCCAAAAATATTTTAGAACTGAAAACCAAAAGGCCGCAAACAGCATTAAGCCGGCAACGCCCGTTTCCACCAGGACCTGCAGATACAGGCTGTGGGCTGAAACGTATTTGGCGGGCAAATTGTAATCTTTGTTATGCCGGTTTCCCGCCTCGTCGTAGCTTATGGTTCTTTCAACGGGGTTAAACGAAATAATAAAGTTCCCAAAGCCCACCCCCCACAAATGACGCAGGGCGAAGGCGGCCGAATTTTGCCACATGGCCAGCCGGCCCCGGTTTGACGTTTCTTTTATGTTATAGATGCTCCGGGCGCGCACCAAAAAATTTTCCTGGAATTTTTCTATGCGGAAATAATTCAGGGTCTTGTTGATTACCGGGGAAACGGCAAACAGCACAAAAATTATCACAAACGGCCAAAGGAATTTTTTAGCCAGATGCTTCTGGAAGTTTTTCGCGTAAGCCAGCACCACGGCAAAAAACGGCAGAGCCATCCCTACCCAGGCGGCCCGGGTCCCGGACAGAATAAGCGCAAGACCTGCGAACCGCACTCCTGACCAAAGCCATTTTTTTACATGAATAAATACGCTTCTGGTTAAAGCGGTCCCCATGCACAGGGAAATAATGCAGATGTATGCAAAAGACTGGGAATCCGGCATTATGGAAAACATGCGGAGATCCCGTCCTCCGAAGTACGAAAACCAGGAATTGGATTGCAGGGCCACAAGAGAAAAGCCGTTGCCATAGTAGAGCCGGGTAATATTATCGGCCCAATACACCCAAAAAGTATCCAAATTGGTCAGAAAACTGCCGAACAGCTGGGTAAACCCCAGGGTAACAATAATCGCCAGCGCCCAAATTGCGTACCTGATAATTTCAAAAATCTGCTGTTTGCTTCTTAGGGTATTTATCAGCACCGCATACAGCAAATAGACGTTTACCAAATAAAGCGCCTGCTTTACAGCCTCCGCTTTGAATACTCCGAAAGCCAAGGCTAAAAAAACGCCCAAGACCGTGAACCAGCCAAGGTATTTGTCCCACGGCATAAAAATAATTTCGCGGAAGCGGAATTTCTTGTCGCGGACCAGCCAAACGGCGAAAAGCACCGCAAACAAAGGGCGCCACATTGAAAAAGCGTCGAATTTCGCATTGGGTATGGCAACGTAAAAAGGAATGGACAAAATCAACAGCAGCAAGGACTCATATACGGGGGCAAGCAGAATAAAGGCCAGCAGCATTCCTAAATTCAGCCACACCAGAGCCCCGGACCAGTTTAAAACCGCCATGCCGGCAATGCTGGCGTATTGCCAGACAGTAAACAAAATGATTAAAAGCTTAAGCCTTGGCAACCCCTTTAGTTTGGCTAAAAATTCCTTGTTCATTTATAAAGTTAAAAATAATCGTAAAGTTTCCCGCGCGCACTTTTCCCAGCCGAAAGCCCCCAGCCGCTCTTTGCCTTTTTGCGCCAGATTGTCCCTCAAGCCCCTGTCGGTCAGCGCGTCAGCCAAGGCTTTCTTGATTTCAGAGGGGTTATGGGGGTCAAAATACAAGGCGGCGGCGCCAGCCACCTCAGGCATGCTGGAAACATTGGAGGTAATAACCGGCAAGCCCAGGGCAAAGGCTTCCAAGATCTGCATTCCGAATCCTTCGTAAAACGAGGGCAGGGCCAATACATCCGCATTTTTCAGAATAACCAGCCTTTCGGCGTCCGGCACATGGTTTAAGTAAACAACATCCTCCGGATGGCTGCGGATTGCCTCAAGAATCTTTTCGAATTTCCAGCCTGTCTTCCCGACTACCACCAGCTTATGGGGCAGCTCGGGTCTTTCCTTTTTGAGCTGCGCAAAGGCCTCAATCAGCCCTTCCAGGTTTTTTCTCGGCTGGAGAGTAGATAAAAACAGGACATACTTTTGAGGCAGGCCCGGGGCGGACGCCCTCATAACAGGAGGAGGGGCTTCATAGCCGTGGTGTATTACAAAAATTTTCTCAGGGCTGATTTTATAAAATTTCACCAGATCGCGCTTGGTACTCTCTGAAACCGCAATAATTTTTTTTGCCCTCGCCACCGCGAAACGCGTTGAATACTCCAAAAAATTCCGGTTAAACCAGGTAAAACTTTTTGGGTAAAACTTCCAGGCTAAATCATGGATGGTGACAACTGTTTTTTTGGGATGATAAACCGGCAAAGCGGAAGCGGGAATAAACAGCAGGTCTATTTCGTGGCGAAACAATTCCCAGCTCAAGCGCAGCTGGGTCCAAAATAGCGGGAAAGGAATTACTTTGATTTTGAAATTTTTCGGCAGCTCCAGCAGCCATTTTTCCGGCTTCGTCCGCAAATACAGGGTGTATTGGTTGTTTGCATCCAATTCCGCCAAATGCAGGATCAGCTGCTTGGCATAATGCTCGACACCGGTTTTATGGGGGTTGTTCGCCCTTTCCGCTTCAATTCCGATATGCATGGAGTAATTATACCTGATCGATCTCTTTTTTTCCATAAAAAAACCGCCGTATCATTGATTTTAAAGAAGGCGGTTTTATTAGCGGTTTAAAGCGAACCGAGGAGTTAATACAGGTTCAATAGTTCGGAATTCTGCTGCGGGAAAGTTGATTTGGCTTATTTTTGAACTGCTTTGGTGTGGGCCCCGGCGACTTTTGCCAGCGGCGTTTTGGATTGGCTGGTGTTTTTCTGCCGGCTTGGGCTTAAAACCGTAGAGTAAATGTCGTCGTACAGCATATTCTGGAAAGCAAAAGCGTAAACAATGCCGCCGGCAATCATGCTAAAAACCACCACTGCGATCAACGGCCAGACTCCCAAAGGATGAACTTTT
>JAJZRC010000057.1 GCA_021847435.1 bacterium
TGATCCGGAACTAAAAAACCATCCCGAATTACAAAACAGAGTTAAAGAAAAAATTATTCATTTTGAATAAAGAAAAATTCAGGGTTTGACAAAACATTTCAGCCATGGCATAATCCTTTCTAACAACAAGGAGGCTGTTGGTTTTTCCAACAAATTCAAACCTTCTTGTAAGGAACAAATGGGAGCAAATTCTTCCCCACACTTTGTGATACCAGTGCATGGAATCGCACTGGCGGACGGAACGAGAATGATCGTGACTGCGATTCGCGGCCACAATCCCGAACATATCAGCAACCGCGCGGTCGACCTCGTCGGCCATGCGTATGGCAATCCCCTTCTCAAAATGACAGGCCATCCCATGGGGGAAGTCTGTCCGGCGCTCCAGGACTTCGCCAAAAAGGGGCGCGATGGGAAGATCGAGGTCAAGCCCGAATGCGCACCTTGCGCGGACAGCGGGGATACCTCCTGCTGCGGCTGGGCAAAGCAGCACAACATCAGGCCGGCCAGACCCGCCCGGTAAGCAAGAAGCGAGATGATCGAGAAGATTTTGGCGCTAAGTCAAGGCGCCTGGAGGTGCTCTGCAGCACCTTATGAGCAAGATCTTCTGGGTTATCCCAAAACCTGCCTAAAAACCCCATGAGGCTGGGGTGAGTAAGGCGAAGGGCGCGCGACCAGCTCAGGTCTCGCGCCCTTTTTCTATTTTACAAATACCTTAAAGCTTCCTGCAAAGTTTTTACCTGTAATACTTTTATTTTTCCCGGCGCATGACTTTTCCCTTTCGGGCAAATCACCTGCTTAAAACCCAATTTTTCCGCTTCCTTAATTCTCTTGTCCAGGTTCGGCACAAAACGCACTTCTCCGGAAAGGCCAAGCTCGCCAATTACAACCGTATCGCTAAGCACGCTATCTTTAATACTGGAAACCACGGCCATAGCCACAGCCAAATCCGCGGCCGGTTCATCTATTTTTATGCCGCCCACGGCATTTATGTAAATATCCTGGTTTGATAAATTTAAGCCCGCGCGCTTGCCCAAAATAGCGCAAATTAGTTGCAGCCGGTTATTATCAAAACCCGCGGTTGTTCTTTTAGGATATCCAAATGAAGTTGCCGAAGTTAACGCCTGAATTTCGAGCAACACTGCCCGGCTGCCTTCCATCACCGAAGTAATAATGTTGCCCGAGGCCTTAATACTGTCTTCACCCAAAAAAAGCTGGGAAGGATTTTTTACCTCGCTCATCCCGCTTCCCGTCATTTCAAACACCCCCACCTCATTTGTGGTGCCAAAGCGGTTTTTAACGCAGCGCAAAATCCTTAAATTGGCAAAACGCTCCCCTTCCAGGTACAAAACCGTATCCACCATATGCTCCAGGGTCTTAGGCCCGGCCAAATAGCCTTCTTTGGTAACATGGCCGATAATCAAAAAAGAAATTTGGTTTTGCTTGGCAAGACGCATTATTTGCTGAACGGCAAAGGTTACCTGAGCCACGCCCCCGGCAACTCCGGTGGCATTTTCCGAATACATTGTTTGGATTGAATCCACCACAACCAAGTCCGGCTTTTGCGCTTCCACTATGCCCAGTACCTGGCCCAGATCTGTCTGGGAAAGCACGCTTAAAACCGAATTCTTTTTTATGCGGTCGGCGCGCAATTTTACCTGTCCTACGGATTCTTCCCCCGAAACATACATAACTCTAGCCCCCAAATTCAGCGACAGCTGAAGGGCCAGGGTTGATTTGCCTATGCCCGGGTCCCCGCCCAGCAGCACCAAACTGCCGGGAACAATCCCGCCGCCAACCACACTGTCAAACTCTCCAATGTCCGTAGCCATCCTTTCGCCGCCAGGCTCAAAAGCAACTCCGGAAAGATCTACTGGTTTTGCCGGTTTTAAATTTCCAATTTTATTTCTGGACTCCAGTCTCTCTTCAAAACTGTTCCACTGGCCGCATTCCGGGCAGCGGCCCTGCCACCGGGAAGTTTTATACTGGCAGCTTTCACATACAAACACGGTCTGATTCTTCATACAAATTTAATTTACATCTTCTTTCAACTAACCAAAAATACCCAATTATATCCTGAGTCGTCATAATTAGGTTTTTAAAAATCCGGATTGCGAAGTAAAACTATTACTTGGTAAGATCCAAATAATACAAGCCGCCGTCCTGCGCATTCCTAAAAAATAATTTGTCGCCGATGGCGTTTAAAAACAAATCCCGGCCGTCAACCGCCATGTCGCTGGAAGCCGTATACGGCTTCTTCTCCAGAGTGGTTGTGTCCATGCGGTAAAAAGTATCCGCGGTCAGGCTGGATGAACCAGCGCTGCCGGTATTAGGCACTGCCGCATAAATAATATTGCTGTCCTTATCCCATACGGCTTTATCGGCTGAAGTAAACAAGCCCAAATTCTTTGCTTCGCCGGACATCAAATTGTAATACCATAACTGAAACTGCTGGGTCTGGCCGTCTTTTTTGCCAAACAAAAATTTCTGTCCATCAGGACTCCATAAAACTCCTAAGTTTTGGCCGGTTTTTACCAGACCTTTCCATACTTTACCGTCTATGCTGACGGAGTTAACCGGATTATTGGCTGAAGCGTTGCCGGTCTGGTAATACAGCGCCTGCATGCCATCCGGAGACACGCTCAATGCATCATCCAGTTCCCACATATCACCCAAATATTGCCAGCCGCTGGTATCGGGGTTGCCAATATTCAAAGTCGCTTTGTTATTTTCAAGCCAAATATACAAAATTTTATCTCCGCCCGGCATCCAATCCAAACTGTACACTTGCTGGGGCAAGTCAGTATAAGTTTGGGTTTTGCTGTTAAAATAACTCCAGCTTTTCTTGCCTAAAGAATCAACCAGCTCAACGATAAAATCATCGCCCTTGGCTGGCCATAATACTCGGCTGATTCCGGATTTAACAGGGATATCCAACTTTTTCTTCTGAACCAATACTGTCTGGCCTGCGTCATCCTGCAGAACGGCCTGGTACAGCCCGCCCTGGCGGTCAAAATAAGTCATGCCGGAACCATTATAAAACAATACCGGCGAAATCACCTGATCATCGGTCAGCCTGACAATATTCGGCGTTAACCCTGTTACTGGCGTTGAGGATGCCTGGTTTGCAGATTCTGTTTGCTGGGTATTATCCACGGTTGTATTTGCAGGTGCTGTTGTCTGGGTCGACTTTGTGGAATATTTAGAGTAAATCAAAAAGGCCAAGGTCCCTACTATCAGCAGGAAAATGGCGCCTAAAATTGCTATTGCCTTTTTATTCATGTTTTTTATTTTAAAACTTAATTTTTTGCGAAATTAATATCTTTTACCAGCCAACCATTTTGCGATCTTCCAATATCTAAAGTTGCCGTAATACTATATTCTTCAGGAACTGCCTGATTATTCGCTGTCTCTGAAACCCTGGCCTTAATTTGCGCAATAATTTGTCCAGCGCTGGGGTATTTGTAGCTAAAACTGCCAATATCTGAGGTTGTCACAATTTTATAGCCCAAAGGCAGAGTGTTCTGCCAATTTTCTATGGCAGAAATGGTCTTTTCCTGCATTGCTTGGGTTTGATAATCGCCCAAAGCCGTCAGGTTGCTGAAATCAGCATAACTGTAAGTATTATACAAATTCACGAAATTTTTGACAAATTCGCGTAAATCGGACTCATCTGCATCGCTCAAAATATAATCTGGTACGCTCATACTTTGTCCGGTTGTAGTACTCAGTCCTGGGCTGTTTGTCTGTTCCGGCTGGACTGGCGCCTGGCCTGGAATCAGCCCTTTCCACACTACTACCGCAACCAACAAAAATAACAAAAAACCTGCCAAATAAATCAAAATTTTATATTTTTTGTTCATAAAAACTCCTTTAGGGCGTACTTGAATTTTTGCACAAATTATATAAAGCCATGCGGTCGGCTACCAGCTGGGCCTGCACGTTGCTTGCGCCTACATAAGCGGCAAAAGCCGCGGAAACATCGCCATTGGCTTTTGCCAAATTCATGCTGAAAGCCTGGGCAGTCAAGTCCAGACTTGTTACAGGATTTAAAAAGTCTGAAACCCCGTACCAACTGCTGTATAAATTCCTTGAAGGGACATTTGCCGCCTGCCAGGCTTTATAACCGCTCCCGCCAGCCGGATAAATCGTCCACTGTGTCAATCCAATACCATAAGAACATTGTGCCCAGTTAAACTGATAATCACTGCTGTATGTTTTTCGCTTGTCCGGACAATATTCGGGGTGCCCGTTAGCCGCACAATCACAGCCAATGGCCGAGCCATTGCCTCCGGATTCCTTTTGTACCACAACGCGCAAAATACAAGCGTCAATATTCCACTTCTGAGCCGCACTGTTAATCTGCTGGGTCCATTGCGAAGTGCTGATTAAATTTCCCGGCGTATTATAGCTTGCAACATAGCTGCCGCTGGGCTGAAGAGAACTCAAGGCCCCTCCGACCTTGGTTTTATTTATATATTCACAGGCAGGCTGCAATCCCCAGTTGTTGACAGGATAAGCCGTCCACCAAGAGTTACACACGCCCCAAAGAATGGACAGAACAAAAACGAAGATGAAAGCAACCAGAGCAAAGATAATAAAATTCATGGCTGCAATCTGAATTTTTATTGAAAGGCTGAATTTTATTTTTAAATCTGCTGTAGCGTATTTTTTTAATTTGGCTGGCAAGGGAGCAATTTTTATGGCCTTCTTTACAGCCCAATCTTTAAGCAGCCACAAAAAATCCCCAACAATTGCCCCCAATAAAATAGACAGCCCTAAAGTCGGTATAGCCGAAGCCCAGACAGCTTTGGCCAGAGTCTGCAAATAGGCATTCACTGCTTTATTCACCAATTTTTCTGCTTCGGCGATTTCTTCCTGCACTTTAGACATTCGTCGCTGCCC
>JAJZRC010000009.1 GCA_021847435.1 bacterium
GAACCCCTTCTTTGACCTTTGAAGCCGCTTTGGCCATACCCGCGGGATTTTCCGGAGCCATTGCCAGGTTCCAGAACAGCTTCAATGTTTCGTACAATAACGGGAGGACGGTCGTCAATCTGTCTTCGCTAAAATTCACTCCCTTGCTTCCATTTTATGTGGGTAACGGCAGCCCGACAATTATAGAAATCCCGTAAAGATTTTTCGGAGATTAAAACCGCCCTGCGGCTTGAACCGGGGCGGTTTTAATTCTATAAAGGTTGGACAAAATTCAGGAAATCGGTTAAAATCAAATAATTAATTTTAATTTATATTGCCAATATGCCTGACAACAGCAAAAATGAAATACCCAGCGTGAAAATTGAAAAAGCTTTGACTTTTGACGACGTGCTGTTGGTGCCCCAATACAGCGAAGTGCTGCCTACGGAAGTGAAAACCAAAACCCAGCTAACCGGGAAGATCGCGCTGAATATCCCTTTGCTTTCCAGCCCTATGGATACGGTCACTGAGAGCAGGCTGGCGATTGCTCTGGCGCAAATGGGCGGCATGGGCGTAATCCACAAAAATTTATCCATTGCCGAACAGGCCGCAGAGGTGTCCAGGGTGAAGCGGTTTGACAGCGGCATTGTCAATCACCCAATCACCGTTTCTCCTGAAGATCCGCTGGGCAAAGTGTTTGATTTAATGAAGAAAATGGGTATCGCCGGCTTCCCCGTAGTCAACAAGGGCGGCAAATTGGTGGGTATACTGACGCACCGCGATTTGAGGTTTGAGACCAGGCGGAACTTGCTTGTTAAAGGGTTTATGACCAAGAAGAATTTGGTGACCGCGCCTTTGGGCACGACTTTGGAAAAGGCCAAAAGCATTTTACATAAGCATCGCGTGGAAAAACTGCCCCTGGTGGACAGCAAGGGTATTTTGAAAGGGATGATTACGGTTAAAGATATTCAAAAAAACATCAACTACCCTTTTGCCGCCAAAGACGAAAAAGGGCGTTTGCTGGTGGGTGCGGCAGTGGGAGCCGCCGGGGATTATTGGGAACGGGCCCGGGCTTTGGAGGAGGCGGGGGTAAATATGATTGTAGTGGATACGGCTCATGGCCATTCCAAACGCGTGCTTGAGGCTGTGGCAAAAATCAAAAAAGACCTGCCAAGGGTGGATGTAATCGCGGGAAATATCGCTTCCGCTGCGGGAGCCAAGGCATTAATCCAGGCCGGGGCCGATGCGGTCAAAGTCGGGATTGGCCCGGGCAGCATTTGCACCACCAGAATTGTCAGCGGCTTTGGAGTGCCTCAAATCAGCGCGATTATGGAATGCGCGGCTGCCTGTAAACAGGCTGGCGTGCCGTTGATTGCCGATGGGGGGATTAAGTATTCAGGAGATATCGTCAAAGCGCTGGCTGCGGGCGCGTCATCGGTAATGATCGGCAGTTTGTTTGCAGGCACGGAAGAAGCGCCAGGCGAAACCATACTTTATCAGGGAAGAACTTATAAATCTTATCGCGGCATGGGGAGTTTGGGGGCAATGCAGCGGGGCAGCCGCGACCGTTACGGCCAGGAGAAAGAAAATCAGACCAGCAAGCTGGTGCCTGAGGGAATTGAGGGCCGGGTGCCGTTTAAGGGGCAATTGGAATTGGTTGTAAGCCAGCTGGTTGGGGGGTTGAGGTCTGGCATGGGGTACTGTGGCGCCAAAACTTTGCCGGAACTGCAGGCCCGGGCCAAATTTGTTGCTATTACTCCGGCAGGATTAAAAGAGAGCCATGTACATGACGTGCATATTACCAAAGAAGCGCCGAATTATCACCAGGAGTAATTAGAAATTAGTTATTAGGAGTTAGAAATTTTAAAATCCCGCCTCAGGCTTGGGGGCCGGCGGGATTTTTTTTGGTCTAATTTTATTAGCGACTAAAGATCGAGTTTTTCCCCATTTTATCGGGACGAGCAGGCCTAAGGAGTCTTAACACAGGTTTAATACCTCGTCATCTTTGCCGCGAGGGGCCTTTATTGAGGAGACGCTGCTTTTTCTTTTATTATAGTTACTTTTACGCCTGTATTGTTTTTTTTCAAAAATAACCTGGTCTGTAAATTTTTCTGAAACCTGGATGCCTCTGCCGGATTGCCAGGACGTATCATTTCCCGTTCTTATGCCATCTAAGTCTATTTTCCAAAATTCTGGGGAGTTTTTTCCCTGGTCTTGGATTGTAATTATAATTTTATTAGTTTCCAAGATAATTTTAACTTGAACTATTTTGGTTTGGTTTTCCGGCAGCCTCTCTGCCGCGGCGATATTTTTAGCATAATCTTCTTCAGTTCCGCCTTTGGGTTTCTTCAGTCCTAAGTTGCCATGGACAATAGCATTAACTAATAATTCATGGAAAGCATAGCCAATTCGATAAATTTCTCGCTCATCCCAGCCGTTTTCCAGAAGAAGCTTCTCAAGTTTTTGGTGATAACCCATGGAAGATTCCATGATGCTTGGAATAGTCCATTCATGAGTTTGATTCCGGACTTCTTTGAAATTTGGATTCGATGGGAAATCTGACATAAATTTATAATACTTTATACGCTATACCGGTCTCTTATCCCCACTCAATTGTAACCGGCGGTTTGTCGCTGATTCTGTATACAACTCCCCCGACTTCGCGGATTTCGTTCGTAATACGCTGGGAAACGTGCTTTAAAAATTCATAAGGCAGCTCCGCGGCCCTGGCGGTAAAGCCATTTACAGACCAAACCGCCCAAAGCGCTATAATGTGGCCTTCGGCCGCATCGTCGCCTTTGGTGCAGGTAGTATTTGAAGCGGTGACCACGGCCCCGGCTTGCCAGGTTTCTTGGTAAAGGTTCCATTTTCGCAGCTCTTCAATATAAATGCCGTCGACTTTGCGGGCAGTGTGCAGTTTTTCCGGGGTTACTTCCCCCTCAATCCGCACAATTAATCCGGGCCCGGGAAAGGGGTGGCGGTTTAACAGTATTTCCGGCACTCCTAAAGTTCGGCCGATGTTGCGGCCGGTATCCTTGACGCAGTCAGCCAAGGGCTGGAGTTCGGGGATGGAGAAATCCAGATTGACGTTGTGGTGGATTTTGATTTGCGCTTTGCGCGCGCCGGAATCATAGCCTCCCCCGCTTTCGGAAATGTCAGTGTAGAGCGTGCCTTGGGCAATATAATCTGCGCCGAAATCTTTAGCTGCTTTTTCTAAAATTTCCTTATAAATGCCGCGCATCGCCAGGCGCTTGTCGCGCATCAGCGCTTTTCCGGAGAGCGCGGTTATGAATTGTTCCGAGGCGTCTATTATCTGCACCTGGAGCCAAGGTTCTTTGCCGAAATATTCCAGCACATGGGCTTCGTCTTCCGGCCGGTCGATGCCTTTGATATATGCGCCGAGTATTTGGGTGTCGGGAGAGGCGGCTGCTTTAAGCAAATGAGCAACTACGGAAGAGTCGGTGCCTCCCGAAAGGGCGAGCAGGATTTTTTTTCCCGCCGCTTGTGCTTTAAGCTGTTTGATTTTTTCCCGGGCCATTTCTTCAGCCGGGTATTTGTCTTTGGCGCCGCAGATGCCAAAGCAGAAATTTTCGTAGATTTTGCCGCCGAATTCGGTTTCCGTCACTTCCGGATGAAACTGGACGCCCCAAAGGTGCTTGTAATTCCCTGCCGCGGCCGGCGCGTGCTCGGTAGTGCCAAAAATTTTAATTTTGCCGCTTGTGTGAATTTTGTCGCCATGGCTTTCCAAGACCCTGAATTCTTTAGGCAGGCCTTTAAACAATACAGCGGCGCCGTCATGCCTAAAGAGGTGGCTGCCGAATTCCCGCTTGTCGGAGGAAGTTACCGGCACGCCGACATAGTGGGCCCAGGTTTGGTAACCCAGGCAGATGCCCAACACAGGGATGCCTAAATCAAAAATCGTCCGGTCAAAAGGGGGAGGCTCGGCGTGTGCCGAAGCCGGTCCTCCGGACAGAATAATGCCGATCGGGGCTATTGATTGGACATCTTTAGCGGTTACCGAGGCAGGGTCGGCAACAAGACAAAACACGCCCAAGGTATCCAATTGCTGTTTAATTAGATGGTCAAACTGGCTGCCCATGGAAAAAAGCAGGAAAATTTCATTGGTTTTTCTGATTTGTTTTTCCTGGGAGATTTCCGCCAACGCTTCTGGCGAAGCATGTTTGAAAGTTTGGAGCATGAAAAAAGTTTATATTATTTTGTGGTATCTGGCCAGCCCACAGATTGCGAGCCGATATATTCGGTTTCAGGGGAGTTTCTGTAAAACTGGTCGTATTGGGGATAAAATTCGGCCCATGGTTTTATGGGCTTATTATAAAAACTAAAGACTTGCAGTGCGGAAATCAACAGAATCGCAAAAACTATGCTTTTGTAGAATCCTAAATGGTCTTTTGCGTAAGCAAAGAACAGTGATATTAAAATTGCCGGCAAGGGTCACAGAACAATTAAATAGTAAGAATGAGGGGATTTGTTAAATGTTATTAGCAGGAGCGTTTCCCAAAACAGCCAGCCGATACAAACATAAAGACCAATATCGGAAATTATTTTTTTTGGGCCGCGTAAAGAAAATTTGCCCCGCCGCACCGCAATTATAAAAGAAATTATTAACAGAACCATTGCGGCTGATATAAAATAATAAAGCCAGATTGGCTGAATATAAGAATAGGAGCTGCCCATAAAAAAGGGGTTTAGGCTGCCCTGAAAAAAGTCTTCCAAGACACCCAGGGCCAAAAAAGAATTTTTGGCCTGCATGGTTTGTTGGCTAAAAGCCAGAAGACTCAAGAAACCATTGAATCGGGTTTTGACTTCGGCGATTAGGTAAGGCAGGGTGGGCAGTAACAGGCCAAAAAATAATAACCAAAAAGCTTTAAGTTTTTGGGTAAAGGCAAAAAGCTGTTTTCGTTCGGTGATTATCGGCAAAATAGCAGCGGCCGGCAAAACCAAGGCTGCGGTTAGGTGCATCTGGGCGGCAACGCTGTAAACTGACCCTAAATAAAAATAATTTTTTAGGTTTTTTCCATCCGTTAAAATTTTCGTCAAGAAAATGAAAAATAGAATAACCCAGAGCGGTAAAAAATTGGGGTTGGAAACGTAAGAATTAAGCTGTATGCCGTAAATGGATACCGTATAAAACAAAGAGCCGAATTTGGCTACCGCCTCATTTTTAAACCAGAGCCGGAGCAGTTTGTAAAAAGCTATGCCTGACAAAGCATAAAAGATAATGCTAGTTAGCAGCAGGCTGGCTGGATGGCCGTTTGAAATTAACATTAATGGGGCTAAAAAGTAGTAATAAACAGGGCCAAAATGAAAATTGGCCTGCATTGAAGGCGGCCCGTAAAGGGGAAGCGGTCCATGAATGACTCTTTGAGCCATATGGTAGTCGCGGTAGTATTCGGGGAAGTCGGCATAGTTCATCCTCAATAGCATGGGGAGGCGAATGCTGACAGCAAGAAAAAATAAAAAAAACAGGAAACGGTATTTGATGAAAAACGCTTTCATATATGAGAATTATAACAAATTTTATATATTCGCGAAAAAAGGGTTAAAAAAATAAAGGCTTCTCGCAGAGCCGCGAGGTATATAAACCTGTATTTCCGCCGTAGGCGGATCCCTGCCGGACGGACAGGCGGGCGCCTCCGGCGGAAGCTACCTGCCGGCAGGCAGGCTTGGCTCGGCCACCCTTCGGGCGGCACTCGCTTTACGTCGCTAACAAAAAACCCTCGGAGAGGGGGGTGTATAACTTATCAACTTTGGGGGGGTGAACAAATCTGCTGCCCAATCTCACCCTGTTAAATTTGGTGGACCATACCGGATTCGAACCGGTTGCCTCCACATTGCAAATGTGGCGCTCTACCAAGTGAGCTAATGGCCCAGCAAATTTAGCAGGACAAGCTAATCCGCAGGCCTAAAATGAAGTTTAGAAGCTGAATTGGATTTTGCCAAGCAACCACAAGACACTTAGTATGCAAAGCGCCAGACCAAACAGTTTCCACCAAGTATATGTCCCGGCACCCACGCCTGAACCTAAGTATTTTTCGGCCAAATCGATTTTTCCCGAAAACTGGTCCGTAATTTGGACCGAATATTTCATACAAAGGATGCCAAGGGCGAAAATTAGTGGTGCAAGCAGAAAGCGCATAGGCTTAACCTGGTTTGAAAATTGTATTTAAAAATCTAACAGGTTTTATTAGGGTGTCTTCCGAGGATTTTTAAGGCAATTCTGGTGGGGGTACCAAGATTCGAACCCCGGTAGCAGTCGCTCCGATATGAATATCGGTTCCGCTACGGGGCAGGCTTGGGGGGCCTCGCCATTACGTGCCCCGTAGTAAATTTTTATGGTGGGTGTGGCAGGGATCGAACCTGCGACCCCGTCATTATCAGTGACGTGCTCTACCACTGAGCTACACACCCGGGGATATAAAAATTTTACTTCAGGGTCAAATGACGCGCTCTAACCAACTGAGCTATACGCCCGTACCGGGAAGATGTGTAAACTTTAGCTGTTCAGCCTTTTGCTATTTTAGCAAAAACGTCCTATTTTGACAATAGCCGATAATTATATTATTATAAAAGCATATACAAAATCCCTAAATCGCAGTTTGCACAGTTTTTGAAACAAAAGTTAAAATCAAAATCCGCTCATGTTTTTTGATAGGCTATTCGCCAGTAAAAAATCCATATTAGGAGTAGATATCGGGACTTCCAGTATTAAAATCGCGCAAATTACTCATGGAAAGGACCCGGTGTTAGATACTTATGGAATAGTCAACATTGACTATCAGCTGGGGGCTAAGGATGATGATGCTGCGGTGCGACAAATGGCCGGGATATTTCGCAGTTTGTTGGAAAAAGCAAGAGTTACAGCCAAAAAATGCGTAATCAGTTTTCCTAATAGTTCGGTGTTTACTTCCGTGATTCAGTTGCCAAACATGGAACAGGACGATTTGGCTTCGTCAGTAGAATTTGAGGCTAAGAAATATGTGCCTTTGGCTCTGTCAGAAGTGGATCTGTCATGGACCCCTATCGGTGAAAGCGGCGGACCCAATAATAGCCAAAAGGTATTGATTACGGCAGTGCCTAAGCAAGTAACCAAAAATTATCTTAAGGTTTTTGAGCTGGCAGGCCTGCAGCCGAAAGTTGGAGAAATTGAAGCTTTGGCTTTAATCCGGGGCCTTATCGGAAATACTCCGGCAAATTGTGTTATAATAGATATAGGCGCGCGCAGTACCGGTTTGAACATTATTGAAAATGGATTCTTACGCCTGAGCCGCAATTTGAATATCGGCGGAGATACAATCACCGACAAAATTGCCCAGTCGCTTAACATCAGCCATTTCCGGGCCGAACAATTCAAGCGGGATTTCGGAGTTAGTAACGCGACTTTTATCCCGGACGCCATCAAGCCGGTGCTCAGCATTATTAAGGGCGAGGTCAAACAGCTTCTGGCGATTTATCAGTCGCAAAATGTTCAATTAGACGAGGTGTTGTTGGTAGGCGGCGGCGCGTGCATGCCGGGCATTGTCGAGTATTTCGAGGATATCAATATAAAAGTTGAACTCGGCAATCCTTTAAAAAGCGTAGGTTATGCGGCAAATCTACAACCGATTTTAGCCCGATATTCTTTAAGCCTGCCCATAGCCATTGGGCTAGCCTTAAGAGAAGATTAAAAATAAATCAAAAACGTGTCCCAAATCAATTTACTCAAACAAAAAACCAATTCAAGCAACTGGTCTCAAACAGGCATGAAAGCCTTGGTCAGGGTTATGGCCGCGGGGCTTTTATGCTTGATTTTGTATTACGGCTGGCTTAATTATAATTCTTCGAAACTGACCAAGGATATTCTCACAACCCAGCAAAAGTTAAAGCAAGAAGCAGATGACGCCTTAACTATTTCTCAACGCGATGAGGTGCTTACACGGCAGCTGCAATTGAAAACATTGCAGGGCGCTATTGGCAGCCATGTGTACTGGTCGCAGTTATTGCCGGAACTGGCACGGGTGACTTTAAAAACCGCAAGCTACACCTCCCTAAAAGTCGGAGACGATTCGACTTTGATGCTTAATGCCTCAGTGCCCAGTCTGAGCGACCTGGATAAGTATTTGCAGGTTTTTGACCGGCCTGAATTTAATAAATATTTTAGTAATGTGAGAATCGGCGGCTACAGCAAAGCCCAAGGCGCTGAAGGCGGCTCGGGCCGTTTGACTTTTGAGGTGGTTATGAATTTCGATTCTTCCGTTCTAGAATATAAAGCTAATAATCAATAAGCCATGAGCGTAAATTTGCCTAAAAATATAAATTTATCAGTACCGCCGCAAATCAGAAACTATCAGAACTATATAATTGAGATCGTGTTGTTGGCGGTTGCCGCCGCATTATTTTATTTCTTTTTAATAACACCCCTGCAGGCTAAAATTTCCTTAAAACAGGATAATTTGGCTAAAATTCAGGCCGAAGAAGCCAAAATATCCGATTCCTTGAGCAAGCTTCAAAAGATGATCCGTGAAATGAAAAGCCATCCCCAGGAAATCGCCGAATTGGATCAGGCTATTCCGCTGGACGGCAAGACTCCCAAGTTGCAAATGCTTTTGGAAAAATTAGCGTCCTCCCTGGGCGTGACAGTGGGAAATATCAATATCTCAACTGGAGCAGGCGGAGAAGTTTGGGCCGGCAATAAGACAGTATTGGAAAATCCGTACGGAGCGGCCCGCACGCCCAAAAAAATGGCAGGCTCGATCTATGTGATAGGGAATTATGACCAGTTGCGCTCGTTTTTGGAAAAACTTGAAAGTAATGGCCGCGTTTTTAACATTACCGAGTTCAGCCTGAGCGGAGGAGAAAATGGGAATCTAAATTTAAATTTAAGCTTTGAAGTCAGCTACCTGACTCCTTAACTTGCTTATGAATATTAAACAAACCATACAAGTTGTCATTATTGTAGGCGCGTTTGGCGGCGCGGCTATGGTGTTATATAACGGTTTAATCAAAAGCCCTACCGAAGAGGAAACAGCTCAGGAAACCGTAGCTACCCAACCGGTCACCGTTGAGCAAATATTGCCATATGGCGATAAACTGGATTTTAAAGGGGTATTAAGCCAAAAGCCGCTTCAATTCAATACCATAGAATATCCCAAGCTCAACGCCAGTGCCGAGGTGGGGATTCCCGAGCAGTCTTTGATTACGCCGCTCACGACTTCCGCAGGTAAAAAATAGGATGTACTTGCGGGGTATTTCCGCACAATATTAATTTTAGGCTGACTTCATGGATTTATTAGCCAAAACCAATCCGACCCGTTCTCCTTCGGCTTCTTTTGAGCAATTTTTGGTTGATAACGGATTTTTAAAACCACAGATGCTTGCCCAACTGCATGCCTTGGCGGAAAAAAACGGGCAAGATATCGACCAGCTGCTGGTCTCGCAAAAAATTCTGGACGAAGAAGATCTTACCAAGGCGAAAGCCGCTTTTTTTAATCTGCCCTATGTGGATTTGCGGCAGTTGCACATAATGCCTCAGGTTTTAGCTTTGATTCCCAAAGAGTCAATAAACTTTTACAACCTGGTTCCTTTTGAGATGGCTGGCAGTAATCTGAAAGTGGCTGTTACTGATCCTACCAATCTTTCGGCATTGGAAGCTCTGGAATTCTTGGGCCAAAAACAAAATATTCAAGTCCAGTTGTATTTGGCTTCAGACAGTTCATTGAGCATTGCCATGGGCAAGAGCAAAAACCTTAAGAAGGTGGTCGGCGAGGCTCTTAAAGACATCCAAACCATAGAAACCACCGCGCAGAAGCCTTCAGAAGTCAAAAAAGAGGTTAAGCCCCAGGTTATTGAAGACGCGCCGATTATCAAAATCGTGGAGGTAATTTTGAGCAATGCCATTGAAGGAAACGCTTCCGACATTCACATCGAACCTTCGGAAAAAGACGTGCGCATCCGCTACCGCATTGATGGTATTTTGCATACTTCCCTTATGCTGCCGAAAAGCGTCCACGCGTCCATCATTACCAGAATAAAGATTTTATCCAATTTAAAGATTGATGAATCCCGCCTGCCTCAAGATGGCCGTTTCCACATGGAAGTGGGGAAGAAAGCCGTAGATCTGCGCGTATCGATTTTACCTCTTATTTATGGGGAAAAGATTGTAATGCGTATTTTGGATAAAACCACCAAGGCTCCTACTTTGGACCAGCTGGGAGTCCGCGCCAAGGCCCTAAGCTGGGTGAATGAAAATATCAAGAAAACCCATGGTATCTTTTTGATCACCGGACCTACCGGAAGCGGTAAATCTACCACACTTTACTCAATCCTTACTATTTTGAATACAACCTCGGTTAATATTGTGACTTTGGAAGATCCGGTGGAATATTTCATCGAGGGCGTTAACCAAAGCCAGATTAATCCGGAGATCGGCCTGACGTTTGCCGCCGGGCTGCGCAGCATCTTGCGCCAGGACCCTAATGTGGTCATGGTGGGTGAAATCCGCGATCGGGAAACGGCCGAACTGGCCGTGCAGGCAGCCCTTACGGGACATTTGGTTTTTTCCACTCTGCACACCAACAATGCCATAGGCGCCATCCCGCGCTTGGTGGACATGGGCATGGAGCCGTTTTTGCTCGTAGCTTCTATTAATGTGGTGGCGGCGCAGCGCTTGGTCAGGAAGATTTGCCCAAGCTGCAAGAAAGAAATTCCCGTATCCAAAGCCATGGAGGAACAGATGCATAAAGAACTAATCGGCGTGCCCGATGAGTACTTTGAAGGCATTGATAAAAACGTTGTAAAAATGTACAAGGGCGAAGGCTGTGAAAAGTGCGGCCATACCGGTTATGCCGGCAGAATGGGCATTTTTGAAGTATTGCCCTCCACAACTGAGATTCAGGATTTGATTTTGGCTAAATCGCCGACTCATAAAGTATACGATTCAGCCCAAAAAATCGGTATGATTTCGTTAAAACAGGATGGTATGGTAAAAGTTTTGCGGGGGGATACCTCATTGGATGAGGTTATCAGGGTAACGACCGAATAGAATCGCGTTATTTGCAAATAGGCTTATGTCATATCTATATAAACAAAAATTATCATTTGAGGATTTGCAAGGATGGCAGAGTGAACAGTGGCGAGTCGTGGTTTTTGAGCCCGAAAGGTATTTACTGGGAATATACAGCCATCATCTGGAGCAAAATGGCTTTGAAATTCAAACTGTCAGTGAACCCGATGATATAATTATAACAGTCTCCCAATTTTCCCCTCACCTGCTGGTATTTAATGCCGACAAAACATCAAAGGATAATTCATTGAGCTTATTCCGCATTAAGCGCGAGTTTCCCCGGTTATATATCTTGACTACGGCCTGTGATTTAAGCTACGAGGATGTAAAAGAGCTGATGGCAAAGGGGATTTCCGGACATATTAACCGGCGGTTGAGCCGTCCCCAGGACATCGCCCATATTGCCGTTTCTTTGCTAAAACATTAATTTGATTCATATGTATAAAGCAAGCGAGTTAGAATTAAATAAGCTATTGTCCGTTGTCTTAGAGCGGGATTCTTCGGATCTGCATTTAATGGTCGGCGAGCCTCCGGTTATCCGCGTTGATACCCAGCTGATCCGTCTTGATAACTACCAAGTCTTAAGCAACGACAACATCAGCGATCTTTTAAACGTTCTGCTGTCCCCGGAACAGAAAAAAAAGTTTGAAGAGGACATGCAGATTGATTTTTCCTACGCATTTAAGGATAATATCCGTTTTCGCGTGAACGCATATAGGCAAAAGGGGGTGCTGGGCGTGGCTTTAAGGGTGGTGCCGAATCGCATAAAAACTTTGGAGGAGCTCGGGTTGCCGGCAGCCTTGCGCAAACTGATTGAGCGCAAGCAAGGTTTGGTATTGATGGTTGGTCCGACCGGGCACGGCAAATCCACGGCCTTAGCTGCTTTAATCAACGAAATTAACAATACCAGGGCAGAGCACATACTTACTATTGAAGACCCGATTGAGTTCGTGTTTCCGCCGAATAAATCCATTGTTTCGCAGCGGGAATTATATTTAGATACGCCGACTTTTGCCGGCGCATTGCGTTCCGCCTTGCGTGAAGACATTAACGTCGTTCTGGTAGGGGAAATGCGCGATTTGGACTCTATTTCCGCTGCCTTAACCGTGGCTGAAACCGGACATCTGGTATTTGGGACCCTGCATACCAATGACGCGGGGCAAAGCATTGATCGTATCGTCGATGTGTTTCCGGCAGCCCAACAGCAGCAGATTCGCGGCCAGCTGGCTTCGGTTCTGGTAGGCGTGGTTTCATTGCGCCTCTTGCCTAAGATAGGCGGAGGGCGCGTGCCGGCTTTTGAAATTATGATGGCTAACCACGCAGTCCGCAACGTAATTCGCGACAATAAGATTTATGAAATTCCAAACATCATTCATACTTCTTTGGAAGAAGGCATGGTGCCCTTGGACAAGACCCTGGCAATCCTGGTCAAACAGGGGCAGGTGGAATTTGAAGTAGCCCAAAATTATGTTTTGGACAACGAGTACTTTTTATCTTTGATTTCTTAATTTTCAAGCAAAGGTTCATAAATGAAGTATAATTATCGGGCTAAAAATAAGGGCGGTTCTATTCAGACCGGAACTGTGGTGGCCGGCAGCCAGGAAAAAGCCGAGAGTCTGCTTGCGGAAAACGGCTTGGTTATCATCGGTTTGGAAGTCCAGCAGGAAGATTTTCTTGCCAAGCTTAATCCGTTCGGCCGCTCCGTCAGCAACAAAGAGCTGGTAATTTTTTCCCGCCAGCTTTCAACCCTGATTTCCGCCCGCGTGCCCATTATTCAGGCACTGCGAATTTTGCAGGACCAGATTACCAGCAAATATTTGCTGGTGGTTTTGGGGGATTTGATTTCTTCCGTGGAAAACGGCGACAGTTTGTCCAGCGCCATGGCCAAACACCCGGAAGTATTTGGCAATGTATATATCAGCTTGGTAAAATCCGGCGAGATAGCCGGTTCTTTGGACAGGTCGTTGGTATATTTGGCCGATCAATTGGAAAAAGACTATGAGCTAAAATCAAAGGTAAAAAGCGCCATGACCTACCCGACATTTGTCTTGTCGGCCTTGGTTATTGTCGGCCTTTTAATGTTTAAATTCGTACTCCCCAAACTCACTTCTGTTTTGGAGGAACAGGGCGGCTCTTTGCCGCCGATTTCCCTGGCCCTTATCGCAATGACTAAATTTTTTGGCCAATATTGGTGGACAGTCATTTTAGCGATTGTTTCTTTAATCTTGGGAATCAGGTTCTATATTAATACCACCCCGGGACGCTACCAATGGGACACCTTAAAAATCAGGCTGCCTATTATTGGCGACATTTTTCAGAAAATTTATCTGGCCCGCTTTTCCCGAAATCTGGCTACTTTGGTGGTTGGGGGAATACCAATCATTAAAGCCTTGCAGATAGTCAGCGAAATTATAAATAATGTTATTTATAGGGATATTTTGATGGACACAGTGGGAAAGATTCAGGCTGGCAAAAGCATAAGCGAGGGTTTGAGCGGACATAAGGAATTTCCAAACTTGGTCACCCAGATGGTGCGAGTGGGAGAGCAGACCGCCCAGCTGGATGATATTATGTCCAAACTCGCATCTTTTTACGAAAAAGAGGTAGACAACAAGGTTAATACCTTAACAACTTTAATGGAGCCGCTCATTATGATCGTGTTGGGTTTGGGAGTGGGCGCTTTGGTGGCTGGAATTCTCATGCCCATTTATAATATGGCAAGCACCGCGGGGTAAAATCATTCAACGGGCATGTTTCAGCAGATGCGTGCGCTTCATAGGGCCGAGCGCCAAAATTAAGCAATATTTCAGCTTGTGTATAACTTTGCCTATTTTCCCGGTAAAAGTGGTATAATATAATTAACTAAAAACATCACCTTGCGTGTAGTTGAATACCCGCAAGCGTGTTTTCCCAAGGAATGGGGGTGAAAAAATTGCGAAACAAAAATAAAGGCTTTACTTTAATTGAATTGTTGGTGGTTATTGCGATTATCGGCTTGCTCGCATCGGTGGTACTCTTGGCGCTGAATTCTGCCAGGCAGAAATCACGTGACGCCAAGCGTCTCGCTGATATCAGGCAGCTGGCTTCGGCCATGGAGCTGTATTTCAACGATGTCAACAGCTATCCGACCTCTGTGGCTCAAAACCCTTTGCCGCAAACCGGCTTCGGCTCTCCGAGCATTACGCCGAACTACATCGGCATAATTCCTCAGGCTCCAACGCCGCCTGATGGTACCTGTGCTGCTAATGGACAGGGCGGCAACGGGTATTACTGGCTGGCAAACACCGGTACTAACCTGACCAGCAGCTATGGCATTACCTTCTGTCTGGGCGCGGCTACCGGCGGTTACAGCCAGGGCTCCCACACTTTGACCCAATCCGGTATTCAGTAGTTTTTATCGCGTTTCCCGTCCCTTTCGGCAAAAATCGAAAGGGACGGGAAAGCGGCAATTTTTTCATTGTTGTATGAAGCTGGTTATATCTTTAAAAGTTAAGTTGCTTATAAGCAGCCTGGCCGTGGCTGCTGTTTTGTTATTGGCCGCATCTTTAGGGTATGGGGCGGGAAAAATTTCGGCCCAGAGTTTTGTTATCGCGCAAGCCGCAGCTGAGACAAATAAAGCGCTGCAAAATTTTTATTCTGACCAGGATCGCTATCCCAGCGCCGTGGAATTTGAAAATTCAGAAATCATGCTAAAATATTTAAGCAGTTTTCCATTGCCGGATTTTCCGAGCGCTTCGTGCCCCCGGAGTTTCGACTACAAGCGAAGCGACTCCCAAAATTTTCAGCTTAGTTTTTGCTTGCCGTCTTCCAGCGGCGCCTATGATGCCGGTTGGAATGCGTATAGCAATTCGAAGCCTGCTGTTAATTAATGTTTTTAAAGGATATGCTATCTTGGCGTTTGCCTTATCGGGAAGACAAGGTTTTTAGCCTGATATTTTTTTTAACGTTTTTAACGCCCCTGGCTTTCTCAGTTTTTCTGCATGAAAATTTTGAGACTGTCAAGGCGGCGCTATTTTTGTTATTGGTTGGTTTGGCTATTATCGCTTTTGCGCGCAGGCAGGCAAGGATTCCGTCCGGGCCGCGGGTTTCAAAGGCGCTTGTTTATGTCCTGTCTTTTTTCGCGGTCCTGGTTTTGTTTTCGTCATTCGGCTCCATAGATAAACTTTACAGCTTTTTCGGTTTTTATTACCGGTTCACCGGAAGTTTTTTGTTTTTAAGCGCCTTTGCGGCACTGGTTTTTTTGCTGCACGCGGTCGGAGACAGGGAAAAATTGAAATTTTTGCTGCGAGTCCTCATAGCCGATGCGGCAATTATCGCTGTTTTTAGCTGTCTGCAGAGCTTCGGGGTGTTTTTTTACGAAGGCGCGGGGGCGGGCGGTTTTTTGCGGGCGCCCGGACTTTTGGGCAACCCAAACTTCACCAGCATGTTTTTAGCGGCCATATTGCCTTTTGTTCCGGGTTTTATGTTTGACAGCCGAACAGCCTGGCTGAAGTTGTATTACGGGCTGTCTTCGGTATTTATTGTTTTTGCCGTGGCTTTGGCCGCCAGCCGCGGCGCATTACTGGCTTTGGCCGCCAGCTTATTGGTCCTGGCGGCGCTAAATATTTTTTATAAATTTTCCAAAAAGAGAATTTTGGTTTTTGGAGGCATGTTTGCTTTGGTATTAGCGTTGGCCGGTTACCTGCTCATTGCCAGCCGCCCGCAGGCTATCAATTCCATTGTCAAATCTGCGGATGAAAATACTTTTTCCCGCCTGTTGGCTTGGCAAACCGCTTGGGAAGGGATAAAAATCCGTCCATTTTTTGGTTCCGGGCCGGGTACTTTTGCTTTGTCTTATGAGAGGCAGCGGCAAGGCGGTCTGGGCAGTACTATCGGGGTCTTTGATGACGCCCATAATTTGTATTTGCAGCTGGGAGCTACGGTAGGCCTGCCGTTCTTAACCTGTTTTTTGGGCCTTTTAATTTTTGCTTTCTATTGGGGTTTTAAAGCTGTCCGGGGTCCCGACGGGGCCTTGGTGCTGGCAGGCATCAGCAGTCTTGTTGCCTGGCTGGTAGGCGCGGCATTTAACCCGGTCCCGGTGCCTATGTATTTGCTGCTTGCAATAATCTTGGCATTTATGGCGCTGCCCGCGGATAAAAATCTTACATTAAGTTTGCCGCCGGCAGCAGCCTGGACCGGCGGGGCCTACGCCGCGGTTCTTGCGGCCAGCGCAATATTATTTTTGGCCGCGGAACAGGTATTTTATTTCAGCGAAATGGCTTTTTTGACCTTCCGATATCCGCGCGCCAACAGGTTGAGCGGGGTGGCGCTGAAAATTAACCCCACAAACCAGCTTTACCGGATTTACCATATTGGCAGCGGCATTGATGCCGGGCTAGACTCCGGGGAGATTCAGCGGCAGATAGAAAATTTTAAGACTGTCCATCCCGGGGCGGCAAATAATTTTGTGGAGGCCAGCAAATTTTACGCGCTGCTCTACGACCGTAATCGCGATAAGCAATACTTGGCCAAGGCTGCGGAGAATATGGGGTCGGCATTGAAAATTGATCCGTATTTTCCCGAGCGCTACGGCCAGCTGGCCCTGTACGATTTTCAGCTCGGTAATCTGGCGAAATCAAAAACAGAATTGCTTCAAGCTTTGAGTTTAAAGAATAACGACTTTTCTTCTTATTTATTGCTGGCTAAAATTTACCAGCAGGAAGGGAAAAAAGAGCAGACAATTTTTGCTTTAAACCGCGCTTTCCGGCTTCGCCCCGAAGTTGCACAGCTTCGTTATTTGATTGCCTGGCTAAAGACCGTGGATGATATCCGCAATGTCCCCATCCAAATAACAGCCCGAAGGCAGGATATTAGGTGATTTATGAATATTATTTTTCTCTCAGCCAGTTTTATATTCGGCAGCCTGATCGGGAGTTTTTTGAATGTGGTTATTTTGCGGCTCCCCCGCGAACAAAAAATTACCGGACGCTCCATGTGTCCCCGCTGCGGCCATGGATTGTCCGCTTGGGACATGCTTCCTTTTTTTAGCTACCTGCTGCTTGGCGGCAGGTGCCGCTATTGCCGGGGAAAAATTTCACCCAGATACTTTGCCATCGAACTCATAACCGCGCTTTTGTTTGCCGTAGGTTGGCAGGTTTTGATGCCCGTATCTGCCGCTGCTTGGCTGCTTCTTTTTAAGTTCTGGGTGGCAGCCGCCGTACTGGTGGCCGTATTTGTCATTGATTGGGAGCATTTTATTATTTTAGATTCGGTGCTGATAACCGGGTCGGTTTTTGCGCTGTTTATTAATTTGCTGCGTGATATTTTGCAGCATTCAGGTTTTGCCTGGCATGGGTATTTTGTATCAGGCCTGGTTGCGGCCGCAGCCGGAAGCCTGCCTTTTTTTCTCCTCTGGCTCATTTCGCATGGCGAATGGATTGGTTTTGGCGACGTAAAGCTGGGGTTGTTATTGGGGTTATTGCTGGGATGGCCGCAAATTTACGCGGGGTATTTTATAGCTTTTATTTTAGGGGGTTTTATTTCCCTGGGCTTGGTTATTTTTGCCCATAAAGGCTTAAAAACCCGCTTGCCTTTCGGCACTTTTTTAAGCGTCGGTACTATTATCGCTTTATTATTCGGTCCCAGGCTATTAGCCTGGTATTTGGCTTTTTTGGGGTTTTAAAGGTATAATAAAATTGGAAGCAATAGATGCGCACCGGAAACAAAAAGTTTATGTTTAAAACCATTTTTGGTTTTAGAAATCGGCGAAATTATCAAGGTTTTACCGTCATGGAGCTCATGGTGGTAATTTCTATTATGATGATTCTGACCACGGCTATTGTGATAAATTTGAACAAGCAGCGGGCATCGCGCGATGTTAAAATCGCCCAGAATCAGCTGGTCAGTGATTTGAGAAAAATTGCCAGTTATACTCTCGCCGCCCGCACCGCTCCCGGCGGCCGCAGCGCCCAGTATTATTTAATGAGATTTGACCTGACCAAGCCTGACCGGTATGAAATATTGGCCATCACGAATGCGGCCAGCAGTCCGATTCTGGAAAGCGTGGAAATCATCAAACTCCCGGCAAATATAAAATTCGATTCGGCAGCGCCGATTATTATTTCCCAAAGGCTGGCCAGTCCCGCTTCCCAAAGCTTTGCTTCTTCCGACTGCGCCCTTGTTGCCTTTAAGGCGCCGTTCAGCAAGGTGATTTTAAACAAAGGCTGTGCCATAACCACCGCGCCATCTGGCATAAGTTTGACCAACACCTCGGATGATTTTGCCAAAATTATCAATTTTCAAACCAATGTCAGCTGCGATATAAATAATAATCCTCCTGCCTGTTCCGCAAGCACCGATGATCTTATGACTATCAAGCTGGCGGATACGGCCAATACAGTTTTTAGAACCATTATCATTAATGCGGTTACGGGCGCTATCACTTTCAATTAGATGAAGAAAGCTTTGGTCCAAAACACTTATAACGCAGGCCAGACACTGATTGAAACTTTGGTGGCCTTATTTATTTTGATTATGGGGGTAAGCGCGGCAGTCGGTTTGGCGGTTTTTGCCTTTTCCGCTTCCACAGGGATTATAAAACAAATCGTGGCCACCGGCCTGGCCAGGGAAGGGGTGGAGGCGGTGCGCAATATGCGCGATACTAACTGGCTGAAAGACGCGCTGCAGATTAATGGCTGCTATGACTATGCTACTGCTACGGCCAATAAAGCCAATTGTTATAAAAATTGGCTGACGCAGCAGTATTGTATAGACCCAGCGAAAAATACCGGCGTGGACTGCAGCGGTTCAGGCTCGTCCAGCGCAAACTTTTTTTTAGCCTTTGACTCTTCCCAGCAAAACCCCTGGATAATCAAAGCCGACGCATCAAAATTCGGACTAAATTTTGACGCCGTCCCTGGCACGGGCGGCTTCTACTCGGCCACATCCGGAGGGGTTGCCTGCGATAATGCCGTAGGACGGTCAGATTTTTGCCGCAAAATCATCATTAGCAAGTCAACGGCGGCGCCATTTAATCAGGACGTGGGGCCATTGGTCAGGGTGCAGGCCCAAGTTTGGTGGACGGATAAAAAATGCCCCCGGGTGAGCGATTATGCGGCGGCCCCGCCATCCTGCCGCGTGTCCATGGACACTTATTTGACCAATTGGAAAAATTACTGAGAATATGAGAAGAATAAAACAAAAAATTTGGAAGCAAGCAAGCAGCCGCGCAGGTTTTACGCTGATGGAGATTACGGTTGCGTCAATGATTTTTGCCATTGTGGTGGTGTCGCTGCTGTCTTTATTTAATTATGTGCTTAAAATTAACCGCCGCACCGAAGCGCTTAGGCAAGCCAGCCAGGGCATGAGAAATTTTACCGAATATTTGGTTAAGGAAATCCGCAACGGCAGCATTGATTATTACGTAAGCGGGGGTACGGCCCTGCAAAGCCGCATTAGCGCCACCTCTCCATGCGGGCCGCCTGGTGTTTTGGGAGCTGATAGTTATGCGCTGAAAGACAATAAGCTCGGGTTAATTAACACTGACAACTTGCAGGAGTGCATATATTTTGCCAAGGAAGACGGCAGTTACGTGGATACCGTAGGGGGTATTCCTACTACCTTTGTTGCCCCGAGCGGCGCCAATTATGTGCTGGCAATGCAGCGAGCCGGGGTTAATGGGGTGCAAATTTTGAACTCCGCAAACTTCAAGGTGGAAAAGCTGAATTTTGTGATCCGCCCCATTTGCGATCCTTACACGGCAACCTGCACAAGCTATTCAAGCAATTATCCGAAATTGCAGCCGTTCGTTACTATTTTTGCCAAATTTGTGGCCAAATTACCCACAGGGGAAAACGTGCCAATTTATTACCAAACTTCGGTATCCTCCAACCAATATGACATACCAAACCAATAAGCGCGAAAAATCCGCATCCCAGGCGGGAGTGACTATTTTACTGGCAATTTTGATTTTATCATCGATTTTAGCCATTACTTTCAGCCTGTCCAGTATTTTGTTTATTGAGCTGAGAAGTTCGATGGACTTGGTCAAATCAGAAGGTTCGCTCTACGGCTCTTCGGCGGTGGCCGAAGAAGCGGTTTATAGCATAAAAAGAAGCGTATGTCCGGACACTAACCAGAATTGTTTTGACTTTGTAAGTAATTTTTCCAGCAATAGCGTATTGACTACCCAGCCGGCATTCAGCTCCACTTCCACCCCGGTGATTCAGGAAAAAGTCCCCAAATATACCAGCCTTACTACCACCAAAAATATTTATGATTTTTGCGGTACTGCGGCAACCCAGAGCGGCTGCGGTTACGGACGGGTACAGATTGTTTTCAATGACATTGGCAACAGTAGTTCTGTCTTCGCTTATTTATGCGAATTTAGTCCGACAATGAGCTATGGCTCTGCGCCTTGCTCCGATCCCAATAATACCTTATATTTCACCACCCAGCATAAAACCCAGCTCTCTGCTTCATACGGACAGATAACATGGGATTTAAACACTTCCATGCAGCAAACATTGTATTTGTATAACCAGTCTTCAGCCGATGCTTACGTGACCATTACCACTTACGATGCAAATATGACTACGCTCAAAGGCCTGCCGTTTGTCGGAAAAACCGCAGTGGATATCAGCACCCAAAACGGACAGCTTGGCAGGAAGGTAAGAGTGATTGTTCCAAAATAGCTTTTATTTAAAAAGCCCCCGGCGTTTAGCCGGGGGCTAGTTTACTATTTGTATGGTTTGGGAACTTTTATGGTTTGGCCCGGCTTTAAATAATAGGGGCTTTTAAGATTGTTTAAAGTTGCCAGAGTATTCCAGCTAATGCTGAATTTTTGGCTAATGTTGAATAAAGTATCGCCTTTTTGCACTGTATAAATTGTAAATTGCAAATCGTCCGAATTTTTTGAAATATTTACATCTTCCGCCCCGAGAACCTGGGGGCTGGCGCTGGTTTGGCTATGGCTGCCCATGACCAGCCTAACCGCATTAACAGAAAGAATAGCGGCCACTGCCAAGCTGATTCCGCTGGCAATTTTAAAAATTTTGTTTTGGGAATAGCCTCTGCCGACTCCTAGTTTAAGTCTGGGACAGAGCTCGAATTTTTTTTGATGAAGCGGCATTCAAAAATTGAAAAATTTTATTTCCCAAACCGGAATTGTTTCCGTATGCATCTTTATTCTAGCATGTTTAACAGAGCAAAAACTGTGGATAATTAATTGAACCTGTTTGACGCCGCATGAGGACGTTGCCTGTTTTATTTCGAGTCGCGGTTTTATAAAAAAGATAGTATAATTAAAAGGCTATGATGGGCGAAAATGAAGCAAAAAATCGCATAGATAAGCTTGAAGCGCAAATAGAAGATTTGCGTTACCGTTACCATGTTCTAAACGACCCGTCGGTAACCGATGAGGTGAAAGACGCTTTAGAGCGGGAACTGAAGAGCTTATATTCTTTATACCCGGGCTTGTTTACGTCACAATCTGCATTAGCCAGGGTTGCGGGGAAGCCTTTGGATAAGTTTGCCAAGCTGCCGCATGAAGTCCGCATGCTGTCTTTAAACGATGTTTTTGGGCTTGAAGAGCTGGAGGACTGGGAAAAAAGAATAAAAAAAATGCTGCATGCCCAGCCTGTGGAATATTTTTGCGAACTGAAGTTGGATGGGCTGTCAGTTTCCTTAATATATCAAAACGGGGTTTTGATTCGCGGAGCCACCAGGGGCGATGGTTATATAGGGGAAGATGTTACGCAGAATTTAAAGACTATCCAATCGGTGCCTTTACGTTTGCGCGCCCCTTACCCGGAATATTTAGAAGTCCGCGGCGAAGGATTGATGAGCAAAAAGACTTTGGCCGATTTGAACCGAAAATATGAACAGGAAGGCAAGCCGCTTTTGGCTAATACCCGTAACGCGGCGGCCGGTTCCTTGCGCCAATTGGACCCGGTTTTGGCCGCGGAGCGACACTTGGACTTTTTTGCATGGGATATCAGCCAATTGAAAAATTCAAAGATTGAAAAATTTAAAAATATAAAAACACATTCTGAAAAACATAAATTATTGAGAGAGTTAGGGTTTAGAGTAGACAGGTATGAAAAAATATGCAAAACCCTGGCGGAGGTAGAAAAGTTTGTTGATGAAATCGGGGAGGTCAGGAACGGGCTCCCGTATGGCACGGACGGAGTGGTTGTATCTGTTAATAATCTTGAGCAGCAGGATCGTTTGGGAGTGGTAGGCAAAGCCCCCCGCTATATGGTTGCTTATAAATATCCGGCGGAAAAAGCCACTACTGTGGTTAAGGAAATCAGGGTTAATGTGGGTAGGACAGGGGTATTGACCCCGTTGGCAGTATTTGAGCCGACGTTGGTCGCAGGTTCGACCATCAGCAAAGCGACATTGCATAACATGGACCAGATAGAAAGGCTTGATGTGCGCGTGGGGGATACCGTAGTCATCCAAAAAGCCGGAGATGTAATTCCCGAAGTGGTGGAGGTTTTGCCAAAAATGCGCACCGGCAGGGAAAAGAAGTTTTTTATGCCCAAAATTTGCCCTGTCTGTTCCAGCCCGGTGGAGAAAAGAAGCATGGGAGCAAAAAATCTGGAGTCATCCACGGCTTATTACTGCACCAACCCGAAATGTCCGGCCAAGAACAGAAGGTTCATGCAGCATTTTGTAAATGTTTTGGAAATTTATGAGGTAGGGCCAAAGATCCTGGACCGTTTCCAGGAAGAAGGCTTAATCAGCGACGCGGCGGATATTTTTGCCTTGCGGGAAAGCGATATAAAGGACCTGGACAGGTTTGGGGAAAAAAGCGCGGAAAACATTATTTCGTCGATTAATCAGCATAAAAAAGTTGGATTGCCCCGTTTTATTTTTTCTCTGGGTATTTTGCACGTGGGCGAACAAACAGCCGAAGATTTGGCTAAAGCATTCGGCTCTTTGGATAAATTACAGGAGGCCTCCCAAGAGGAAATAAATAAAATTGAAAATATCGGGCCTGTAGTTTCCAGAAGCGTCTGGGAATATTTCCACAACAAGGACAGCCCGAAGTTCCTTGCCAAACTTTTTAAAAACGGCGTTCGGGTGGAGCCGCATACGGCCGCCGCGGCCGGCGGCAGGCTGTCCGGGCAGACCTTTGTGATAACCGGCAGTCTCGAGGCCATGAGCCGGGATGCCGCCAAGGCCAAAATAAAAGAATTGGGGGGTAAAACATCGGAATCAGTATCCAAACAGACTTCCTATGTGGTTGTGGGCAAGGACCCCGGCAGTAAATACGACAAGGCTGTAAAAATGGGAATAAAAGTGTTAAAGGAAGAAAGTTTTTTGGAGTTGCTGCGTTAATATGAAAGATTTATTTATTTTTGTATTTGCCGGCATAGCTTACGTTTTGCCTCCGGAGATTGCAAATCAGGTGTATGTCAAAAAATCCTGGGCAGGTTTTTTTGGCGCGTTGTTTTGGTACCTGCTTTTATTGTTGCTGGGGTTTGCGGTCAGAGCAGCTTATCGGCGTTTCATCAAGTTGCCGCGGTTCAGAAAAGTATTGTGGTTCGTGGCCTGGGGCGGCGCAGGATTATGCATTGAATGGTTCCTTCTGGGGAATGCCGGTGCGGCCTGGTACGGGCAGAGCGCGATGTTTGTATTTTGGGCGTCCCTGTTCAGTGTTCCCGATGTTGCGCTGATGCTTCGCCCGCTGCCTGCTTTTGTGAAAAAAGCGCTTGCTTATTATTTATTTTGGTATGTTTAATTTTAGCCTCCGGTTTATTTAACGGCGATTTTGTTTTATTGGTTTGGATTTTTGGCAGCAATTTTTCTGTATATTTTTGGCTGGTTTATTTCCGTAAGAGTATGGCAGGCTAATCCGACAGAGTTTGCAACCATTAAAGCCAGCGGTGTCTGGCCAGTAGAAAAAAGGACGCGCTTTGATAAAAAAAAACGAGAAGAGCTTGGAATCAAAAAAACAGTTTGCTTTAAAGGTCAAAGGACGAATTTGGGCATTTGTTAAACGTTTGAATTTTGTAGCCAGGCCTGGTTCGCCCGCCGGCCGATTATTTTGGCTAGTTGTTTTAGCTGCTGCCATTCGGCTGATTCTTTTGCCCAAGGCGTTTTACGGTTCCGTGGGCGAAATGTACCGCGATTTGGAAGTGGTGTGGCGGCTTTATCACAACAACGCGTGGCCGCTGCTGGGCCCGAGTTCGGCTTTGGGAGGGTTCTATTTCGGGGCCATTTACTATTACATAGAAGCGGTCTTTATCGGCCTGTTTCGCTTTGTCCCCACCGGCGCGGTTTTTACCAGCACGGTTTTTTCTTTGCTGTCTTTGCCCATGCTTTACAGGCTTTGCCGGACTTGGTTTCAAGATCCGGCTGTGGCGGTTTTGGCTGTGGCGGTACAGGCCGTGGCTTTGTTTGACGTGCAAAACGCTTATTATGTTTCCAACCCCAATTTGCTGCCGTTTTTCCTCTTGGCGTTTTTCCGGGTATTGACCCGCGTTATAGAAGGCGATGCCCGCATGAGGAATTATGCGATTTTAGGGTTGCTTTTTGGCACCGCAAGCCAGCTGCACACCACGGCGCTTGTGCTTATGGTATTGGTGATGTCGGCAGCGGCCGTAAAATTTCGTCTGAGGCCCTCGTGGCAGCAGGCGGCCGTGTTTTTGCTGATATGCGGGATTTTATATTTGCCTTATGGAATTTTTGAAGTCCGCCATGATTTTGCCCTGTCGAAAACGCTTGCCCAAATCGGCCAGTACCAGGCCGCGGCAGGAAGCCGGCTGCAGGTATTTTTGGGATTTTTGAATTTTTTCGGCAGCCTGCTTATATTTAAAGACGGATTTTTTAGCTATTTTCCCGATTACGCGCCATGGTTTTTTGCCGCCGCGGCATTGGCTGCGGCTTTGGTTTTATTTGCGCTTTGGCTGATTGTTGGCAAAAAAATCCGTCTCCGCACCGCGGGCCTGTCTACTGCCGGAAGATTCCTTTTCCCAGCCTGGCTCGGCGCCGGCCTGCTGATGTATTTGGCATCAGCCGTGCCGCCGGCGTTTTACTACTATCTGGCAATGTGGCCGGCGCCGGCAATCCTGCTGGCCTGGTGGCTTGCGGCGGTCAAAGATCGTTCAAAGAAATTTTTCGCTCCGGTCCTTGGCGGCTACGTGCTGCTGCAGGCCGTAAATCTGGGCGTCTTCGCCTGCCATATTTACCGGCCGCAGTTCAGCCATGGAGCGCTGCAGCTGGCGTTTGCCTATATTAAGCAGCAATCCAAAGGCCAGCCGAACTTGGTGTTGAACCAGGCCCTGGACATCAACCAGTTTTACTATTATCTCCGGTTCAATGGACTGGGTTCCTTCAAAGAGAGAACGGGAGGCCAAACAGTCTACGTTCTGCGGGAATGCGCCAGCGGCCCTGAGGATTTGTTTTCAAGGTCCAGGGTCAGCAGCAAGAATTTTCAGGGACTTTGCGTGGATGAATTTAAAAAATAGACATCTCAAATGCGGCGATTTTTTATCCAACTGTGGGAAAAATGGGGATTAGTAGTTTTATCTGTTAAAAAAGCTTGTAAGTAAGCCATAAAATATTCAGCTGAACTTAAGCAATTAACCCTTGACAAGCCTTAAGGATTCCATTAATATAATGAGTACGAAATAATAAGTTTAAGTACTTATGTTAAAAACCCTTTTATTCTTAAACAAGCAGCGGTTTATGTAACTGGCCGATTTTTTTTGGCTCAGTCATAACCGCGAAAGCGGTTTTTTTGTCGCCAAATATCGGTAGCCGCGGACAGGAAAAAGGGAACCTTAAAAACTTATGGCCAGGCATATACTGCTCACAGATCTCAGCATTCCAATTTTACTTTGGGAATACAGGCTCGTAGATCCCTTCGGGGCAGTAGCTGTTTGGCTGTAACGGATCGCACTTTAATAACTGAATAAAATAAGTCGCCAAGTATTGAATCAGGCTTGGTGGCTTATTGGGTATCTCTGAATGACTTTAAACGCGTCATTCGGAGAATGTAAGTTTAAACCAAGAACATTGTATCCAAAGCAATTTGAACATCTTCCTTAAACGGAAGGTTGCCGCAAATTGCTAGTCAATTGAAAGAATTGAAATAAGTTAAGGGTATACGGTGAATGCCTTGGCAGTATGAGCCGAAGAAGGACGTAGTAGCCTGCGAAAAGCCTCGGGGAGCTGGCAAACAAGCTTTGATCCGGGGATGTCCGAATGGGGAAACCTACGCACTGGAAGAGTGCGTGCCTATATACCGTGGGGTATATATGAGCGGGAACCATGCGAAGTGAAACATCTCAGTAGCATGTGGAAAATAAATCAATCCCGATGCAAATCGGGAAGAGATTCCGTCAGTAGTGGCGAGCGAAAGCGGAAACATATAGATTATTATTCATTGCTTGGTATAGTTCTAAGCGGTGAATAATCTTCTATTAGCCCAAACCTATCAAGTGTTGTTGATATCGCAAGATTGAGACTTAAAGCTTACAGGCGTTGCTTGGCAGGTGTAATAAGTGGAAGTTATTGTGAGGCTGTAACCTCACAGGGAAAGCAGTGTGCTGTTTAGCAGAACACGCCTGGAACGGCGGACCAAAGAGGGTGATAGTCCCGTATCGCGAAAAACCATGCAATTTCCTAACTTTTTCTTGAGTACGACCAGACACGAGAAATCTGGTTGGAAATCAGGTCGACTAAGATCTAAGGCTAAAT
>JAJZRC010000058.1 GCA_021847435.1 bacterium
AGATATAATAGTTTTGCCTCCTGCAAATATAAGAAAGAATATTGCTGGACTTAATAAAAATTTGAAAGAAAATTTCGCTTTTAAATGGACCGTTGATAATAAAAAGCTAATACCGCATATTAGTTTATTTCATATCAATATCAAAAAAAGCAAATTAGGGGAGATTATGTCCAAGACATCAGAGGTATTAAAGAGAGTCAGTCCTCTAGAAATAAGTTTTACTGCAGCCGATGGTCGCTATCCTTATATAGGGATTAAAACAGATAAAACAGATACATTATTTAATTTGCATAAAAAAGTGATAGATAATTTAAAAATTTTTAGGGTAAAAGCGATGCCTTTCATTCACAAGCCAAAAACTTTTTTGGATAATCAATATGCAAAGAAATATGGCGTAATTGAAGTTCTGACTAAATTCAATCCTCATATTACGATGGGGTCTGTAAAAAATGAAGATGATTTTACCAAGGTTTTGGATAAAATAAATAGTAATAGGGAAATACTACAAAATTTTACTGCTGATACAGTCGCTTTGGCAGAAATTGATAAATATTGGCAGGTTAAAAAAATTATTAAAAAGCTAAAATTAATATAAGACAAATCCTATCATACACAGTAGTATGATAGGATTTGCGGAATAGAGAACTATGATTTTTCAGGCTTTTATTTTAGGAATGGTACAGGGACTCGGGGAATTTTTGCCGATTTCTTCCACGGCCCATCTTGTCATCACGCCTTGGTTGTTTAAGTGGAATGACCCGGGTTTGGGGTTTGATTTGGCTTTGCATATGGGCACGCTTTTGGCTTTACTGATTTATTTTTGGCAGGATATTCTACTAATCATTCGCGGATTTTTTCACTCCCTTTCACCATCTTCACGGGATTTGCAAAATAATATTTATCAAAAACTTTCCTGGCTAATTATTATTGCCAGCATTCCGGGCGCAATAATCGGTTATTTGTTAGAAAGTAGAGCAGAAAGCAGCCTGCGAAGTCCTTTGTTAATCGCAATTACGCTTGCCAGCTTTGGTTTGGTGTTTTGGCTAGTGGATTATTTAGGCAAAAAAACTAAAAATCTTGATCGCATAACTAGGCTAGATGCGTTATTAATAGGCTTGGGCCAGGCAGTGGCGATTATTCCCGGGGTGTCGCGCAGCGGCGCAACCATGGCTACCGGTTTGGCTTTGGGCTTTAAGCGCGAGGACGCGGCGCGGTTTAGTTTTTTAATGTCCGCGCCAATTATTTTTGGCGCCGGTTTGGTTGCGGCGAAAAATTTTGGCAAAGGAGTAACGTTAGCCGAATTATTGGTTGGGTTTGTCACTTCCGCTATTGTGGGATTTTTATCCATTAAATTTTTGCTTCGGTATTTAGCCAAACATGATTACAAAATTTTTGTTTGGTACCGCTTGGTTTTGGCGGCGCTGATTATTTTTGTCAGTTTTTACCGAGGAGAAATTCAAGCTTGGTATCATTTGATAACTTCGCCACCGCACTGGCCCTTTTAAACTTACAAGGGTCATCCTTGTTCAGCACAAGGATGACCCTTGTTGTTGAAATATGATTTCCAACCAACAATATTTAAACTGGCAAAAGCGAATTAAGGAAAGCCCGGCTTTCCGGCGGTTTTGGGCGTTTTGGGGAATTTATTCGGTTTTGTTGTTGTTTATCATCAGCGGATATTTACTTTTTATCGGCGAATGGAAAAAAGTTTTACTGGCTTTCTTGGCTTTTGTTTTGGCCAGGTTAATTTTGTCGCCATTTATTTATTTATTTTATAAAAAAGCCCGGCCATATCAAGTATTAAATTTTATTCCGGTGCATTCTTGGCTGTTTTCCGAGCCTACCATCAAACCAAACTCTTTCCCTTCCGACCATGCCGCAAGTTGGGCGTCTATTAGTTTGGTGCTTGGCTATTTTTTTCCGCCGTTTGGCATCACTTTGATTTTATTTATGATAATTAACGGTATGGCGCGCGTGGTTTTGGGTTATCATGACGAGAAGGACATTTTGGCTGGCTGGCTGGCTGGCCTGGTTTCGGCCTGGGCAGCGGTTTTTTGGCTTTTGCCTCTGCTCTTTACCCTGTAAAAGATTTTTGGTAGAATAAGAAAGTTAAATTCGCATATTTAGGCCGAGTGGTGGAATGGCAGACACAAACGACTCAAAATCGTTCGCTTAACGGCATGAGGGTTCGACTCCCTCCTCGGCCACCAAATATAAATTTTTATGGATAGCATAAACCCACAGCCGAATATAACCATGCAATCTTTAGATAACCTGGCCGTTGCCGCGCCCATGCCGGCCGCACAGCCAGCTATGGAAAATCAACCGGCATCGCCAGCCCCAATAACGGCGGAAACAGACCGGGTATCTTACAATGACGCACAAATCCAGGAAATTGAGGTTGCTAAAATAGCGCCTAATCCGTTCCAGCCAAGAAAAACTTTTGACCCGGCCGCCTTGAAAGATTTGGCCGATTCCATTAAGGAACATGGCGTGATTCAGCCTTTGGTAGTCACCAAGACTCCTGTGGGTTACGAATTGGTGGTAGGGGAGCGGCGCTTTCGCGCTTCCCAGCTGGCGGGCATGGAAAAAGTTCCGGCCATCATCAAAGATACCATGGTCGACCAGACCAAGCTGGAAGTCGCGCTTATAGAAAACATCCAGCGCCAGGAATTGAATCCCATTGAAGAGGCGCAGGCTTACGAAAGGCTAATGAAGACCTTTAACCTGACCCAGGAACAGGTGGCAAAAAAAGTCGGGCGCTCGCGTCCGGCGGTAGCCAATACCGTGCGCTTGCTCAACCTGCCCGCGGAGATCCAGCGCGGCGTGATTGAAGGCAGGATTATGGAGGGCCATGCCCGCGCGCTGTTGGGGCTGAATGACCCGGAGAAAATGCTGCTTATGTACAAAGTGGTGCTGGAACAGGGCTTAAACGTCAGGCAGGTGGAAAGCAAGGTCCGTGAGCTGACAGTCAAGCGGCAGATGGACTCCGCCGCGCCCGATCCTAAGCTAATGGCTATGGAAAGCGAACTTCGCGGTCGTTTAGGCACGCAGGTAAAAATCCAGCGCCAGGGCCAGGGCGGCAAGATCACCATTGAGTTTTTCAGCGATGAAGAATTGAGCGATTTGGTGCATAAAATGGCCGCAGAGCAGGCAGCCGGAAACATACCATATTTAACGGTGTAAAACATAAGATTTAGGATCTGGACAGTAAGACTGTGGAAAAGTCGTTTGACTAAAATTTAAAAAAATATTATAGTATTTTTAATCTAATCAGATATGAAGAATCTTCGCCACAACTCTATTATTACCGCCCCGGTCCTTTTTACTAAGGCCGTAGTTTGGGCGCGCGATTATGGGGTTTTGGCATACAGGTAATCATCCTAAAGAAAACGAACACCAAAACCCCAAAAGCAAAAAACTTTTGGGGTTTTAAAATGGATTGCGCGTGCCGCAATTTAACTGAAAAATCGGTTAATGCGCGGTGCGCAAAATCCAAACCAGTAGAGGAACATATTATGATTTGCGAACGTTGCAAGACAGGACTGGTGTCCGACGAGGACGATTTCGTCTGCCAGAAATGCAAGGATGAGATCAACAGTCTCATCCACCGCATTGTGGGCAGGACGCTGGGCTTGCCGCCGGTCTGCGGCGAGAAGACGCAAGCTGTGGCCATGCAAGAGGCTGCGGCAACAGTGGGCGACTAGAACCGCTCTAAACGAGCGGCAGAGCAGAGGAGGAATGGATGGAGAGTAATCCGTTGATTGTAAAAGCGGCTGACCAGGCCCATCTGATCAGCCGAATCCGCGCTAAGCTGGGTAAGCCTACCACGCCTGAGCCCAGGAGGGAGGCGTTGCGGGCAGAATTACAAAAACAGTGTACGGCTTGGCTTCGGAGTGTTGCCAGGCTGGAACATCCGGAACAGGGGTACTAATGCACTTCCCTCAGCATCCTGCCAACGAAATGGGGTGGTGTCCTGAACACCATGAGACCCCGGTGGACAACCAGAACAAGTGCGTGCTGTGCGGGGCGAAAACCGTCACGCTCCAACAGCACGAGCATCAGGATCGCGCCGAGGTGACCGCCGAAGCGTGAAACGGATACAACGAGCATGAAAAGCCGCGAGCTAACCAGGCAAGCGGCTTTTCCATTTGCCCATTTGTTGTATAAAAAATAAAGTATAGAAAAGTTCCTCATCGCCAATAACCAAAGAAAAAAGCACGACGCAGAGTCGCACTTTTTTCTTTGGTCGGGCTGCTGGGAATCGGACCCCCGGGCCTACGTCCCGTAAGGGGCGGGCCCAGACTACAAAAGCTTTTTTAGTGTGTTATAACCTTTGTGTGTTTTGAAATAATATTCCCTTGTTCGCGCCAGTTGTTCTGTTTGAAATTCTTCTTTATAGATTAATTCAAAAGGGATACGGTGTTTTGTTTGCCGTCGTTTAAGCTTTTGAGTACATAAACGTACCACGTGAATAAATTTCAATATTTTTTGGTCGGGCTGCTGGGAATCGAACCCAGACTACATCCACCCCATGGACGCGTACTACCACTATACTACAGCCCGATATTTATTTTAGGACCTACGCACCGCCGCTTTTTGGGCGGGCAGAGCCCGTCCCATAAAAAGCGGCTCCGGCCAATTTCTTCGTTATTTTCCTGCGGTTTTTATCGGCGTAGCCCGGCTACGCCTCCAAAAA
>JAJZRC010000059.1 GCA_021847435.1 bacterium
CTAATTATCTAAAATCCGCCCCTACGGCTTCGGCTATATTGCCAAACCCGTCCCGTTCCAGCAGCCTGACCAGATCCTGGTTGATTTGGGAAACCAGCTGGGGTCCTTGGTAAATTAGGCCGGTAACCAACTGGACTAGTGATGCGCCCAGCCGGATTTTTTTATAAGCGTCTTCGGCATTAAACACGCCGCCGCAGCCGATGATTACAAATTCTTTGCCGCAGCGGCTGTAGATTTGCCTAATCAGCCCGTCGGACAAATCCCGCACCACTTTGCCGGATAGTCCGCCGCGGTCAGGCAGGTCGGTTTCTTTTATTTTTGGGTTATTGCGGTTTTTTGTCAGATTGCTGCAAATGAAACCGGTAATGCCGTGCCTGCGGGAAACGCTGGTTATTTCCTCCAATCTTTCTGTGCCGATATCGGCGGGCAATTTTACGAACATCGGTTTGCCGGAATTTAAAGCTTTCAGGGCTGCCAGCAGCCGGTCTAATTTTTCCGGCTCCACGAACGGCTCGCCCCCGAAAGCATTGGGGCAGGAAATATTTACGGTAAAATAATCCCCTATATTTTTTTCCAAAAATGTCTTATAAACTTTTGCGTAATCGGCAATCCCCTTCTCTTCTTCCACCGTGTCCGCGCTGTTGGTTTTTGCCAGCGACACGCCCAAAGGGAAAGCAAATTTTTGTCCGTACAAGCGGCCGGCAATGGCTTCTGCGCCCTGGTTTTTAAGTCCGTAATACACCACCAGGCTCTGTGATTTTGGCAGGCGCCACAGCCAGGGCTTTGGGTTGCCGGCGCACGGCTCGCCGGTAATGCTGCCGATTTCCTCAAACCCGAATCCCACGCTCGGCAAAATTCGGGTCAAATAAGCGTCCTTGTCAAAACCCGCGGCCAGTCCTACAGGGTTTTTAAACTCTATGCCCGCCACTGTCTGCTTAAGGCTTGGATGGCCATAGCCGAACAAACCCCGCAACAAGGCACGGGCCAGGGCGGATTTTCCCAACAAGCTGCCGAAACGAACCATGCGGTCGTGGATGGTTTCCGGGTCTTGTAAAAAAAACAGCGGCTTAAAAAAATACCTGTATTTTATGGCTGCCGCCCTTGCAACAAGCCTGTACCAAAACTTCATTTTAGAGTAGGTTCGTTTATTGTTTCAAAAAATAAATTTCCTGAACGGTCGCGGCACTGCCTGGGATAGCTTTCCAGAATCTGGTAACCGGCTTTCGCGCACCCCTCAAACGATGAAGTCCGTGCGGGCCGCTCGTCTTTGGGCTTTTTTAAGGACGGGTACATAAACCAAAAAATTACGGCCGAAGCCACAACCAAAAAAAACAGCAGGGCGATAATCTTTCTCATAAATCCGATTTATTTGTTATCTGGTCCAAAATTTCTCTCGCCAGGCCCGGTTTGTTGCTGGCCACGGCAAACAGCCTGGAATTTTTTACGAATTTTGTGATTTCGTCCGGGTCATCAGCGGTCCAAACGGAAACGGGAAATCTTTTGGGAATAAGCCTTATAAACTTGGTTTTTGCCAGACCGGCTTCAAGCGCAAAATAATTTGCAATCCTGAATACCTTGCGCCAATTCAGTAAAAAATTAAGCAGCTGCGCCATATGCCCGCGGCCGGGGCTTAAAATCAAACCCAACTCCGCGTTTTCAAACTGCCTGCGGATTTTTTCCAAAACATCAAAGCGGAAAGAAATTATTGAAAATTCTGAAAGCCGAAGCAGGGACAATGCTGTTTTTACTACCGCTTCTTCGTATCCGCGCTCTTTAATTTCAATCTGCGCTTTGGCTTTTCCCGCCATTGTTCGCAGCGCCGCCGACAAGTCAGGCACGGAAAAATTTTCCTTTGCGGCCATGCGGCCCAGCTCTTCAAAACTCGTTTCTGAAACTTTGCTGCCTGCCAGAGATAAGTCGTGAATCACTGCCAGCCGGCCGTCTGCAGTACTCCTGACATCCAACTCAACAATTTCCGCGCCTGCGGCTATGGCTTTTTCGAAAGAATCCAGGGTATTTTCATGCGCCTGATCCGGCGCTCCCCTATGGCCGATAATCTGCATATGCCTAAAGCTCTACAGCCCCGGTATCCAAAAGGCGTTTAAAAAAACTGTCTGACTCCGGCTCCGGCAGCTGCCTGATTTCATCAGCGGTTAGCCATTTGGCTTCCAAATGGTCATCGTCAATTTTCGGCTCGCCGTCGATTTCGCCCAAATAAGTCAAACGCACCACGTGCCTGTCTGCAATTTTTAAAATATCCTGAGCCGCAGCCAGCCGGGGCTGCCCGGCATAGTCCAGGCCGACCTCTTCTTTAATTTCGCGCTTAAGGTTGTCCAGCAACGGCGTGCCTGGTTTTATTCTGCCGCCGATAATATCCCATTTCGGGCCGACTTCCGGGTATTTTTTAGGATTGCGGCGGGCCAGCAAGTACCGCCCTTCGCTGTTCTTAAGAAGTATTTTTACTCCTACTTGAAGTTCCATAAAGTTTTCTTACTCTCGCTCCAATTGTTTTTTTACATCCTCTTCTGCATTTGGAGCCAAAATCGGCTTATGCGCTTTTAATGCATCCCTAATTTCCAGTTGCTTTTCAATATCTCCCAATATTTTGTATATTAAGTCGGGCCTTAAAGTCTTAATATACAACTTACTGCCATTAAATAATGGGAGAGTAACTCCGACTTTAGAAGTTAATTGAAAAATTTCGGTCTTGTCAGCAGCGTGGGTTACCTGACTGCCGGTTAAGGTTTCTAAAGTACTTGCCTCACCTGCCAAAAAGCCTTCGTAACCTTTAGTTACGGCGTTATACACGGAAGATCCGTCCTTGCCGTCGTAATGATAGCTGCGTATCCCCCAACCGTTTTCTTTATTATAAACAAGTTTTGCATAAGTGCTTAAAGCATACTCAGTAATCCTATTTGGATCTTCGTTCGGCTTTTCAAACATTTCCTTTATTTGTTCGAGCATCTCTCTTGAGCCGGCAATTTTTTCAGCCTCCTCTTCAGAAATTTGGACTATGCAAAACTGCTCAAATTTTTTTCCTCTGTTTTCTGGATTTAAATTTTCATTTCCTGCTCCAAATGATTCACCTTTGAAGTTTGCAGCCATAAAATATGTTATTTATTAATATTTCTTAAAACACTTATAATCTGATCTGCGCTCATTTCAACTTCCTTGCCTTCCTTAAGATTCTTTAATTTAAACTTCCCGGTCTTGACCTCTTCTTCGCCAACCACAACCACGAAGGGAATTTGTTCCCTATCTGCCGTTTTGACCTGCTGGGAAACCTTTTTATCGGTTAAATCCACAGCCGCGCGCACGCCCTGCTTCCGGAGTTTATCAGCCAGATTGTTAGCATTATCCAAATAGCCATCCAAGTGGCATATATACAAATCAATGTCCGGCCGATATTCCGGCATAAGGCCATGGGTTTGCAAAAAATCCGCCGCAGTCACGTCTCCTGCGCCAAAACCCACTCCGGGTACTTTTTCCACGCCGAAAATTCCCACCAAATCATCATAGCGGCCGCCGCCGAAAATGGATCGGTTGTTAGCCGGGCTTGTGTCAAAAACTTCAAACACCACGCCGGTGTAATAATCAAAGCCGCGCACCAGGCTGGGGTCGTAAACAAAGTTCTTAATGCCCGCTGCTTTAAGGCCGGCAAATATTTGCTGAAGCCCGTGGGCGCCCGTGCTCTTTGGCGCTTTTTCACCAAGCTCATCCAGACTTTTTACGTACAGCACTTCCTCGAATAATTTGGCCTTGTGGCCCAAAATTTCCGCGGCGGCCTTTAAAAACTCTTCGGCTTTCATTTTGTGCATCTTGTCCACCAGTTTGGACAATTTATATGCCCGGCTTTCGTCCAGCCCCAAATGCTCATGCAGTAAAAAATTCAGCAGCCGCCTGTCGTTGATGCGGATTTCAAAATCCTCATCGCTCGCGCCAAACGCCTTCATAATGCCGTGGGCAACTTTGATGATTTCAATATCCGCCTGGGCTGATTCCACGCCAAAAATGTCCACATTCAGCTGCCAATGTTCCCGAAGCCGGCCCTTTTGCGGCCGTTCATAGCGGAATAAATTGGGAATGGAAAACCAGCGCAAGGGAAAAGTCAGCTCTTTGCGCTTTTGGGCCACCATGCGGGCCACCGTGGGCGTCATTTCCGGACGTATCGTAACATCGCGCCCGCCGCGGTCGGTAAAGCTGTAAGTCTGCTCGCTGACTATTTCTTCCCCGCTTTTGGCCCTATACAGCTCGGTTTCTTCCAGGAGCGATGCGTTATATTCCAAATACCCAAAGGACTGGGCCACTTTGCGCCAAACGCTGAAAATATAATTTTGGACGAATTGCTCTTTTGGATAAAAATCCCTGGTGCCTTTGTAGGCTTCGATTGATAGTTTTTTATTTGCGGACATAAAAATAAGGCTTGTAATTGCCTTAATTATATCAAAAACACCATATTTTTCCAAATCGGTTATTTAATCATTCCTAAATCGCCGTTAATTACTCCCGGCTTCATGCCGATAATTTCCTCTTTCCAGGCCAGCTGCGGAATGGGATTTAAAAGATAGTAGGACTTACGCACTGAGCCAAGTTCGAGGCATTTTCCGAGGATTTTTGGAGGCGTAGCCGGGTTACGCCGATAAAAACCGCAAGAAAATAACGAAGAA
>JAJZRC010000060.1 GCA_021847435.1 bacterium
GTCCTGGTGTGCGTTTGTACCCCTGAATTTTAGGCCCATAGGGTTTGAAAGCCATGCTTTTTTCCAACCCTTTTTTTTGTATGAGGCATTGGGGAGCGTTGCTATCTATTTTATATTGAAAAAAATATTTAATTTTCAGCCAAAAGCTCCGCTTTTCTTTTGGTATCTTTTATTGTATAATAGTTTGAGATTTTGCTTGGAATTTACAAGAACAGACAGCGTTTATTTAGAAGGGGTCCGGCAAAATGCGGCAGTGAGCCTGTTGTTAGCTGTGCTTGCCGCGGTTTTTCTGGTATATTTTCGAAAAAATGTCCAAACACCATAAACTTATCGCTTTTTTAATCGGCCTTGCTTTTGTCATCGTATTGCAAAGCCTGGCCCACCCCGAACCGGTTTTCCGCTTTTTGGTGCCCGCTTATTTGTTGTATATGGCGGGGGTGTATTTTTATAACCGCTGGTACTTGCAGCAGCTTCAGGCTTTAAACCTTTGGGTTCTCATCCGCAGCGAGCTGCTTCTGGCAGCCGGCTTCGGGCTTTATTTGATTATCCCTTCTGAAGGGGTGAGGGGCCTGTTTTTGCTTACTGGGGTCGGGGTCATAGCTTTTTTTGAACTGATGATCGGCAAGCATAGCGAAAATATCGTGCTTAACGAAACCTTGTTCGTGGCCGCGGGATTATTTTTTGCCTTGAGCGCTTTTTCCCAGTACATTCCCAGCTACCAGACGGCGTACACTGCTTTGGTTTTTTTCGGAACGGCCCTGCTGGCGAGGTCTTTTTACGACTTCATGCCGCAGCCAAGCGAAACCAAAACAATCGGCGCTTTGGTTTTAGGCCTCTTTGCCAGCGAAATTTTCTGGGCATTGAGTTTTTTGCCCCTGCATTTCAGCGCCCTGGGCATTATTCTCTTTGATTTTTTTTATTTTGCGCTGATGATGAATTATTATTTTCTTTTCCACTCTCTAAATTTTAAAAAAATGCAATTCCATTTATTTTTAATAATGGCCAGCGGCCTGCTGGTGATTGCCGCCACGCCATGGAAAATTTTAGGCCAGTAGCTTATGTCAAAAAAACTAATTGCGCTGGTAATTGTGTTATGCGTTATTTTCTCCTGGGTCTTTGAAGTCTTTGCCGGACGGTTTTTAGTGGCAAAAATTTCCACCTGGCCAATGCTGAACCGCCTGAAAATTTTAAGCCCCCAAGCCCCGATTGTCATTACTTACCGGGAAACTATCCGCGTCAGCGACAGCGGCGACGCCCCTCAGGCTGCCGCCCAGGTCAAGTCCAAAATCAGCCTTGTGGTTTCAGCCCAGTCCGGGAGCGTGCTTGCCGAGGGGGCGGCCGTTAATTTGACTTCGGACGGCGTGTTCGTGACCGCAGCCTCGGTTTTCGGTAAAAATTTAAAGGATGCTTATGTTTTGCTTAATGATGGCCGTTCCGCCTCCATTGACTCTTTTGCGGTTGACCCGGCGACCAAACTGGCTTTTTTTAAGGCCAAACTGGACAGGGTTCCTACCGCAAATTTGGGAGCTTCCGCTGATCTTAAGCCCGGAGAGAAAATTTTATTTGTGGAAAGCTCAATGCAGAATTATTTTGCCAAAACAGTTTCTGCTTCCGTAAATTCTTCCCAAACCGACATTGCGGGGCAAGAATTCGAAAGCGACATGCCCGGCAGAAGTTTTACAACCGGCGTTTTAGAGGCTCTGGTTAAAGGCCAGGCGGTGGTCAACGGCGGCGGGGAAGTGGTCGGCGTTTGGAACGGCGGCGCGATAATTTCCAGCGACGTGCTGAAGCAGGCAATAAATTTGTACCTGCAGAACCCGCAAAAAATGGTCCGCCCCAGCTTTGGCTTCAGTTATGCCGCGATTTCCGAAAACGAGAGCAGGCTGGGCGGCATGCCGCAGGGCTTGTTGGTGAAGTCTGTCGTACCCGGCGGGCAAGCGCGCGGGGCAGGGCTTGCCGTTGGCGATATCATAACGGAGTTTAACGGACAGAAAATTTCCGAAATGCAGCAGCCGGAGGAGGTATTCCAAAAATACAAACCAGGCGATAAGATAAAATTATCTGTTGCGCGCGGCAAGCAGGTAATCAGCTTAACATTAACCGCGGCGGAATTAAAATAAATTTATGGAGACAGAATCGGTGCGCACTGAAGATGCCAAAGCAGTAAGAACTTTTGATGCCACAGGCAAGGAAAATGGCTGGCTGATGGAACTGTGTAAGGACAAGGAAACGGGCGTTAAAACCGAAAGCTATTTGACGGCGGCTTTGCCGGGAGCATTCAAAGGCTACCATCTGCACCGGGTGCGCGCGGCCCGCTATGTCGCGCTAAAAGGCAAGATGAAAATTACCACATACGCCAGAGTCGGAGATAAGTGGGAAAAGAGCGAAACCATACTGGAAGCCGGAAAGCCGCAGCGGATGTTCATTCCAAAAAATGTGGCCACGGGTTTGGAAAACATCGGACGGGAGGAAGCGTGGCTGATAAACTACCCGGACCCCGCCTATGACCCGAACCTTAAAGACGAGCAGGTGGAATACACAGAGGAAGAACTGCTCGCGGGAGTGGTAAAATAATGCCCGGATGGAAAACCTTAAAAAGCAGGCAAGTGTTTGCCAATTGCCGGTTTTCGGTGCATGAGGACGACCTGCTCAGGCCGGACAAAACCAGCGGCAAATATTATTACACCAAATCCAGCCCCGGCGTGGTAATTGTGCCTTTTGACGGAAAGAAAATTTATCTGGTAAACCAATACCGGTATATTTTAAAAAAACGGCTTTGGGAACTGCCCGCGGGCAAAGCGGAAAGTTCCAATTACTTGACCCAGGCCAAAAAGGAGCTCAGGGAAGAAACCGGGATCACAGCCGGGCATTGGAAATTTTTAGGCACGGTAGCTTCCTCGCCCGGAAGCAGTAATTCGCTGGCAAAAGTATACCTGGCTACGGATTTGTCCTTTGGTCCGCACTGCCGCGAGCTCGGCGAACGCGACATGTACAGCAGGGCTTTTTCGCTCAGCGAACTGGACCGGATGATTTTGGCGGGAAAACTCTTTGACTCCTGGGCGCTGTTCTCGCTGCATTTGTTTAAACTTTATTGGAAAAAACATTTATGAAAATTTTAATAACCGGCGGCGCCGGATTTATCGGCTCCAACTTTGTCCATTATTGGGTTAAAAATCACCCCGGGGACGAGATTGTTGTCTTGGATAAGCTCGCCTATGCCGGGAATTCACAAAATCTGGAAGAGGTTAAAAATAAAATCAAATTTATCAAAGGCGACATTTGCGATCCAACTGTCGTTGATGAGGCCGTGTCCGGCATGGACGTTGTCGTCCATTTTGCGGCCGAGTCCCACGTTGACCGTTCCATTTTAGAGCCGGATGAATTCGTCCAGACAAACATCGTCGGCACGCACCGGCTGCTGAAGGCCGCGCTCAAACACCGCGTGCAGCGCTTCCACCACGTATCTACCGATGAAGTCTTCGGCCAGATCCCTTTGGAGTCCAAAGAAAAATGGAATGAGGAATCGCCATATAATCCCCGCAGCCCATATTCTGCAAGCAAGGCCGCGTCTGATCATTTGGTCCGCGCGTATTTCACTACCTATGGATTGCCAATTACCATTTCCAACTGTTCCAATAATTTCGGGCCTTTCCACTTTCCGGAAAAGTTCATTCCTTTGGCAATTACCAACCTTTTAGAAGGCAAAAAAATCCCCATTTATAAGCCCGGCAACCAGGTGCGCGACTGGCTTTATGTGGATGACCACTGCGAAGCCATTGATTTGGTGCTGAAGAAAGGCCGGGCGGGCGAAACCTATCTGGTGGGCGCTGACCACCGCGAGTATACGAATATGGAAGTGGCCAAAATGATTTTGCGGCTGTTGGATAAGGGCGATGAGTTTTTGGAAATTGTGGGCGACCGCCCCGGCCATGACGTCAAATATGCCATTGACAGCTCCAAGATCCGCAACGAGCTTGGCTGGGCTCCGAAGCACGGTTTTGAGGAGCGGCTGAAAACCACCGTGGAATGGTATAGGGAAAATACAGGCTGGTGGCAGGCAGTAAAGAGCGGGGAGTATTTGAAATATTTTGAACAAAATTACCAAAACCGCTAAAGAAAATTATGGATAAGATTTTAATATTGGGCGCAAAGGGCATGCTTGGCGGGGAGCTTCTGAAAGTTTTCGGCCGCCGCGCCATCGGTTGGGATAGGGAAGATTGCGATTTGCTGAATGCGCCTGAACTTCAAGAAAGAATCGAAAGTTTGAAACCCGAAGCGGTCATAAACTGCGCGGCTTTTAATGATGTGGACGGCGCAGAGGACCGGCCGGAGGCCGCTTATGCCTTGAATGCGGAAGCTGTTAAAAATTTGGCGGATATCTGCAAAGGGCTCAATATCCCTTTAATGCATTTTTCCACCAACTATGTGTTTAGCGGAAAAAGAGGCGAGTACGCCGAAGATGCGGTGCCTGATCCCGTAAGCGTATACGGCCAAAGCAAGCGCCAGGGTGAAATTGAGCTGCAGAAACAGGCGGATAAATTTTGGCTGGTCAGGACGGCGGCGCTGTTCGGCCCCAAAGGCCAAAGCGAGCTGTCCAAGAAAAGTTTTGTGGAACTGATGCTGGATTTGG
>JAJZRC010000010.1 GCA_021847435.1 bacterium
TCTAAAAGACCAACAACGGTTATATTCAAAAAGTTTTTACCAAATTTTTTAATAATATTTTCTGAAAGCTGTCTAACATTTTTGCCTTTTATGCCACTACCTAAAAGAATCGCCAAAAGATCACTTTTTGAAAGTGCATCAGCCCCTTTTTTAAGAAATTTTTCTCTTGGGCGATCAATTTTTGGTATGTCCTTAATTTTTGGCATAGTTATTTTTTATAAACTTCTTCAAGGGTTTTACCGCTTTCCGTTTTCCATTTTTTCCAGCCACTCGTGGAATTTCCCAAAATAATGTCCGATGCAGCACTTGGACTGTTAAAAACATAATCTTTAACAAAAATGTATAAATTATCCTCACTCTTTTCGAGATATTTATTTAACAACAACTTTTCTATTACTTTTTGATTACGTTCAATCACCGCTTTTGAAATGTCAGATGAGGCTGTCGAATCCTTATAGACAACAAAGCCATCATTAGTCATGCGACCCGTAGCAACGGCGTCTTTTCCTTTACAGGTAAAGAGAGGGTCCGATATGTTTTTTTGCTCTTTCGAAATTACGCCCTGCAATATTGGATATCCTAAAGCAGAAAGTAATAATTTTAGGTTTCCTAAAAATTCTTCCATCTCTGCAATATCCGCTTCGGATAAAGAGGGTAAAGACGATTCTACGCCGTTTTCTAAATCAAATCTTTTTGCTTGAATTGCTAAAGCTAAACATCTACTTTCAAGATATCTAACATGAGCTTTTGTTAAGTTGTTATCTTTACTTACAAATGCTACTGCGGTTTGCCAAAAGTCTTTTGAGCTATCGTGAGTAGATAATCTATTCCATAAATTTTCTGCCTCCCCAATATACGCAGTAGGCAAAAGTGCTTCTTCGCTTTCTTTACCTACCAGAAAATAAACTGCGGGTTTATTACATTCAGAACGCTGTTTTATCTCCTTCAATTTATTTCTAGGAATGACAATTGCTTGTCCAACCCAATTACTCAATTCAACGGTTTTTAATCCGTTAGGTTCTCCATCAACCAAAAATATTTTTATAGTTTTTGCCATATTTCTATTTTATTAAATCATCAACGCCAACTTCAAGTTCCTTGGCGATCTTGGTTAGTGTTTCAATGGTCGGGTTTTTATTCACGCCATTTTCAATTTTTACGATTGTATTTAGCGACAAATCGGCGAGGCGAGCCACTTTTTCAAGAGAAAAGCCCTTTTTGTCTCGAAGTTTCTATTGGCGGGGATGATGCCCGGAACTTTGAACCGATAGGACGGTTTAATTACGGCAATGTTGATAGGATTATACGAAAATTAAGAAGAATTTACCAAGAAAAGCCTGACCTATTCGAAGTGCCTACTTTTACTCGGAAAGTTTACTAATATCGTTCAAAATCTGCTCAACTTGCTCGTTTGTGACTTTAGAGCCAGAAAGACGAAGCGATGAGCCAGTAGAGGTAATTAAAGTTGCGCGACAAAGTTCCGCCAGGTGCTCTGGTGAGATGCCGAGCTTTTTTATAGATTTGCTTTTTGACATACTAGTTCTGAAAAAATGCTTTAAGCCGCTCCATTGCTTCGTTTACCTTCTTTAAGTTCTCGGGGGTCTTGAGACTTTCTCGAGCATACTCCATGATCGGCCGTACTGATTGAATCTTCTTTCCAAATTTTTCTAACATCCAATCATATCGAGGAAAGATCCATATATGGAAGTGATGCGACGTGTCTTCTTCTTGAATGAGATACACAATTTGGATGCCCAATACTTCTCGCATGCCTTTTCTAATCCGACAGAGAAAATCAATAAAATCTTTACGCTCCTCATCTGTAAATTCGTCTACGCTTTGCAAGTGTCTTTTTGAAGCCAGGATCACGAAACTCGGTATTGGAATTTCATAATCTTGGTGAGCATCGAAGTATTGTGTTGAAGCAATAGAGCCACTCGGACTCTCTACTTCGCTGTTCTGAATAGCACACCCAAGACATCCGATGTCTTTTTTATTTCCCTTTATATCTATAATTTCTCTTTTTTGATTCATGGTTCGAATCCCTTCAGGATTCTTATATTTTATCATTTTTCTGTTCTGAAGCGTAGCGCAAAATAAGGGAATTTTGACTGACACTTTTCAAAACTACTGGCGGAGAGGGATAAACTTCACTTCGTTTCGCTTATCTTTTTACCTCTGCCGTTATTAAACTTCTTTAACGCTTCTTTAAAAGAATTTGAAATCAATCTTTTATGCATAAAAGATTTTCCCGAACTTGATTTAAGATATCTTTCAAAATCCATAGCTTGCTGTTCACTTGAAAAAGCAAAATAACTTTCGATTTCCCATGGTGCGTATTTGCTGGAATATTTACTTCTACCAGTGTTATGTTGAGCAAGTCTTGATTTCAAATCCTTTGTCCAACCTTTATATACTGCTCCGGGTATCTTTGTACTTTTTAATATATATGTATAATACATTAAGCGAAGCGTTAGCGAAGTTTAATGGCGGAGAGGGAGGGATTCGAACCCTCGAACCCCTTGCGGGGTTACCGGTTTTCGAGACCAGCGCACTAGACCGCTATGCGACCTCTCCATGTTCTGTTTATTGCGTTATCGGCAAAATCAGTACTGATTTTCGGAGCCGTGATTCAGTGTTTATTATAATGGAAAAAAGGGATATAATACAATAGTATGTATTACTTTTACCTTTTTCAGTGTAAGGATAAGAGCCTGTATAGCGGTATTACCAATAACATTGAAAAAAGGGAAAAGGCCCACAATTCGGGCAGGGGTTCCAAATACGTGCGGGCACGCGGGGGAGGAAAAATGGTTTACACGAAAAAATTTCGGACTTTATCCAAAGCTTTAAAACGTGAAGCGGAAGTGAAAAAATTTTCCAGGCAAGAAAAGTTGGGTTTGATAAAGCCGGCTAAACAAAAGAAATAATTTTATGGACTTTAAATTTACTGACCAAGCTTTTGAAAACGAGTATCCCAAACTGGTCAGGGACAACATCCCGGCTATCTACAAAGCGCGGACTGGCAAGGACGCGAACATTGAAACCATTAAGTCAGATGAAGAGTTTTTGAGGTTCCTGCTTAAGAAAATGGTGGAAGAAGCCAGGGAATTGGAGTATTCTATAAAAGCAGGCAACACCCAGGAAGAACTGGCCGATATCTTTGAAATTATTTACACGATTTTGGACTTAAAAGGCTGGAACCTGGAAGACATTGTTAAAGTTCAAAAAGACAAGCGGGCTAAGAACGGCGGGTTTGAAAAGCGGATTGTTTTATTGGAAAAATGATTTATGATTTATTTTGAATCAGACAAATCTGCCAAGGGTTGGTTTGCCGGGCCTTGGAATTCGAAATTAGAGATTGCGGTCGGTTATGCCAACCAAGGGATAAACGAAAAGCATTATCATTCAGACATGAACGAAGTCTACTTGGTTGCCAAAGGGGAAAGCTTGGCAGAGGTAGAGGGCAAACAAGTTAAGTTAAAAGTTGGTGATATTTTGGTGGTTGAGCCAGGTGAGAAGCACACTTTTGTATCAAGCTCAGAAGATTATTTTTATTTTGTGATTCACACACCTTTTAAAAAAGGTGATAAAACTTTATTAAACTAATATGGACAAAACCATTTTAATCAGCGGGGGAGTTACGGGCATTGGCGCGGCCACGGCTTTGGAATTTTTGGAGCACGGTTGGCAGGTTTCGGTGTTTTCCAATGTCAAAGAACATAACAGGGCATTTCTAAAACTGGCCGCGGCTCAAGGTCTAAGCAAAAACTTGCTGGTTTTGGATGCTGATATCACTAGGGAAAAGGATTTAAAGAAAGTGGTGGCTGAGACTAACAAGAAGTTTAAAACCATTGATGTGCTGTTTAATAACGCCGGCATGGGCTATTTTACGGAAGCCGACAAAGTGGATGTAAAAAAGTTTGACCAGATGATGGAAGTGAACATGATTGGCATGGCCGCTTTGGTGAAGCAGGTGCTGCCTATAATGAAAAAGCAAAAGCGTGGGCAAATAATAAATAATTCTTCCACTGCCGGCAAAGTCGGCCATGCCAAGAGCGAGTTTTACGCTGCCACAAAATCCGCAGTCATGCGCTATTCCGAGGGGTTGCGCGCGGAGTTGGCCAAATTCGGCATTAAAGTTTCGGTGATTTACACCAGCACGGTGAAGACCGGATTCTGGAGCAAGAAAGAATACGCGCGCCGGAAGAAAGAAAACTGGAAGGGCAAGGACCCGGTGTTTTTAACCACTCAGGATATTGCCAGTACGGTGGATTTTGTCGTAGGCCAGCCGGAACATAGCGTGATTGAGGAAATTACCATAATGCCGTTCGGCAAATAATTTGCGAAGGCGCAAAGCCATGAAAAAGTATTTTGGCAGAGAGACGATAAAAGCCCTGAAGAATTTTCCCTTTTCCGCGCATCCCGTGAAGGCGGAATTTATTTTGGGAATTGTTAAGATTAAGAGGTCCGCCGCCGCAGCTAACATCTGGAGAACTCCACGGCAGTGGCCGCTTATTTAACCCCGAAATTCGGTTACGATAAAATCAGCGAACTGGTCAAGAAGTCACTCGGAGAAAACAAACCCTTTAAACAGGTTATGGAAGAAAGCGGGCTGATGGGCCGGAAGGGGGCGGCAAAGCATAATCGAAAAATTAAGCCGGATCGATAATGGAAAAAAACAAAAGAATCCTCATTTTACATACTTCCGTCGGGTTGGGGCACAAGTTCATCGCCCAGAACATCGGCTTCCAGCTTTCCCAGGCAGGGTTTGAAGTTAAGGTGGAGGATATTCTGGAAGTCCAAAAAGGCAGGCTTTCGGAAACAGCTACCAAAATCCACCAATGGATGAACGTTCAGGCTCCGTGGCTGTGGAGTTTTTTATACCATTTTACCAATAAAAAATGGGTTTCGGATCTGACTTTGCCTGTCCGCCTGTGGGTTGCGTCCCGCAACTGCCAGAAGACGCTGGCGCTAATCAACAGTTTTAGGCCCGATGCGGTAATTAGCGTGCAAAACGTGCCCTCGGCAGTCGTGTCCTATTTAAAAAAGTCGGGCCAATTCAAAGGCTTGTTCGGCATCGGTTTTTCCGATTTTCATTTGCACAAGTTTTGGCTGTTTAAAAACGCGGATTTTTACCTGGCGAATATTGAGGAACAAAAACAAGAGATGTTAAAGCTGGGGTACGCGGAGGAAAGAATTTTTGTTTGCGGCATGACTCTTAAGCCAAAAATGGAAATTAATAAGGACGAGGTCAGGCAGCGGCTGGGAATTCATCCCGGCGAGCGCGTGGTGTTGGTGGGCAGCGGTTCTTTAGGTATGGGCTTTAATGAGAGTCTGGTAGAGCAATTGGTCCAGCAACCCGGTCTGCGGCCGATCGTAATATGCGGAAAAAATTTGCAGGAAGCGCGGCATTTGCGGAAAAAATTTGAAAACAGCAGCGCCATTATTTTGGAGTTTTACAGCCCCATGCAGGAACTGTATTCCATAGCCGAAATTTTTTTAAGCAAGCCCGGCGGCCTGTCCACTTCTGAAAGTTTGCAATATAATCTGCCCTTGCTTTTGACCCACTATCTTCCGGGACAGGAAGAGCTTAATGTATCCTATCTTTTGCAGAAAGGCTTGATCATGTACGAGAGGGCGGATATGATCGGCCGGGTAAGGGAAGAGGTTTCGCGCAAAGATTTTAGAATTTCCCTTAGCGCCAATTCAAATTCGGCAAAAATCGTGGAGCCTGAATTCCCCGCAAAAAACGCGGTTTTGGCCGTATTTAAACAGTTTCACTAGCACTTATTTGCGGTTGACTTATTGGAAGCGATTGTTTATCATAAAAATAACAAAATAACTAATTTGACACACATGGCAAAGAAAGAAAAAACATCGTTTTTCGGGAAAATTATGGGGGGGAGCGTTACTGATGAGGCGCCGCAACCGGTTGCTGTTTCACAGGTGGAGATCGACGAGATTGAAGCCGAAGAACTCGCTCCAGAAGATGTAGAGGAAGGGCAGGAGCCGGAAGTTGAAGAAGAAGAGGCTGGAACCGCTCCGGAGCCGGTAAAACCCTCGCAAGCCAAAGAAAGCGGCGAAGAGTGGCTGAATGACTTTGAAGGCCAGCTGAATATAGATATGTATCAGACAAAAGACAATGTCATTATTAAGTCTACCATTGCCGGAGTCCGCCCCGAAGACATTGACATTACCGTTGCTAACGACATGGTCACCATAAAAGGCAGCCGCAAAAAAGAAGAAACAATAGGCCAGGACGACTATTTTTACCAGGAATGCTATTGGGGCAATTTTTCCCGCAGCGTAATTATTCCGGTGGATATTGACAGCGAAGAAATAGAAGCGGACCTTAAGGACGGAATTCTGACGGTGATTATTCCAAAAGCCGCAAAGGCCAAGACCAAAAAGGTAAAAGTGAAAGGACTGTAGAAGCTTTTAGGCATTAGCTTATAGCTTTTAAGAAGTATAAACCCCGCCCCAATTGGGGCGGGGTTTTAAATTGGCTTAAAAAATGCTAAAATGCAGGAGCAAGAAATATAAAAAATATTATACTCCCTCATCCGGCGCGCCAAGAGGCGGCCACCTTCTCCCAAAAGGAGAAGCGGTGAAGAACAACTACTATGGGCAGACATAAAAAAACAGACAAAGAAGAAAAAAATAAAAAATTTGCCAGGCCAAAACTTGGCCTTTCGCCCGAAACCAAGCGCGGTATTGCGGTGGTGGTGTTTACCGTGCTGTCTTTGGTTGTGGTGTTGAGCCTGGCTGACTTGGCGGGCAGCCTGGGCCTGTATTTGAACAAGCTGCTGAGCCTGTCTTTCGGGGTAATGGCGTATTTAGTGCCGGTTATTTTGTTGTCCGTAGCGATTTCCCTATATAAGCAGCATTTGGAGGAGGAAGGCCGTTCCAGCAGTTTTTATTGGCGGATTTATTTAGGCGCGATTTTGTTAACCGGCAGCATCGGCGGCTTGATCCATATTTTTTTATTGGGCGGCGATTCCAGCGCGTTTGCTTTGGCGGGCGCGGGACGCGGCGGCGGCTACTTGGGAGCTTTGTTCGCCCAGCCCAGCTTTGCCTTGCTCGGGTTTTGGGCGGGCAGTTTAATATTGTTTGCTTTGGTTATTATTTCGCTTTTGGTGACATTTAATGTTTCTTTGAAGGCGCTATGGCTGCCCGCCAAGGACCAGGAGGGAGGCCGGGGTGGCGACGAAGCAGCCGGCAAAAATTCCGCGCCATTGAAAATTAACGCAATGGGCAAGGAAGGTTTTGCTGAAGAGAGGGTTTTGGAAAAGAATCAAAAACTGAAAAAAGAGGAAGAAGGAGACGAAGAACTTCCGGCCAAACAAGCGGTTAAAACCTCTCAGGTTATAAATACGGGAGCCAAGAGCAGCCCGTTGAATCTGGAGGCAATTACTTTGGAAGACCGCAAAGACTGGAAGCTGCCCCAGTTTGATTTATTGGATGATAATAAGACGGATGTTGACAGCGGAAACATCGAAGTGAATGTCGCCATCATCAAAAAAACCCTGGCAGATTTTGGAATCGAGGTGGAAATGGGCGAGGTTAATGTCGGGCCGACCGTGACGCAGTACACCCTGCGGCCCAATACCGGCGTGAAGCTTTCGCAAATTGCCGCCTTGCAAAACGATTTGGCTTTGGCGCTGGCCGCCCACAGCATCCGTATGGAGCTGCCGATTCCCGGAAAAGCTTTGGTCGGCATAGAAGTTCCCAATAAGTCTACTGCTATTGTCCGTTTGCGCGAGGTCATGCAGACAACCGATTTCGTGAACCATAAAAGCAAACTGGCTCTGGCTTTGGGCCGCGATGTGGCCGGGCATCCCATGGTTGTGGATTTGGCAAAAATGCCCCATCTTTTGGTTGCCGGCGCTACCGGCACCGGAAAGAGCGTTTCCATAAACAGCCTATTTATTTCCCTGCTCTACCGCAATACGCCCCAGGATGTAAAATTTATTGTTATTGACCCGAAAAGGGTAGAATTGAATTTATATAACGGTATTCCGCACTTGCTGACCCCCGTGGTTACGGAAAACGAAAAGGCCGTGAATGCCTTAAAATGGGCTGTGGCGGAAATGGACCGGCGTTATAAAATGCTGTCTGAGGTCGGCAAGCGCAATATCATTGAGTATAATGAAAGCGCGCCATTGAAGATGCCGTATATTGTTATTTTGGTGGATGAGTTGGCTGACCTTATGGCTGTGGCCCAGGCCGACGTGGAAGCGGCAATTGTGCGTTTGGCCCAGATGGCCCGCGCTGTGGGCATTCACCTGGTCCTGGCAACGCAGCGGCCCAGCGTGGATATTATTACCGGTTTGATTAAAGCCAATATCACCTCCCGCATTGCCTTTGCCGTGGCCAGCCAGATTGACAGCCGCACGATTTTAGACACCTCGGGCGCGGAAAAACTGTTGGGCAACGGCGACATGCTCTATACTTCAGCCGAGTACAACAAGCCCAAGCGCGTACAAGGCGCATACATCGGCGAAAAAGAAGTGAAGAAGGTCGTGGATTTCTTCAAGTCCCAGGTCGGCGCGGTAATTTACAATGAAGAAATCTTGGAAAAACCCAAAAAGGCCTTGGGGATACCGGGGCTGGAAGGCGAAGGGGACGAAGACAGCGACCCCATGCTGGAAGAGGCCGTAGAAGAAGTGCGGCGGGCAGGCAAGGCTTCGGCCAGTTTGCTGCAGCGCCGCCTGCGGGTTGGCTATGCCCGCGCGGCCAGGCTGTTGGATATAATGGAACAAAAAGGCATTATCGGTCCGGGTGAGGGAGCCAAGCCCAGGGAAGTTTATGGCGTGGTGCCGCCTGAAGAAAAAGCCGAATACGGCATAGAAGAGGAAAATTCCTAGAATCTTAAAGTACGAGTTATCTCAAACAAAAATAAAATTTTAAACCAACCAGCTTATTCTTTTGTTGGATATTTTTGATTAGCGACGTAGAGCGAGCAAAAGAGTCCTTAAGGACTTTTTTGCGAGCCTGAGCCTGCCGGCAGGCAGGGAGCTTCCGCCAGAGGCGGATCCGCCTCTGGCGGAAATACAGGTTCAATACCTCGGAGCTCTGCTCCGAAATGACAGATGTCTCTTGCGGTAATACCTCGTCAGCTTGCTGCAAGAAACCTTTATTTAATATATTTTTTTAATGCACTTTGAACAGAAAAAAATTCAAATAGAAACTCTCAGCGAGTATCTTACGGTGGCCAGAAAAGATTTGGGTTTATCGCTGGAGGAAGTGGCAAGAAAAACCGGAATTAAGCCCGTGTTTATTGAAGCATTGGAAGCTGGCAGTTTTGGAAAGCTCCCCGCCCAGGTTTATGTCTTGGGTTTTTTGCGCGAACTAGGGGCTTTGTATTCCGTGGGGCCGGAAGTGCTTTTGGTTCAGTTTAAAAAAGAACAGCAGATTCAGCAGCAGCTGCAAAAAAAGCGCCAGGCGCTCGGCAAGCCCGGATACCGGAAATATTTGGATAAAGTTATCATCACCCCGCGGCTGATCAGTTTGGCAGTCGGCTTGTTGTTCGTCGGTTTGACGCTCTTTTATATTGTTTGGCAAGTTTGGTCAATAAATAAAATTCCCGGTTTGAGGATTGTGGAACCTCAGGACCAAGCCGTGGCGGCAGGTTCGTATGTTATGGTGAAGGGGCAGACCGGCGCTGGCAATAGCGTGACGATTAATGGTCAGAATGTCTTCGTTGACCCGCAAGGGAATTTTCAAACCCAGCTGGGCTTAAGTCCCGGACCAAAAGAAATCGAGGTTGTGGCCAAAAACCGATTTGGAAAAAGCTTCAGCCGCACCCTTCAAATTAACAGCAGCGCGCCCGCGGCGGCGGCGGATGACCGGTCGCTTGAGTTAAAAATTGATTTTACCGCCGCCGCTACTCTTGAATTTTCTATTGATGGCCAGCCCGCGCAGTCCCTAGTCTTTAATCCCGGAGACAGCAAAACCTTTATGGCCAAACAGAAAATCTTGATTTCTACAAGCAATGCCGGCGCCACCAGGGTAACTCTAAACGGCCAAAACTTAGGGGCGATGGGCCGCGCCGGGGAGTCTTTAAACAGCGTGCCATTTACAGCTTCGCCTAAGGCGACCAGTACAGAACAATGACTGTGCATAACCACAAGCTGTATTATTAAATATACTGTATTTATAAGGGTAATGTGAAAATTGACAATAGGTGAACGTTTGTATACTATAATATTAAAACAACTGATAACCGGTAATTTATAACTTATAACAGTTATCAGTTATCAATTAATAGTTATAAGTTTATTACGTCTATGCCAAAACAAACAACCAAAACACCAGCAGCCGATCAAGGGAAATGGAAGGCAGTGTCCAGCGCCATTGACCAAATTCAGGACAAGTTCGGCGCCGGCAGCATTATGAAGCTGTCGGATTCCAAAACCATGGACGTGGCCGTCACTCCCACCGGCAGCATTTCTTTGGATCTAGCCCTGGGTGCCGGCGGCATCCCCAAAGGCCGGGTGATTGAAATTTACGGGCCTGAAAGTTCGGGCAAGACCACGCTGACTTTGCATATGATCGCGGAGGTTCAAAAAAAGGGCGGGCTGGCCGCGTTCATTGACGCGGAACACGCGCTGGATCCTGAGTATGCCAAGCGTATCGGGGCAAAGCTGGAAGACTTGCTTATTTCCCAGCCGGATAACGGCGAGCAGGCCTTGGACATTTGTGAAACTTTGGTCCGCTCCAATGGCCTGGATTTAATCGTGATTGATTCTGTCGCGGCCTTAACCCCCAGGAATGAAATTGAAGGCGAGATGGGCGATTCTCATATGGGGTTGCAGGCCCGGCTGATGAGCCAGGCGCTGCGCAAGCTTACGGCTATTATTGCCAAAACCCAGACCACGGTGATTTTCATTAACCAGATTCGCATGAAGATTGGCGTTATGTTTGGCAATCCCGAAACCACCACGGGCGGTAACGCGCTGAAATTTTATGCCAGCGTGCGCATGGAAGTCCGCCGCACGGCGCAGATCAAGAATGGCGACAAGATTATCGGCAATCGGGTTAAGGTGAAAATCGTTAAAAATAAAGTGGCGCCGCCGTTTAAGATCGCGGAATTCGACATTATGTACAATGAGGGCATTTCCGCTGCCGGAGATTTGCTGGATACCGGCGTGGCTTTGGGAGCTATTGAAAAAAGCGGCAATACTTACCTGTTTGGCGAAACCAAGCTGGGCGTGGGCAAAGAGGCCAGTAAGGGCTTTTTAAAGGAAAATGCCCCGGTGTTCAAAGATTTGGACAAGGCGATTAGGGAAAAAATAAAAGCCGGCGAAGTGGTGCAGGCAAAACCGGGTGAAGAGGAAGGAGAGGAGTAATTGAATTTTTTGGAGATGAGTACTAAAATATATATATGAAAAAGAAAGCAAAGAAAAAAGAAATATCGCTGGATCATTTGGCTGGAATGGTTGCCGAGGGCTTTGAAAATGTAGACAAGTCCATAGTAGCTACTCGTCAAGATATACATAACTTAGATAAGAGAATTGCTATTCTTGAGGGAGGCCAAGAACAAATAAGGACAAGGTTGGATAATGTCGCATATAGATTTGAACTTATAGAGTTGCGGAAACGAGTTCAGCATTTGGAACAAAAAGCCGGAATCAAGTACAAATAGCAAAAAGTCTGTAATCAAACCCCGCCGGTCCGCTTACGCGCCCGGCGGGGTTTTGTCACTCATCGGTTTCCGGTGGTAGATATTCGGTAGCACGAATGCTTGAAACCATCTCTTTCCCTGCCTGAAGCAGGGTGGCAAAGATGAGAATTTCCCGAAACTCCATCGTGATTTCGTTGAGAAAATCTCCAAGCCGCTCGCCGGACAATTGCAGCGTAAAGCAGTTGAGGCGCATCAGGGCCCACACTACTCCTTGCGGACCGGGTATATTCGTGCTGGAAAGAAGCTCGTTTTTTTCACCAAACATTACCCGAGACCAGTGGAGCTCTTGGATACTCGGATACCATGAATACGATTCCCTGAATTTTATCCCGTCCTCACTCAACTCAAGATCTGCCTGGAAATAGCCGCTAAACGGGTTATCTGGCAAGAGCCGCTCTTGCCAGATACCTGAAAAAGAAGTCAGCATACTACCCTCCTTACAGTTGGTCTTTCCTTTTGGGGCCTTAATTTTTACACTTTTTTACCAAAATGTCTGTAAATCTTATCAAATACCAACATTATATTGATTTAATATAAATAAAATGCTATTATTTATATGTCTAAAATAGTAGACATATATGAAAGAATTATCGGAAAGTTTGGAAAGACTGGGTTGGCATAATAAAAAAGCCAAAGTTTATTTGGCGCTTTTGCAATTGGGTGAAGGTAGCGTTATCGATATCGCTTATAAGTCTGGCCTAAAACGAACCACTGTTTACAACATTCTTCCTGAAATGGTTCGCGAAGGAATTGTAACGACAGGCATTAAACATCAAAAGAAGTATTATTATGTTGAGAACCCGAAAAATCTCAAGCAGGATTTTCAGGATAAAATAAATTATATTGAGAAAATACTGCCGGAACTTTCCGCTATCCATAATATTATGCCCTATAAGCCGAAAATTTCTTATTATGAGGGCGTGGGTGGAATGAAGGAGTTATACCAGGATACCCTAAACAGCATACACGGCGGAGACGTGATTTTAAGTTATACCGGATTTCGGGATTATTACGAGTTTATACCGCGCGAGTATATGGATTGGTATGTAGCTGAACGGGTTCGGCGCAAAATCAGGATCAGAATGATTGTGCCGGATTTTCCTACCACAAGGGAGATCCTGCCCCAAGCAGCATCCACACTGAGAGAAATAAAAGTCGCGCCGGGTGACAAATGGCAATTCTCGGCCGATACTGAAATTTATGCCAACAAAGTGGCGCTGATTTCACATGCAGAAAATTTCATAGGCGTGATTATTGAGAGCAAGGAAATAAATCAGATGCAGCGTATGGCTTTTGAAATTATGTGGAATGCGTTAAAATAATAGTTATGCTAAATAGACATAAAAAAATATACTGCAGCCTGGATATAGAAACCAGCGGGTTTGATCCGCTGAATAACGAAATTCTGGAAGTTGGGTTCGCATTTTTTGAGGCGACCGAACGCGGTTTAAAAGTCACCGAAAAGTGGACTCAGGTTTTTAAGCCCTCAAAGCCCGTATCCTCAAATATCCTGGGCTTGACCGGCATTAGCCAGGAGGAGCTGGACGCAGCGCCCAAGTTTTCCGAATTTCGGGAGCTATTGCAGGCAAAGCTGGGAGACGCCATTATTGTCGGACACAATATCGCTTTTGACATAAAGTTTTTGGAAAGTTTCGGCTTGAAATTTTCCGGGGGGAGCATTGATACCCTGGACCTGGTCCAGTGGCTTTTGCCCACGCATCACAGCTATAATCTGGAAAATTTGATGCATACTTTCGGCATTGCGCACAAAGAGGCGCACCGCGCCTTGGCCGACAGTTTGGCCGCGCTGAAGCTTCTTGAAAAGCTGCTGCAGACTTATTTTAATTTTCCCCGGGAACTAAAGAATAAGCTTCGAAAAGTTTTAAACCCCGCCAATTTTATTTGGAAAGACCTGCTTAATTTGAACTGGCCTGGCGCGACAGCCAATGTCGCCGGCGGAGAGCCTCGGCAAGAGAAAAAAAATTTTTCTCCGATAAAAAATATCGCAAGCAAAACAGTGTATAATTTTGGCGCTGGCGTTAATTATATCCACTCTGTCGCGTCGGCTCTTCGTACCGCAGGCAAAGCGCTGCTGGTGCTTCCCAAGAGCCAGCAGGTTATGGATTTGTTGAGAAAAGGGGAGGTCGATGCCGCAATTTTTCTTCCGGAGTGGAAGTTCGATGAAAAAAAATTTGCCGGCATGCTGCGCCGCAAAAATCTGGCTGATGAGGAAAGGAAATTCGCATTGAAAATTTTGGTCTGGCAGCAAACTAACTGGCAGACCGAAAGCGTTTTAGATTTGAATTTATCATTTTTTGGCGGCCAGTTCAAATCCCTGATTACCGGAGGAGAAATTACAAATCCCCGCAACAGCCGGCTTGCAGCCTGCGACCTGGCAACTTTTATGTCGATCGCGGAACTGAAGCAGCAGGCTTCCCGCCATGTCGTTATTTGCGGCATGAGTGAATTTGAAAGCGTTGTTGTTGCAAACTTGGGAACTAAAACCAGCTGGGGTTTTGTAAATTATATTTTAAAATCATACTATAATCCGGAGTTGCAAACAGGAGATGCCAGCTATAAGGAAGCGGTGGAAGAAACCCTCGCTGCCAGCGATCTGTTTTTCGGTTTGACCGCCGCGCTGCTCCAGAGCGATCCGTCCGGGTTCATGTATTTTAAGGTTTCCGCGCAAACAGAAAATGACGATCGGTACATAAAAATTAAAGGCGCGGCCGGAAACTTTTTACAAAAATTAGCCGCTGCCAATTCTGAACTGCGGTCCCGCGAGCTTGGGTTGTTTATTGAAAATCTCCAATCCTTCTTTTCGCCCGAAGACAACATGGTGAAATGGATTGAGTTGGCGGAAAATCGCTGCGCATTTTTAAGCATGCCCATTAACATCGACCAGCTGATTGCCAAGGCGCTCGCCCCATATAAGGCTGTCAGTTTCGCGGATGCGCTTGGGCCTGATTTGTTGCCGGGTTTTTTTGTGAAACGTTTGGGCCTTCAGTCTTATAAGGTAGAGTCTCTTGCGGCAGGCGAGGCTGGCGAGAAAAGCAAGAAAAAAACCTCAAGCAAAGGGATGCAGGGAGACCTGTTCGCCGGTATAAAAAAAGCTTTGGGTTTAGAGCCTGCCAAGACCACGTTTCACTATTGGCCGCAAGCGCCGGCTGCTTCAATGCTGAAAGACATCGTGTCTAAGCCCGGAAGTTTGCCCGCGGCGATATTGTTTCATAGCCCGTTGGCAGTAAAAGAATTTTATGATTCCTATTACCGGGATTTGAAAAAATATGCCAGTTTGTCTGCCCAGGTCAACGCGGGGGGCAGCAATAAATTGTTTCGCAACTTTGCTATTAATCCAAATGGGCTGCTGCTTGCCACTGACCGGATGGTTTTACGCCACTTGTCCGCACAATCAGCGGTCGATCCTGTCAGCAGCTTAAAAGTGAAAACTTTGATTCTTTGCCGTTTGCCCTTTGAACAATTTACCCATCCTTATCAGGAAGCCGTGTCCGCGCGGTTGCCCAATGCTTTTATTGATTATGCTTTGCCCAAAGCGCTGTTGAATTTCCATAAGCTGATCCAATTTTTCTATTCTCCGGAGCTGCGGGATGTTTTCGTAGTGGACGCCAAGCTGGCCAAGGATTACGCCGGGGCTTTTAAGGATTATTTTCGGACTGTGCCTGGCGCTATAGTCAAATAGAGCAAAAGAAACAGGTTATCCACAAGTTATCAAAAACGCAAAAAACACGATTTTTACAAAAAATATTTTTTTAAATTCACGAATCGCCTTTTGTTTACAGGCGATTTGTTATTTAGACATCCGCAAGAGTTGACAATTGAAAATCCGGTTGATATCATAAATATACAGTAAGTTTGTGGACAATTAGTTCTTTAAAAATTAAGTAAAATATTCAAACTGGACTGAGGAAACCGGTTTTTAGACTTTTGAAGGCCGTTTTCCTTCTAACTTCTCGTCAGAGCCTAACCAATCTAGGCTGTGTGAAAAACAAAAACAAAAAACAAATAGAGGCAGTGTTCTCCCCGAACATTGCAGGTTATATTTCAAAATAAAATATAATCCATGTTAGGTGCTAAAAACACCATAAGAGAAGTTTGAAGTGCAGTTTGAAATCAAGATTGGGATTCAGACGCTTTCTTCCCGGTACTAATCGGGAAAGGCCTGAGTTCGACAGAGTGTCGGCCTTTGCAGTAGGTTTAGGGCTTAAACAGTTTAAGCCCTGCAGCTACTGCGAAGATCGATCGATCGAATTTGGGTTACATAGCGCCTCTGCCGCCACTTAATTTTATTTTTGGGCGCCGCGAGGCGCTATTTTCATTTGTTTATTTTTTTCGATTCGGATATAATTGGCTTAGCAAAGATATTAACAAGAAGAACATGTTATCACAAAATTTTGTCGAGGAAATGAAGCGGGCTCTTTTAGCCCAGAAGCAGAAACTGGAAGCTGATATTAGCGGCTTGCCGGCCCATGAAGAATTGGGCAGCGACCAGGATGCCAGCGCCCAGGAAGTGGAACAAGACGAGGTTAATCAGGATGTTCTGCAGAAGCTTAAAATTGATTTGGAAAAAATCAACAAAGCTTTGGGAAAAATAGAACAAGGCAATTACGGCACGGATGATGAAGGAAGAGAGATTGACGAGGAACGCTTGCGCGCATTGCCTTGGGCAGACAAGGCTTTGTAAAAATTTCCAATTTCAAAAATTTGCAATGAGAGTACCCAGATTTTTAGCAACAAGAGGGGATAATACTCAAGCAAAAAAGCCGTGGTTGTTTGCCATGGTTTTTTTGCCGCTGATTCTGTTAGAGCAGTCGGTGAAAGCGGGGGTGGGCCATGTTTTTTACAACGACAAGTTCGCTTTCAGCCTGCCGGTGCCTGCGGCGTGGATGTATGCGCTTTACACAGCCGCACTTGCCGGCCTGGTGCGGTATGCGGGCAAGCACCGCCGCTCATTTGGAGTGAGGGAATGGCTGGGGTTGATTTTGATTTTCGCCGGCGCTGTTTCGAACATTGGGGAGCGTTTGGCCTTGGGGTATGTGCGCGACTACATTTATTTAACGGCATTTTCATGGACCGGAATTTATAATTTGGCGGACGGTTACATAATTGCGGGAATTGTTTTGCTGGCAATAAAAAAACCAAAAATTAAAAATTAAAAATATGGGTTTTGGGCAGCGGGTTTTGTTTTTGCATTTAAATTTTTAAATTTTTATGATCGCCAAAGTACTATCTGCCGCAGTGATTGGCTTGGATGCGGAAACCGTGGAAGTTGAAGCGGACGTAACCAACGGTTTGCCCGCTACTATTGTGGTTGGCTTGCCGGATACCGCGGTGCAGGAGAGTCGGGAACGGGTAAAGACCGCCATAAAAAATTCAGGCTGCAGCTACCCGCAGACCAGGGTGTCGGTAAACTTGGCCCCGGCGGATATTCCCAAATTAGGAACGCATTTTGACCTGCCCATTGCCTTGGCAATTTTAGCGGCTTCGGAGCAGTTGGCGGATCGGTTAAAAAATAAAATGTTTTTAGGAGAACTCTCGCTGGACGGACGTTTGCGCGCGGTGCCAGGCGCTCTGGCCGTGGCCATGAAAGCAAAGAATATGGGGGTGCGGGAATTGTTTTTGCCTAAGAAAAACGCCAAAGAAGCGGCTTTGGTGGATGGGCTTATTGTGTATCCGGCGGAGGATTTGCGCCAACTGCTTGGCCATCTAATGGGGCTGGGAGAAATTGCGCCGCAACCCGCAGCTAACCCGGAAGATGTTTTAAAAAATACCCCTGCGGCTTTAGATATGAAAGATGTGGCCGGCCAGGAGCTGGCCAAGCGAGCTTTGGAAATAGCCGCCGCCGGCGGGCATAATATTCTGCTCTCCGGACCGCCCGGCAGCGGCAAGACTTTATTGGCAAGGGCCATGTCCGGAATTTTGCCAGATTTGGATTTGTCTGAGGCTCTGGAATTAACCAAAATTTACAGCATTGCCGGCAAGCTGGGCAGCTATTTTGTCACCAACCGGCCCGTGCGCAGCCCCCACCACACCACTTCCAACGTGGCCTTGGTGGGAGGCGGGACGAATCCTAAGCCGGGGGAGATTACCCTGTCGCACCGCGGCATTTTGTTTCTAGATGAATTTCCGGAATTCCCCAGAAATGTTTTGGAGGCCCTGCGACAGCCGCTGGAGGACGGGGTGGTGACTGTGGCCCGGGCCAGCGGCAGTTTCACTTTTCCGGCTAAATTTACTTTAGTGGCAGCCCAAAACCCTTGTCCTTGCGGCTATGCCGGAGACGCCAGCCGCCGCTGCCAATGCAGTCCGGCGCAAGTTTACAAGTACCAAAAAAAAATTTCCGGGCCGCTTTTGGACAGAATAGACTTGCACGTGGAAGTGCCCCGCCTGCCTTATGAGAAAATTTCCGGGCCGCAGCAGGCCGAAGACTCGCAGAGCATCAAAACGCGCGTGCAGCAGGCCAGGCTGGTGCAAAAGACCAGGTTTAACGCGCCGCGCACCAACAGCGAAATGGGCTTGACAGAAATTAAGCAATACTGCGGGCTGGATGCCGTTGGGGAACAGCTGATGCAGCAGGCTATGAAGCAGTTTAATTTTTCCGGACGCAGCCTGCACCGTATTTTAAAGGTTGCCCGGACCATTGCGGATTTGGCGGCTGCTGAAAATGTCCAAGTAACACATTTGGCGGAGGCCCTGCAATATCGCCCTAAGCAAGAGTAAAAATATAATTTTTGATAATTTCTTAAAAAGAACTCGCAGCAGATAAAATGGCGGGTTTATGTTATAATGAGCCTGTGTTCGCAGTGTATTTTATAGTAGAACACGGGAGGGGCAATATTTTAATATTGAATTGCCAATCATGTCTGTATCCCAACCCAAACCCGCTGCCAGCGGGGCCAAAAAAATCCGCAAAGCAATTATTCCCGCAGCCGGCTACGGCACGCGGTTTTTGCCGGCCACCAAAGCCCAGCCCAAGGAGATGCTGCCCATAGTGGACAAGCCCATTATCCAGTACGTGGTGGAAGACGCGGTGAGCGCGGGCATAGAAGATATAATTATAGTAACCGGCTGGTCCAAGCGCAGCATTGAAGACCATTTTGACTATCCCTTTGAGCTGGAAAAGCGCCTGGAAGAGTCAGGCAAGTACGAAGCGCTGGAAGATATCCGGCGTATTGCCAATTTGGCCAATTTTTACTATGTCAGGCAAAAAGGGCCCTTGGGCAACGCAACGCCGATTTGGAACGCGCGCGACATCGTGGGCAATGAGCCGTTCGTGGTGCTGTGGGGGGATGAGTTCGTGGATGCCAGCCCCACCCGCTGCCAGCAGCTGGCGGCAGCTTACGAAAAACACCAGCCCGCCGCGGTTTTGGCGAGCATCCGCATGAACAAGGATGAGGACTACAAGCGCTATGGCTACGCGGCCGGATCGGAAACGGAGCCCGGCGTTCTAAATATCAACCGCATCGTGGAGAAGCCCGGTCCGGGCATGATAGACTCGGACTACGCGATCATTGGCGGCGCGGTTTATGATCCGGAAATGTTCAACGCCATTGAGGAAAGTATGCGGCGTTTGGAGATGGAAAATACGCCCCGCGAGTTAGTATACGTGGATGCGGTTAATATTTTGCTGGAGCGCCAGAAAAAATGTTTGGCCGCGGAAATCAAGGGCGGAGTGTTCCGCGACTGCGGCAGCAAGCTGGAATACTTAAAGACCGTGGTGGAGTACGGATTAAAGCACGAAGATTTAAAAGATGAATTCGGGGAGTATTTGAAGAAATTAAAAATTTAATTTCAAAAATCAAATTGCAAATTTCAAATAAATTTCAAATGCCCAACGCTCGAAATTAAGCAATTGGAAATTCGGACTTCATTTGATATTTGGCATTAGGAATCTGTAATTTACAAGTATGAATATAAAAATAAAACACAAATATAAAAAAATATTTGCCGCCATAATCGGCCTGTCGCTCCTTTCCGCGGGCTGCGGCGGCGGCCAACAGGCCGCTCCCAAACAGGTGGTGCTGAATTTTTGGAAGCCGTTTGAAGACAGTTCCAACATGGAGCCGCTGCTTTCCGCTTATCAGCAAAAACATCCCAATGTTCGCATTGTTTATACTAAGAAAAACGTTGAGAACTACGAGCAGGATTTGCTCAATGCCCTGGCCGCAGGAACGGGCCCGGACATTTTTTCCATAAACAATTCCTGGCTGCCGGCCTACATGGACAAAGTTACGCCGGTGCCGGAAAAGGTGCTCACTTATAGCGCATTTAAAAATGCTTTCGTGGACGTGGTAGACCGCGACTTCGCGGTTAACCAGAAAGTTTACGGCGTGGCCATGTCCGTGGACAGCCTCGCTCTCTACTATAATAAAGATATTTTGGGAACGGTGGGGATTGCCACGCCGCCGAAAACCTGGGCAGATCTGGCCGCTGACGTGCAAAAGATCAAAAAAGCGGACACGCGCGGGTATTTTACCCGCAGCGGCGTGGCCATTGGCACCAATGCCAATGTCAACCGCGCGGTTGATGTGCTGGCCTTGTTTATGCTGCAGCGCGGCGCTAAGCCGTTCTCCGCGGACGGTACCAGCCCGACTTTCGGCCAGCAGGTACAGCAAAACGGCAGCTATTCCAATCCCGGGCTGGATGGGCTGAATTATTACACTTCTTTTGCCAGCCCGGCCAGCTTAAACTACAACTGGAACGCGCGCAGCGACTATTCCATTGATGCTTTTATTAACGGCCGGGCAGCCATGATGTACGGCTATTCTTACGCGGCCGATACCATCAAGGCAAAAAACCCGAATCTGAATTACGACGTGGCTACGGTGCCGCAGCCTAATTTGGACGACCCAAGCGTTAACTTTGCCAATTATTGGGGCGAGGTAGTGAGCAAACAGAGCAAAAACGCGGACGTGGCTTGGGATTTTTTGCGCTTTTTGGCCAGCAAAGACACGCTGGATAAATACTACGCCAAGCACAAGGTTCCGTCCTCCCGCAAAGATTTAATCAGCCTGCAGATCCAGGATCCGCGGATTGGCGTGTTTGCCAACGCCAACCTGACGGCCAAGTCTTTTTATAAGCCGGACCAGGCCAAAATGGACAACATTTTCGGCCGCATGATAGACAACGTGATTCTAAACGGCCTGGCTGCGGAGCGGGCGCTGTCCCAGGCGGTTCAGGAAGCGGGAATACTCGCTAGAGAGTGAGTGAAATTTCCAATTTCCAATATCTAATTTCCAATGGAAAAGAATCCAAAGTATGATTTAGAGGAAAAAACCGCCAAATTGGGGGAAGCAATTATAGAGTTTGCCAAAATTGTTCCGAAAAATATAATCACTATTCCTTTAGTCAGCCAGTTCATTAGGTCCAGCACGGCTATAGGGGCTTTGTATTGCGAGGCGGACTGTGCTGAATCCAGGAAGGATTTTGAACATAAGTAGGACTTACGCTCTTGCCGCTTTAGATCCGGCAAAGCCGGGTCAGCAAGCGGCTTTGGCCAATTTTTTCGTTATTTTCCTGCGGTTTTTATCGGCGTAGCCTGGCTACGCCTCCAAAAATCCTCGGAAAATGCCTCAAACTTGGCTCAAAAGCGTAAGTCCTAATAAGTTAGGAATATGTAAAAAAGAATCCAAAGAAACAAAACATTGGATGAGGATGATTGCTAAAGCTCAGCCAGAACTGGCAGTGAAAGCTCGGGTATTTTGGAAAGAAGCCGATGAGTTACAAAGGATTTTTATAGCCGTAATCAATAAATCGAGAAATAATGCAAGCAGTAAGCGATAGTGATTTTGGAGTTGGTAATTAGGAATTGGAAATTTGCAAAAAACGTTGTATAATAATGTCATAGCTTAAACTGATGAAACAAAAATTAACTATTTTGTTATTAGCATTCAGCCTGATCGCCGTGCCGTTTTTTGCTTCTGCCCGCGGTCTTGTGCCTTGCGGGGGTTATACCGATTCGGGCGAGCGCGAGCGGCCATGCAACGTGGAAGATATTTTCGTGCTAATTGCCCGCACCACCAATTGGCTGATTGCCGTGGCCGGAGTGTATGCCGTGTATAAGCTCATTTTTTCCGGCTGGAACCTGATTGTCTCCATGGGCAATGAGGAAAGCATTACCAAGAATAAGGGCGCGATTTCCAATGCTATAGTCGGCCTGGTTTTGGTCTTAATGGCCTATATGTTTATAAATACCATAGTGAATTTCATGCTTACCCGGGATTTGGCTATTAAAGATGCCCGGTGCCGGTTTGATTTGGGCAACCCTTTGAATTATTTGCAAATAGACCCGAACAAATGCAGCGGGCTGGATGACAGCAAATTGCATCAATAATAATTTGCCTGGCTTTATGAAAAAAACAAAAATGAAAAAAAACGGATTTTTTAAGACTGTTTTATTTTTAGGAATGGCATTTTTTGAATTTTTGGGTTTTGGGCTTGCTGGCCTGGTGCCTCAAGCACAGGCAGGGCAGTATGATTGCAGTGCCAGCGTAACGTTTGATGCGAACCCCAAAACTATTACCGACAGCCAGTCGGCGACAATCTCCGGTTCAGTTATCTTGGTAACCCCCGGGGGTGTTATTTGCCAAATACCCAATACAGGGGGTAAGCAGATGCAGCAATTAAGGGTTGCTGTATTTAACAAACAGACCAGTCAGGTTTTGTTTTATATTACCGGGTTTACTTATTCTAAACCATCCTCCCAGCATTCCTGGACCATAAACCCAAGGCAGATTGGCGCAAAAGAGTTAGCAGACTCCGGTTTGTCAGCTGCTAAAAATTTAAGCGTAACTGCTAAGGTGCAGGTGTCTGACAGTTCGGGTACTTATTATCAGCTGACAGAGTCTTCCCCTGTTGGTATTGTCGTAAATACTACTTCCAGTGTGTCTCAAATAGTATTTTCTTCATCAGGACAGGCTGGAGCTCCTTTAAAATTTAGTGTTCAAAATGCCCCAAATAATTTTGGAGGAATGACCGTAAGTATTAATGGAAAAGAGAGTTCGACAAAAGGGCAGATATTTACGGTCATAATTTCAGAAGAAAACGGTTTTAACATTACTGGTACCAATAATATTAGAGCAGTAATGACTGATAATAACGGAAAAGAAATCACCGGAACAGAACAATCTTTTACTTTTAAGGTTGGTGAAAAAGTTGATTCTTCCCAGCCAGGAACCACAGACACTAGCAAGACAACTGTTAACACCACAGCGGCCACGGACAGGCTGTATAACCCCATTCCCGAAGAGGATTTAACCCATGCTTTTTTGCTGGTAGCCCAGGGTTTTTTGGCCATTATTGGGGCCTGGGCCGTAATGTTCATTATTGTGGGCGGCTTTCAGATGGTTACGGCTGCCGGAAATGAAGAGGCTATTGCCAAGGCCAAAAAAACCATTACTTGGGCAATTATCGGTACATTTGTGGCTCTTCTTTCGTTCAGCATAATCGCCATTGTGCAAAATGTGCTTAGGGCAAATATTAAGTCCACAACCGTCTCCACTCCTAAAAAGTAAACCTTAATTTGCACTTATGACAAAGAAGAACTTTTTTGCCAGATTTTTCCAGAGCCTCCTTAGCATTGTTGTTTTGGGTAATATCTTGCTGGCTTCCGCGCCTGCGGCCTTGGCCCAGAGTACAGCCCCGACTATTAGTAAAGAAGAGCGCTGCGCCAAATTCAAGGAACAGTTTCAAATTAACGGCAGCAACATTATCGGCGACTTGCCGTTGGTCTGCAGCGCCGAGGACCTGGTGGTGCAAATTATCAACTACCTGCTGCTGTTGTCCGGGAGCGTGACGGTGCTGTTTTTGATTTTAGGCGGTTTTTGGTATTTGACTTCAGCGGGCAATGATGAGCAGGCGGAAAAGGGAAAAAAAACACTGTTAAACTCCGTAATCGGCCTTGTGGTTATTTTGCTTTCTTACACCATTGTGAAAATCGTTTCCAGTACCCTTTCTTTGGGGCAGTAGTTCTTCAGAAGTCGGAGAAATCGGGTGTCAGAATGTCGGATTAAATATATTAAGATTTTGTAAATCTTTGTATGATTAGAGATGTTACCGACCTAGAGGTTTATGAGCGTTCAATGAAATTGTTGTTGCCGGTATATAAGTTGGCAAAGCTGTTGCCAAAAGACGAGTTTAGGCTAAAAGATCAGCTGACAGGCGCTGCTAAATCCGTACCGGCTTTAATTACAGAAGGATTTGCCAAAAGAAAATCAGATAAAGAGTTTAAAAGGTATTTGTATATGGCCCTGGGCTCGTCAGATGAAGTTATTACCCACATCAGGCAAATAAAACTTTTACCTTTTAAAGGTATAAAATCAGAAACCTGCGATGTCCTGATTGAACATTATAAAGTTGTTTCTAAACAAATTAACACGATGATAAAAGTGTGGAGAAGCGGTAACTCAAGTCTTTAGCGGAATTAGATTTTATGAAATTCCGATTTTCAGACCCCTGACCTGCTGATTTTTCTGATTTATGCTATAATTAGCTAAATAACTATTGATTATAGTTAACCCGAGAGGGGGTGACAAGCTTGAAACAAATAGTAAAGAAGATAAATTTTCTAAAAGTGGCTGAGGTTTTGCTGACTGCGGTGATTATTTTTGCGCCGCTGTTCGTTTCCGCCCAGCTCAGCCGCAATTTTCAGTGCGACCCTTCCTCGGGTTTGAACTGCACAGCCGGCACCAGCGTTAACCAGCTCATCCGCACGGTTATTAACTGGATGCTGGGTATAGCCTTTGGCGTAGCGGTGTTGTTCCTTATCATCGGCGGCTTTTGGTACATTACTTCCGCCGGCAATGAAGAAACCGCGGAAAAAGGCAAAGGCACGGCCATTAATGCCATCATCGGTATTGTCATCATTATTCTTTCTTACGTAATTGTGAATGTGGTGTCCAATCTGGTGGCTAACCCGAATTCAACCACTGCGCCGTAAACTTCAAAGCGCGTATTTAGATATCAAATATTTGATAGGCCCTGTCACCCTTCAGGATGACGGGGCCAAACCCGAGGATAAAAGTTTTTTGTCTTGGGGTTTAAAAAATTAATCATCGGCCAAGAACAAGTCGCAGGCCGCAATACTTATGAGGAAACAAACCATAAAAAACATATTTAAGGCTGCCGCTCCGCTGGCTGCCTGGTTAGCGCCGGCCGCGGCCTGGGCGCAAAATTCGGTAACTGAGGGTCTGCAAATGGGGGGGCTGCAGGGCTTGTTTGGGTATGGAGGCTTAAATAGCTCGCAGAGCCTTCCCGAACTTATTGCCAATGTTATTCGTTTGATGCTGCTGTTTGCCGGGGCTATTGCCGTGGTGTTCGTGATTATCGGCGGCTACCAGTATTTGACTTCCGGAGGAAACGAGGAAGCGGCGGAAAAAGGCAAAAAAACTTTAATCAATGCCATAATTGGCGTGGTGGTCATCATTCTGGCCTATGTGATCATTAACGTGATTGTAAACTTGGTTTCCACCCCGGGCGGCTACGGGTTTTAGAGATAAGTAAAAAATAAGATG
>JAJZRC010000011.1 GCA_021847435.1 bacterium
CAGCTCCGAAGAGCCCAGGATCGTTTAAACGACCGACCCAGAAGGGTCTTGGCTTATGCCAAGCCCGATGAAATGTTTATCCCCTTACTAACTAATCAGGAATTTGTGTTAGGGGGTTGAAACCAGCTTTTTAAGACAAAACAAAACCATCCCGGTTTTTTGAGGATGGTTTTGTCGCTCCTTTGGAGCGCAAAGATTAAGCGCGCTTCTTAGAAGACTTTTTGGTGGTCTTCTTTTTGGCGACTTTCTTCTTTGCTTTTTTCTTCGTAGCCATTTGGGCTAGTCTCCCTGAAGAACCAACTGATTTTGGCCGGCTCTTCTTAATTTTCTACTTTCGCTTTTTAAGCGATTAGTAGCAGATTTAAATTCTGTTTCTGTTTTTCCCCCGAATTTTTCGTTTCATCTTTATCTTTTTGATTCTAAATTTATTTTACGGTTGTTTGAAATGTTTGTCAATAGCTTTTTTGTCCAAAATATTTTGTAATTGTTTTTTTTGTTTTTTATCGGCAATTTTATTGATTTCTTTCTGAATTTTGGTTTTAGTTAAGTTTTCCGTGAGAAAAAAATATTTATTCAGGGCCTGAAAAGTTTTGCTTTCAAATTTAAATTTTAGAACCAGCGCGAATCTAAGGGCTCTGATAATTCTTAAAGGATCTTCTTCGATTCTTTTTTTCGGGTTGCCAACGAATCGGATTATTTTGTTTTTTAAATCAGGCAGGCCTTTTTGCGGATCAAAAACTTTACCTGACTTTAAGCTTAAATATAAGGAATTTACGGTAAAGTCGCGCCTTTTGCTGTCCTGTTGAAGGCTCTTTATAAAGCGCACTCTGGGGTATCTTCCGCTGCGCATGATGTCGTGGCGGAGCGTTGTTATTTCTGCCGTGCTTGAACCATGCCTTGCCACAACTACGCCGTAGCGGCTGAAAGATTCGTCGAAGGCAGTCCGGTTTTTTTGCAGCAGACTGGTGACATCTTGAGGCCGAGCAGAAGTCGCAATGTCTACATCTAAGATTTTTCTGCCCAGCAGCATATCCCTGACAGTACCGCCAACAAAAAAAGTTTGGGGAAAGTTTTCCACAAGTACGTGGAAAACTTTTTCTCCAAACTTTTCTGCTTCAGTTTTGGGTTTGTAGGAAACAAACATAATCAATTTTTGAAAACTCCTTCGCTAGAGATTGGATTTTTCCGGTGCGACCGCTTGCGCGCCACGTTGATTCTGGCCAAGCTGCGTTCCAGGGCTGCCGTGACTTTCGCGTATTCTTCGTCAGACAGTTTCTGGTCGGCCAAAGCGGTTTGCGCCCGCTGCATGGCCTCTTTTGCCCGCTGTTCGTTTATTTCATGGTGATGCTCGGCTGAATCTGCCAAAACCGTCACTTCGCTATTTGGGTTTACTTGCACAAAGCCGCCGCCCACAAAAATATAAAACTCTTTATCTGCGGTTTTCGCGTGCAGCTCCCCGGGGATGAGGGTTGCTACCAGAGGAATATGGTGAGGAAGAATGGTTATTTGCCCTAGCGTGGTCAGACAGGTCAAACTGACAAGTTCCTGGTCCAGAACCGTGCGTTCCGGGGTCACGAGTTTGAAGAAGATTTTATCCATAGTTACCAGCTATAATTATCGCTAGATTATTTTACTTGGTCTATGCTGCCTTTCATGTAGAATGCCTGTTCGGGCATGTTGTCGTATTTTCCCGCCAGTATGTCTTTAAAGCTCTTTACGGTTTCCTTTAATGGGACGTATTCCCCTTTGGTTCCGGTAAAGACTTCAGCTACTGAAAATGGCTGTGACAGGAAGCGCTGGATCTTGCGCGCGCGCGATACGGTGATTTTGTCCTCTTCCGGCAGTTCTTCCATCCCCAGAATGGCGATTATATCTTGCAGGTCTTTATAGCGCTGCAAGGTTTTCTGCACGCCTCGCGCGACTTCGTAGTGTTCCTGGCCGACAATATTCGGATCCAGAATTGTAGAGGTTGAATCCAGAGGATCCACGGCGGGGTAAATGCCGAGTTCCGTTAAAGCGCGGGAAAGCACCACGGTAGAATCAAGGTGCGCGAAAGTCGTGGCAGGAGCGGGATCAGTTAAGTCATCGGCTGGCACATAAACCGCTTGCACAGAGGTAATGGATCCTGAATTGGTGGAGGTAATTCTTTCTTGAAGTTCGCCCATTTCGGAAGCCAGCGTCGGCTGGTACCCTACCGCGGACGGGATGCGCCCTAAAAGCGCCGAAACTTCGCTGCCTGCCTGAGTGAAGCGGAAAATATTGTCTACGAATAAAAGCACGTCTTGTTTTTCTTCGTCGCGGAAATATTCAGCCATTGAAAGTCCCGACAACGCGACGCGGGCGCGGGCTCCGGGGGGTTCGTTCATCTGCCCGAACACCATCGCCAATTTGTCCAAGACTTTGGCATCTTTCATTTCGTGGTAAAGGTCATTGCCTTCGCGGGTTCTTTCCCCCACTCCGGCGAATACGGACACGCCGCCATGGGCTTTGGCAATGTTGTTGATCAGCTCCTGGATAACAACGGTTTTGCCCACGCCCGCTCCTCCGAACAGCCCGACTTTTCCGCCCTTTAAAATAGGGCAGATTAAATCAATAACTTTAATGCCGGTTTCCAGAATTTCAGTTTTGGTCGATTGGTCGGTGAATTTCGGGCTGGCGCGGTGAATAGTGTAAGTTTTTTCGGTTTTAGGGCTTTCTTTGCCGTCTACTGCCTGGCCAAGCACGTTGAATATGCGCCCCAGAGTTTGTTTGCCCACCGGTACGGAAATGCCTGTCCCCGTATCTACCACGTCCATATTGCGTTTTAAGCCGTCAGTTGAAGACATGGCGACCGTTCTGACAATGTTTCCCGGAAGCTGCTGCTGGACTTCCAAAACAAGTTTTTTGCCGTTTTGGGAGATTTTGGACATGTCAATTTCCAAAGCATTAAAAATGGCCGGCAAAACCGTTTCAAATTTTACGTCCACCACTGGACCAATAACCTGGGTGATTTTTCCTTTATTTCCGGCAGGGCCGGACCCCGTTTCGCGGGGCATATGATTACTCATGGTTTAAATTTCCCTTTTAACTTTTATAAAATAAATTGTCAAATCTATTAAACTCCACATTGTTGATAGCTATATCTCAATTAACTTAGCCTAATTTTATTCCAAAGCGATTTTGCCTGCTGTTATTTCTGCCAGCTCCGTTGTTATTTTATTCTGCCTCAGCTGGTTGTATGTCAGGGTGTAATCGGAGATCAGGTCGTCCGCGGCTTCGGTAGCGTTCTTCATGCTGATCATCCTCGCGGAGTGCTCGCTGGCGTCGGATTCAAGGACTGCCTGGTAAATTTGGCTCTCCAGGATTCTTGGCAGCAGCCGGTCCAAAACAATATGCGGGTCAGGTTCGAATAGATACTCGGCTCCAAGCTGCTGTTGTTCAACTAAATGAGAGTCTTTAATGAAGCTTTCAGTAAACGGCAGGAGCTGCTTGACCGTGGCTTTTTGGCTGACTGTGGAGACGAAGTGGTTATAGGCAACCGAAATAAATTTATATTCGCCCGTTTTGTATAAATCGGTAATAGTTTTTGCCAGCGGGTAAATATTATCCACCGAAATTACAGCGTCGCTTTTTGGGAAATCGGCTTTAAGATTTTTGTTGAAACGGACTGCGTGGTCCCTGGCCTTCCTGCCCAATACGTACAGTTCCGCGATTAGCTCAGGATTTGCCTGCTGGGTTTGCTCGGCTTTGGCGAGAAGGTTCGTATTCAGGCTGCCGACATAGCCTTTGTTGGTGGAGATTATAACCAGTGCGGTTTTTTCGGCATCAGGGTATGTTTTGAACAAAGGGTTTTCCAAATGGATTTTATGGGCCAGGCCTGAAATCAGGTTCCAGGCCATGTCGGAATAGGTCCGGGAGTTAAGCGCTGCGTTTTGGCTTTTGCGCATTTTGGCTGCTGACACCATCTGCATAGCCCGGGTAATTTTTCGCGTGCTGCCTATGCTCTTTATTCGGGTTTTTAATTCTTTGATTCCTGCCATATTTTCTCGTTAAGTTTCAGAAGATGTCAGATTATTTCACTGTTTGAACGAACTGCTCTATTGCAGTCTTAAGTTTATTTTCGGTTTCTTCGCTAAGTTCTCTGGTCTTGCGGATGTCGTTAAGCACCTCTTTGCCTTGTATTTCCATAAATTTGTGGAATTGTTTTTCCGTTTCAGCCATTTTTTCTACGGGGATTTCGTTGAAATAACCATTGTTGACCGCATAAATGATGGTAACTTGTTTTTCCAAAGAATTCGGCTGGTACTGGGGCTGCTTTAAAATTTCCGTCATGCGGCGGCCTAAATCCAAGGTGCGCTTAGTCGATTCGTCCAGGTCGGAACCGAATTGGGCAAAAGCTTCCAGTTCGCGGAATTGGGCCAGCTGCAATTTAAGCTTGCCGGCAACCTTTTTCATGGCTTTGGTCTGTGCCGCGGAACCTACGCGAGATACGGAAATCCCTACGTTTAAAGCCGGACGGATGCCTTTATAGAACAGATCGGATTCCAGGAAAATTTGCCCGTCGGTGATTGAAATCACGTTGGTTGGAATGTAAGCGGAAATATCCCCTGCCTGAGTCTCAATAATAGGCAGAGCGGTCAGCGATCCCCCGCCAAAATCAGGGTTGAGCTTTGCGGATCTTTCCAGAAGCCTGGAGTGGAGATAGAATACATCACCGGGATAAGCTTCGCGTCCCGGCGGGCGCCTGAGCAGCAGGGAGATTTCGCGGTAGGCCACGGCCTGTTTGGATAGGTCGTCATAAACCACCAGTACATCTTTGCCCTGGTTCATGAAGTATTCACCCATAGCGCAGCCTGCGTATGGCGCAATGTAAGAAAGCGCGGCCGGTTCCGATGCGCCTGCCGAGACCACGATGGTATAGTCCATGGCGCCATTCTTCTCAAGTTCCGCCACTATTTTGGCTACCTTGCTCTCTTTTTGGCCGATTGCAACGTAAATGCAGATCATATTCTGCCCTTTTTGGTTGATGATGGTGTCAATTGCGACTGCGGTTTTTCCGGTTTGCCTGTCGCCAATGATTAATTCACGCTGCCCGCGGCCGATGGGAATCAAAGAGTCAATCGCCTTGATGCCGGTTTGGACCGGCTGCCTCACCCCTTGCCGGGTAATGACGCCAGGGGCGATTTTTTCTACCGGATAGTAGTCTTTGGCCTCAATAGCCCCTTTGCCGTCCTTAGGTTCGCCCAAGGCGCCTACGGTCCTGCCGATTAAGCTTTCCCCCACTGGAACGGAGAGAATTTTGCCTGTAGCGCGCACGGAGTCCCCCACCTTAATGCCGTGGTAGTCGCCCAAAAGAATGCTCCCGATAAGATTTTCTTCCAGGTTTAAAGCCAGGCCCATAACGCCATTTCCGAAATTAAGCATTTCCATGGAAGCGGCTTCAGTCAGTCCGCTGATGCGCGCCACGCCGTCGCCGATTTCCAAAACCGTACCGACTTTTTCCACTTTAGCCGAAGGCTGGAATTGCAGGATTTTTTCTTTAAGATTATTTACCAAAGTTTCTGTTGAAGCCATATTGTTTGCTAATTACTGTTTTAAAGTATTATTGATGTTTTTTAATTGGGTTTTGATGCTGGCGTCTATCAATGTGTCGTCGATTTTTATTACCACTCCTCCTACCAGGCCGTCATCAACCTTCTTTTTAATATCCGCTTTGCCGCCGATAATTTTGTTGAGCTGGTCTAAGAGCCCGCTGTTCATTTCCATGTCGCGCGCCACAGTGACATCGGCTTGCTTTATTCCCTTGCTTTCCATTTCGAGCAGATGGTAGTCATTCTCTATTTCGGCGTATCTGCCTAAATCCCCGTTTTGCGCCAGGATTTTTACAAAATTATCCAAAACTAAATCGTGGTCCTTGGCGCCGGTTTCGTGAATGGCGTCGTATAGGGCTTGAGCGTATTGTTTAGGAGTAAACTTCATTAGCTTTACCGGTTACTGATTTATACGGACGTACGGGTTTACGGGATCTTTCCGCGATCCGTAAAACTAAATGCTTTTTAAGCTTTCTTTTATTAACTCTTTGTCCTTTTTTTCGTCCAGCTTTGACCTGATTAACTTTTCCGTTGCCATTGTTATCAAGTCGGCAAGCTCCGCTTTGGCTGACTGCAAAGCCTGGCTCTTTTCCTGCTCAATCAGCTTTTTGGTCTGCTGCAGCATTTTTTCCTGTTCTTCCTTTGCGGAGCTCATAATGCCGTCTTTTACCTTAACAGCCTCGCTTTGGGCCTGGGTGACAATGGAGGCGGCTTCGCTTCTTGCCTTATTCATTTCCACTCGCTTCCAGACCTCAAATTCCTGTTTTTCTTTTTCGGTACCGGCGGCATCGGCCATGGCTTTTTCAATGGTTTCGGTCCTTTCTTGAAGTTTTTTTGCAACGGGGCCGAATACGAATTTCCACAATATCAACAAAACCACTCCGAAATTTACCAGCTGGGCTATAAATAACTTCAGGTTCAGGCCTAGTACTGCCGCCGGGCCGCCGCCCTCAGCCGCGGTTTCCTCAGCCGCTGCCTTGGCAACAGGTATAATTGCAGAAATAATTGAGTGAATGTCCATAATCGAAAATATATTTTAATTTCTATTCGTTTCTATCAATTTGTTTGGCCTCAAATTAATGGAAGCTAACAGGAATCAACCGAGGCGGCCGGCCTGCGGCCGCCTCTTTGATTAATCTAATTTTATAATGTGAAAGTAACAACCAGCGCGTAAATCGCGATAGCTTCAGCAAAAGCCATGCCAAGCAGCAAGGGCACGAACAGTTTGTCCGCGCTCTCCGGGTTGCGGCCGATAGATTCCATGGCTTTGGAAGCGGTTTTGCCGATGGCCAATGCCGGAACCATGCCGCCGATGGCGATGGTAAAAGCTTTGGCGATGGTTATAATAGCTTCGCTCTCCATATTTTTTCTCCTTTTATCTTCGGCCGACTCATTTATTATGTGTATTTAAAGTCGCCTAGGATAAAAAATTAATTACAAATTCCGGATCGCGAAGAGTTTCGTCTTCCGGGATCTGGAATGAATTTAACCGGCTTGAGAATGCTCGGCTGCCTTATGCTCTTCGCGGCCGTGTTCGGGAACCGGGGTTGTCGCAATGGTTAAGTAAACCAGCGTGAGCATGGCAAATACCGTTGCTTGAACTATTCCAACCAGGATTTCAAGGGCCATAAACGGCAGCGGAATGAAAAAAGCGCCGTATCCGGCAATCAGCGATCCAATTACCGTCAGCAGAACTTCTCCGGCAAATATGTTGCCAAAAAGCCTCAACGAGAGGGATACCATTTTAGCCAGCTCCGAAAAGACCTCAATTAACCCCACAAAGAATTCAATAAAGGCCACCATCATTTTCATTGGGCTTAGGCTTTTGGCTGCCTGGTACAGGTCGCCGAATTTAATGAACTTATTTGCGTATTTGAAAAAACCTATGGTAAAGATGCCAAAAAAATGGGACAAAATAACCGCAAATACGGCCATGGCAAGGGTCATGTTCAAGTCGGTATTGGCGGGCCTCAGGATCGGCTCAATAACGGCAAAGTGGCCGTCTACAACGTGGCCATAGCCAAAACTGCCTGTGCCCGGCAGCAGGCCCATCCAATTAGAAATCAAAATAAACAGAAATAAGCCGCCAACAATGGGCAAAAACATAAGGCTCTTTTTGCGGTCGCGGGTCACTCCGTCCAGGTAGCCCAGCAAGAATTCCAAAATCGCCTCAAAAAAGTTGAGCAGGCCTTTGGGCGCAATGTTTTTTGGGTAGTGCTTTCTTATCCCCAGATTTAGGAAAAATGCAAATATGGAAAGCAGGAGGGTTGCCAAAAAAGCGTTCAACATGGAGTTGGTGATGGCAAACGATCCTATATGAATGATGGGTTCGGCTGCTAGCGGGGGTAAGATTAGCATTATTTAAGAAGTTTTTTTATGGTTATAATCCGTTTGTAAATTGCGTAGCCGCTTATGAACAGCGCTAAGAGTATGCCTAAAATTGTAAAAAAACGCTGATCATACCTGGAATCCAAATATTTTCCCAGCTTAATGAAGCCGTATAGCGGAAGGCCTATAATTACAGCGAATTCCGTAGCCGCTTCTAAAAGCAGCTTTGTTGCCAGGGCTTTTTTGCTGTTATTTGGATTTGGCTGATTTTTTTGCGGGGCTTCCATTTGAACGCGTTTAGAATATTAAAAATAGGCTGATTAGTCAAGAGTGCGGATTTTGGCTTGGCTTGACAAAATGTGCAAATTCTGATCTATATTCGCCAATGCGGTGGAAATCGCAACAAATTTTAAAATATTGGGGCAAAAACTGAATTTGTCCTTGATTCGGGATGTTAAGTTGGTATATTCAGCACTGTTTTCTGGAGCCGACCGTGGGAGTTGAACCCACAACCTATGGTTTACGATACCATTGCTCTGCCAGTTGAGCTAGGTCGGCAAAAAGCAATGTTGAATATATATGCGGCATATTCCCTAGATGAATTCTTTTTTTATGAGAGGGTTTAGCCGAGTGACTATTTCGTAATGAGTGGTTTTGGCTATTTTAGCCAGTTCTCCGGCTGTGATCTCTTCTTTGCCCTGCTTGCCTATAAGCACCGCGGTGTCCCCGACCCTGGCTCCGGCTGCCAAAGTAGCGTCTACCGCAATCATGTCCATGGCAACTCTGCCTACCACTTTACAGCGAATGCCGCCGATGAGAACAAAACTTTTTTTGGAGAATGCCCTCCAGTAGCCGTGCCAATATCCTATTGGAATGATGCCTAATCGGGTTTTCTTTCTTAGGGTTTCCGAATAATCATAGCCTACTTTTTCCCCTTTTTCAACCCATTTTAATTCGGAAACCACAGCTTTCCAGCTTAAAGCCGGCCGCAGATTGATTTTTTTTGCGAGTTTTTTCTCAGTTTCCTCAGAAGGCCACAAGCCATAAAGCCCTATACCTATCCTGACCATGTCAAAATGAGCCTGCGGAAAGTTTACCGTTCCGGCAGTGGCGGAAGCGTGCGCTAATGGCGCAAAACCCGAGCTGCGGGCAATGCTGATGCTTTTTTGAAATTTTGCGATTTGTTTTCCCGTTTCATTTTGAGAATCAGGCTTCTTGGCTGAGGCAAAATGGGTATAAATGCCCTCAAAAGCGATATTCGGACTTTTTTTGATTATTCCGCATACTTGCCGAAGTTCATTTTCAAAAAAGCCCTGCCTGTGCATTCCGGTGTCCGCTTTAATATGTATGGAAATTTTTTTGCCCGTGGCTGCCAATGCATTCAAATTTTCAAAATTCGACACCGTCAGAGAAATTTTGAATTTTTCCGCAAATGCAAAATGCGCCGGCAAAGTATAGCCCAAAACCAGAATCGGTTTCTTGATCCCATGTGTTCTTAAGGTTTTTGCCTCTGTTATTGAATCTACCCCCAGCCAGTCCGCCCCGAGCGAGCTTGCGCATTGGGCAAAACCGACAAGTTCGTGCCCGTAAGCATTAGACTTCACCACCGCAAGCAATTTGGTTTTATCAGACAAAAGGCCCCTGAATATTTTGTAGTTTTGCTCTATTGCAAGCTTGGAAACTTCAATCCAAGTCCGATACTTTTTTGATATTTCCGATGTTTTGTCGCTCATTGGGATTTGGCTTTATTGTTGTGATTGCAGGCTTTTTGAAAAATCAAGAAATTCAGCAGGTTCGTTTAAGGTTTTTTCCGCTCCATAATTAGAAAACTCGCCTTCAAACAAGATATTTAAAAATTCTTGATTATTATTTTCCGCAGCCGTTCCGGAAGGGCAATATTCAGGCTTATCCGAGCAAGGAAGTCCGGTTTGGATCCCCGTTTCAGGCGTAGCTTTTCCTAACCCGGCTTTGTAAGTGCTTCCTACGCTGTCTCCAAGGCAAAACGTCAGTTGATAGCTTGGATAAAGGGTTTTTCCTTTGATTGTTTTCGGCTGTCCCGCAGGTTCATACCAGTATGTATTGTAGTATTCGCTGCAGTTTCCTTCAGCGGGCTGTGGCGCGGTCGGAAATTTGTCAATGTAACGTGGTGAAAGTTCAATAGGCAGGCCGTTTTTCCCGGGGGGAAAACCCCCAAGATCCTGCTTGTAGAGTTCCAGTGCGGAAACAACAAAATTAATGTCCACGACACGCCGGCTGTCATTCAGGGGCCTTGTTGCAAGTCCGAAACCCGGCAAAACACCCAGACCATTTTTTATTTGGGGAACTTTAAGGGACAGGCGGATTTTGTACAGTTTATGGTCGTTGCGGCCAACCCAAATATCGCTTTCTTCAACTTTCGTGTTTTCCACTAGTTGTTTAATTTGCGACAATTCTTCCGCACTTATGGCTTGCCTCAAATACTTGCTAAACAAAGAAGCTTTATCAGAAATGAGTTCAAAAAGTTTATCTTTGTTTAAAATCAGGCTTAAATGATAAACCTGAATGCCTCCAAGTTTTTCCTTGGATACGGTTTTTCCTGGGCCAAACATTTCAAAAATCTTTCCAATTTCAAGAGTTTTGCTTGAAACCGCACTGTCTGAAGTACTTGTTGTTTTAGTTTTTTCACTGATAATTTCTTTTGGGCGCAGTTTGATCCATCCGGGATTGTTGTCTCCAAACAATCCTTTGGCCTGGGGTACTTTTGTTAAGTCAAGAAAAAGATTTTTATTTTGATATATTAGGCCAAATTGAAATTTGGCCTGTTCCTGGCCCGACTTGAGCCCGAGTGTTGCATTCATGTCAGCTTTGGCATTCTGCGGATCTCTCAAGTCCTGGAAAGAAGCGCTGTTCAAATCCAGCTGAAAATCATTCCGGCCGGCTTGGCTTAATTTGAGGGTGATATTAGCTTGAAAGGGCTCCGAGTTAATTTGGTTAGCCGCGAAGGATTGCCAAATTTTGTCTGGGGTGACGCGCCAAAAATTATAATATGCGTATACTGAGGCTGAAGACAACAATAGAATCAAAAACACAAGCGATAAAACATTTTTTTTTGAGGCAAGCCCTCTTATTTTTTGGGTGTTTTGGGTTATCGCGCCGCTTTTTGTAAAAACATTTGCGGCTGAAATGACCTGCGGCTCGCTCGCTTGCCAGTTTTGCTGGTTGTTTTTGCTTGTATTGCTGAAATAGCTTGGGTTCTGAGCTCTGTTTTCCAGGATTTTTGCCTGGCTGAAACCAGCCTCCACTTCCGCGGCCTCCCAGCCGGCCATTAGCAGGTTTTCTTTAATTTCCATTTCGGTCAAGCCGTGTTTTTTTGCTTGCAGGATGTAATCAACCAAAGCTTGGTTCATGCTAGGGGCGATAAATTATAATTGAGCTTATCTTGTTTGTTTCGTTTTTCAGCCAGCTTTCAAAACCCTGTGATTTTATGAACATTTGCCTTAAATGGACCAGATTGCCGTTTTTTTCTTCCAAAAAAACTATATGAATACCGGCCCGGCTCGGGATTATTTTGTATTCCCCAGTTTGCATGCCGGACACAGCTTCGCCGATTTCAGGCAAAAGCGCCAGGGGGTCCACAAAGCCCATGTCCCCTTTGGTGGCGCTGCCGGTTTCGTCCTGTGAATATTTTCTTGCCAGCATGCCCATGTCCTCGCCCGCTTTTGCGCGGTTCAGCAGGTCCGTGGCTGATTCAAAAGCTTTTTGGCTGAGTTTTGGGCTGGAGTTGTACCAAAGGAGCAGTTTATCCATCAGCAATTCGTGGCTTAAAATATATTTTTTGAACATTTGCGCATCCAGGCCGGAAGCCTTTAAGGTTTTTTCAAAAGAGTTTCCGTATTCGTCGCCCATTTGTTTTTGGCGCTGCTGGTACGCGTTTTCTATCTCATTTTTGGAAATTCTTACCCCGTAATTTTTAGCAACCTGTTCGTATTTTTTATCGGACAGCATTTTTTCGAAGACCGTCCCGTCCAAACCCGCTTCGCTGCCGTCCGTTCCCCCTTTATTTAAATTTTGTGCCAAATTGAGGCGAAACTCGTAGTCCTTAACGCTTATCGGGGAACCGTTAATAAAAGCAGCCGGGAGGGCCAGGGTGTTGAACACGGCAGATCTTGCAGGCGATAAGGCGCCCGCATATAACCAAAGGAAAAATGCCGCGGTAACGGCAAAAGGCAAAAATAGCCAAATGCTTTTTTTAAAGTTTTTTTTCGGCATTATATTATTTCATAAAAAAATATTTCCACCATTTGACGAAATTGCTTTCTTTGGATTGCGGCTGGCTACCTTGCGGAACGTTCCCGCCGGCTTCGGTAAAACCGTACACAACTTCCCCTTCTTTTTTCAGGTTCATCTGCTGCCTGGCTACTCTTTCCTTAAACTCCGGGGAGTTCAGGTAAGAAAGCGACTCGTTGAGCTCGCGATTCTTTTTTAAGAGCGAATCAGCCTGTTGTTGCAGGTCGGCTTTTTGCGCCTCTATGGCTTTTTGGTCGCGGAACTGCTTAAATTCCAAGTTGGCCAAAAATCCGAATAAAATTACAAGTAATACCAGAAAATATTTGGAATTAAGCAGGGTTTTGTTAAACATGGTTTTGATTTTCGGCTGTTATTTCGCCATGGAATTTCCATAATGAATCTTTAAGCCCTGACGGGTTTGATACACGGGAAAAAATTATCGGGTCGGAAAGCCCTTGGGCCTGCACTTCCACGTTTCCTAAATTAAAGATTGATGCTAATAATCCCCGGGTGGAATAACTGACATTCAGAATTTTATTCCAGGGGCACTCTTTGACTTCTTTGTTGAAAATGCCCGGGAATTTTACCGCGATTACCCTTTTATCCGTGACGTAAAATCCGTTCAGCAGCCATAAAAAATATGCGCGGAGGCCGTAAATAAAGAGCAGGACTGTCCACGCGGACAGGATTGTTAAATGATCCGCTGCGAGCTCGTACTTAATGAGCAAAAACCACGGCGCATATATCAAGGCGGAGATAAGAAGGGCGGGTTTTATTAGGACTGTTTCGGACTGCCTGCGGCTAAAAAGCACTTTTTCGTTTGGCAGCAAGTTTATTTTAAACATAAGGTTATTGGCGGATGAATGCCGACGCAAACAGCGAAACTACCATGCTTGCCACGACCAGCAGCATGATAACAGTCATTATTTTGTTTAGAAGTTTTCGATTTTTGAACATGTTATTCCTTGTTTCTGGTCACCCACCAGTCGTTTTCCTTGTCGGAAAACCACCAGTCGTCAGACATTGTTTGTTGGATTGTCTCGCCCAGTTTTTTGGCCGAGTCTGTCTTTAAGCGTTTGAAAGCAGAGGGTATCCAGCTTTCTGCGCGCGTGTTGCCGGTATCTGAATGTTCCTTAAGGGTTAAAAGCCACTCAAGCCTATCGGCATCTTTAGCCAGTTGGGCTTCCAGCGTTTTTCCGGCATTTCTTTCTTCCACCAGGCTTTTTATGTCGCCACCGAACGGCACTGTATTAGCAAGATCTGACAGGGCTTTATTTTCATCAGCCTTGGCGTATTTTTGGTGTACGTAATTGAGGTCCGAGGTGCGGGCTTCAGCTAAATCGTGGAAAAGGCACATTTTTAAAACTTTATCCATGTTGGCTTCTGGGTTTAAAAAACAGAGCACATAACCTATAAAACAAACGCGGTTAATGTGTTCTGCCACGCTTTGGTTCCCGCTGCCCAAAAAATAGGCGTAACTCCGCGGAGTTTGCGATAGTATACCGACTTCAAATAAAAAATTGATTATGGATTTGTTTTGGTCAGGGCTATACATAACATTTTTATTTTAACATATTTGTGCCTTAAGCCAAAACCCCCGCTTTTTTTTTTTGGGGTTGGCTTATACTAAGTAAAATTGATAAATTTGTCCCGATCCCGGATCAAGTCTGGGATGGCGGCAGGGGTTCTTTCTTTTTTGCCAAGGCTACGAAGAGCAAATTGTTTCCGCTCAAGATGGCGTCCAGGGCAAGCCAAGAGCCTGTGCTACTTCTTAAGAACCGCCAAAAGCGCCTCTTGCGCGATATTCACCCGCTTTAATCGGGTTCACGTTCATTGACGAAAGGTCGATTTATTGCTAATCTAAGCTGTCCGTACACAATGTGAAAGAAAGGAGGATACTGTGCTTTCTGATGTAGAGGCTGTGCTGGCCTTAGTGGCCTTTGTTTTCGTTCGACACATCATCGCATGCAGATTCAGCGGTTACGTGAAAGGGATGTGACAATGTCCCAAAGTACCATCTTAACGGCCAGGTTTGATGCTACGCGCCCGGTTTTGTTACTCATCTTCTGATGATGCTCAACAGAACCGCGGCGCTCTTTTATTTCTTCAACACCGCTAAAAATGCCTCCTGCGGGATATCCACCCGCCCAATTTTTTTCATTCTTTTTTTGCCTTTTTTCTGTTTGTTTAAAAGCTTCATTTTGCGCGTTACGTCCCCGCCGTAAAGATATCCCGTTACATCCTTGCGCAGGGCGGATATGGTTTCGCGGGCAATAACCTTGCCGCCGATTGCGGCCTGCAGCGCTATTTCGAATTGGTGTTTGGGAATCAACTGTTTTAATTTTTCAACCAGTTCTTTGCCATCCTGCTGGGCGCTGGAACGGTGCATTATGGCAGCCAGAGCGGCCACCGGTTCGCTAGCCACTAGGATATCCACCTTGACCAGGTCCCCCACTCTTTCTTCCAAAAAATCATAGTTCAGGCTGGCGTAGCCCGAAGAAACCGATTTTAATTTGTCGTAAAAATCAATAATTATGTTGGCCAGGGGCATTTCAAAATGCATGTCCACGCGGTCTTTGCCGATATATTTGATGTCTTTGGAAATAGCCCGGCGCTGGGTCGCGATTTCCATAATCGGGCCAATAAATTCCTGAGGCGTCAAAATATTTACCGCCATCCAGGGTTCATAAATGCCTTTGATAACGCTGGGGTCTGGAAACTCAGCCGGATTGTGGATGTAAAATTCCGAGCCATCGCTTTTTGAAATCCGATAAGCCACGCTGGGCGCAGTGAGCACTAAATCCAAATTGTATTCGCGGGTCAGGCGCTCCTGCACAATATCCATATGTAAGAGCCCTAAAAAGCCCGTGCGGAAGCCAAAGCCTATGGAAGGAATGTTAATTGGTTCAAATTCCAGCGCGGCATCCGACAGTTTAAGTTTTTCCATAGCATCGCGCAAGATCGGATAATCGTCTCCGGAAACGGGGAAAATTGTAGCATAAACCATGGGCTTGATTTGCTTGTAGCCGGGCAGGGCCGCAGCTTGGTCTTTTTTATCCAGCAGCGTGACCGTGTCGCCTACCCGCGCTTTGGAAACGTCCCTTAAGCCCGTTACAATGTAGCCAACTTCGCCGGTTGCAATGCGTTCGGCTTTTTCTTTTTGCGGCCGGAAGTAGCCGACCTCAAGGCTTTCCGCTTCGGTTTTGCTGCCGAGCATATAGATTTTTTGCCGGTTTTGCAGCTCGCCGTCCATAGCCCGCACAAACACTATCACTCCCCGGTGAATATCGTACATGGAATCAAAAATCAGCCCGGTGAATGGCTTTTCCGGCTGTCCTTGCGGCGCCGGCACCTTTTCCACCACGGCCCTTAAGATATCTTCCACGCCTTCGCCTGTTTTTCCCGAAGCGTAAAGGATCTCTTCATCCTTAAAGCCAAAAGCAGTTTTTAATTCTTCGGCGGTTTTTTGCCGGTCTGAGTTTGGAAGATCAATTTTATTCACCACTGGGATCAGGGTCAAGTCATGTTCCAGTGCCAAATAAACGTTGGCCAAAGTCTGGGCTTCAATGCCCTGGGTGGAGTCCACGACTAAAATCGCGCCTTCGCAGGCGTTTAAAGAACGGGAAACTTCATAGGTGAAGTCTACGTGTCCAGGCGTATCAATCAAATTTAGAATATACTCGGAGCTGCCAATTTTGTAGTTCATGCGCACGGGCTGGAGCTTGATGGTAATTCCGCGCTCGCGCTCCAAATCCATGGTATCCAGCAGCTGGTCCCTCATTTCCCTTTGGGAAACGGTATGAGTCACTTCCAAAAGCCTGTCGGCAAGGGTGCTTTTGCCGTGGTCAATGTGGGCTATAATGCAAAAATTTCTGATGTTCTTTAACTCTGGCATAAGAGGTTTTTCAAAAACAGTCCCTTTTGGGACCGCATGGGTATTTTAGCCGATTTTCATGTTTTCGCATAGGCCCCGGCTTTACCCTTTTTTTATCACCCCTGCCAGGCTAATCAGTTTTAACTGCGGAATTTGCAGATATTTGCCCACGGCAACAAATACGGCCGCGCCGCCTAAAAATGCGAGCCCCGCCTGGGCAAGCAGGCCCAAAACTGTGTGCGTATCCACCAGCGGGTCAAGCAAATACAAAAGCGCGTAACCCGCAAGCCCCATAAATAGGCTGGCCGCACAGATTTTGGCAATACTGGATGCGATTTCCATGTCCATTTTGTGGACCTGGGTTCTGTCAAGGTCGCGGATCAGGCGGTGGCGCAATATCGCAAATAGAATAATTGAATTGAGGATGGCCGCCGCAGAAAATGCGGCCGCCATGCCAGGAGCTCCAAAACGGGTGCCAAACACGTAAGCCAGCAGCGCGTTTGTTGCCATTGCCAGGATGCCGGTGAATACGGGAGTTTTGGTGTCATGCTGGGCATAAAACGCCCTCGCAAACAGCGGGGTGAGGCCTTGGGCGAATAAGGAAACGGCAAATAAACCCAAAGTATTGAACGTCAAAATGGTGTCGTTCCAGTCGAAATTTCCGGCACCAAACACCAGGCGCACCAAATGGGCCCTGAACAGCAAAAGTAAGATGGTAAATGGAACCAGAAAAAATAATATCTGCTCCACTGATTTATACAGCTCCAGCATAAAGCTACTTTTATCGCCTTTATTATAAAGCTCCGATAAAAAAGGGAATACTGCCGTTGCGGTGGAAATTGCGAATACTCCGAGGGGGACCGCCTGCAAGTTGTTTGCCAAATTAAATACGGCTATGGAACCTGAGGCAAGAATGGATCCAACCATGGACCCTACCAGCAGACTGATTTGCGAATTATCCACGCCTAAAATTCTCGGCAAAAACAGGGTAAAAATTTTCAGCACCGCCGGATCCTTGATGTCTGTTTTTATGGTCCAAAAGTAACCAAAGCGGCATGCTTCCGGAATTTGTATGAAAAGATGCAGCAAGGCCCCCAAAATAACCCCCATGCCCAGTCCGGCCAGCCCGAATTTCGGGTACAGAGCCAATAGCCCAAAGATAATCCCGACATTGTATAAAATTGGCGCCAAATTCGCAATGAAAAATTTTTTTTGCGAATTAAGTATGCTGGAAAATATATTCGAAATTGTAAAAATGACCGGAGATGCCAGAAAAATTCTGGTAAGCAAGGTTGTGGCCGCCAACTTGTCCTCAGAGAAACCGGGAACCAGGACTGATGTAAGCGGTTTGGCCAAAAACATCAGCAAGATGCAAATGGCGCTCATTATCAAAAAAGAAGCGTTCAGAACCGTATTTGCCGTTTTATAAGCCCTCGCTTTGTCTTTGGCAAGCAGCTCGGTAAATACCGGAATAAAAGCCACGGAAAGCGTGCCTAAGACCAGGAGGTTAAAAATAAAGTCCGGTATTCTGAATGCGGCGTAGTAGACATCCAGAGTATCCCCTGCGCCGAAAGTGCTGGCAAACAGCCTGTCGCGAAGCAGTCCTGCCGCGCGTGAAAGCAGCGCAAAAAACCCCACGATAAAAGCGGCTTTGGACACGCTGAAATTTTGCTCAAGTGACTTTATTTTATCAATCATGGTTTATTCTTCAAAACTATTCCAAGAAAAAAATCATTGTCGGCTTCGTTGTTAAATTTTAAAACCCGCCCTTCTTCCCCGTTTTCTTTAAAATTTTTCCAGGCAATATTCCAGCCGCCGCGGTCTAATTTCCAGCTAAAAATCTGGGGCATGCTGCCCGCCTGTTTTTGCCATAGCAAACTGTAACGGTCAGTGTTCGCCAATTTGAACGGAAGCTCGTACTCAAGCCTGGTAGTTTTGCTTTCTCCCCCATCCAGTTTAAGCCAGTTTCCGAAGAATGTCTTGCCGGCCTCCTCCCCAATCATTGTGCCGCTTGTCAGATCTTTCACTATTGAATTTTCCCACGAGCGGACCGGCTCACTGTGGGTAAAATTTTCCCTATTCGCGGGCGATGGCAGTTCTACATGTTCAAATCCGGAATTTGCGAGCAATTTAGCCCCCTTTGGAACCAAAATCCTTAAGAAGCTTAAATTTTGGGTGTGGGGCAGGTTTGGGAGCGTGTTTTTTCTTGTTATGGTCAACTCATTGGTTATTTTGCCCTCGTTGTTTATTTTGGTTAACAAGCTTGCTTGCTGCTTAATATACAAATCGGTTTTTGTACCCCCGAGATTGGCGCTGATTATGGAAAGATAGTCTCTGTCAGAGGATCTTATTCCGCCGTCCCAATTGAAAGCGGTTAATTTGTCTTGAATCAGGCTGTTTCTGGAATAAAAAATTATCTGCTTGGAATTTAAATTATTTTGGAAAATCTGAATAAAATCCAACCATTCTTGGTTATCAGCGGAACTCAGTTTTTGAAGCATTATGGGGAATAAATCCGCCAAAATTTGTTTTGGAGAGTTAGTCGGGCTGTCTGAACTTGTGGTTGTGAACTGCTGGATTTTTTCTATAAAATTTTCTGAATTGAGCGTGGTATTGTATCCGGACAGCACTATCGGACCCGTTATCTTCAGCAAGTCTACAAGCAAACTTGGAGTTATTGCCACAATTGCATCCGGAGTTTCTCCGCCCTCCTTTTCGTAAAAAGCGCTTATTATTTTTGCAGATTCCGGAAAATCGGCAAACCAGTTGGCGTCTCTCATGTACCAGCGGTCATTTACGCTTTGCAGAGGGTTTGGCGGCAAAACATGCTCCTTGAGCTGCCCGTCCAGATCGTAAATGCTGCTGACTTTCATGCTTGTTATCTTGCCGTCAGAGATTTTTAAATTGCCGAAAGTGCCAATAAATCCCCCTGTCGGCCTGAGTTCGTTGTTATTTTCAAACAATAGCAAAATATTTTTGTTTCCGTAGAGCATTCCTGAAAAAATATCAAAAACTTGTTTGGCATTGGAAAGAGACAGCCTTAAAATGCCTAATTTGTCTTTCAACTCAGCATAATTATTCCTTTGAACTCTTGGCATGCGTTTTTCATTGATTGCCGAAATTAAGTCGTATGCCGAAGATATTTTTTTATCCGCGTTTGCCAGGCTCACAGATATGTCGTTCAGCAGTTCGCGGTTCGGCTTTTCCGTGCTTGCAAGGCCGCTGGGAGAAAATTTGGCTGCGCCCAGGGATTTTTGCAGATTCACGAGTTCGCTTCCCGCTCCCGCTGCAAGCTTGGAAGCCTCAAGTAATTTTTCCGCGTCCTGTTTCTGCGGAAGAAGCCTGGAGAAACTGTCAAAAATTGCCCCGGCTTCGTCTAATTGCCGTTTCCCTTCCCCAAAAGTCTTGAAAGCCAGCGCAAATCTGTTTTGGGCGCCTGCCACATCCTGGCGGGTTAATGATTCCTTCGCGGCAAGCAAATAATTGCCTCCCAAGAAAACCGACTGAACGACTTTTTCTTTAAGCCTGAGCCCCCAGGCCAGAAGATCTTGGCTTTGTAGAAGCGTAAATACGGCGAGAGCAAGCAGTAAAAATATGCCCATCGATGTCCTGGTTTTAGAATGCCTAAGCGATTTCAGCCTCAAAGGAAGATTGTCAATGGTAGATGACATTTCGGCGGAAATCTTTTTTGCGAATAAAAGCAGTGCGTACCCTGTTTGGTAACAGACCTCGACAATCAAGCGGAGCGCGAATACAGGCAGCAGCAGGAGTTTTATGAAAATGCCGCTTAAGTTTTTCCCTGAGAAAGAATACGGCTTATGCCGGGAGGATACGTTTAAAAAAACGGCGTGGTGGGTGAAAAGTCTGAAGTTATTTTTGGACTTTTTCATGGTTATGCGGCGCTTGATTTATAGCCGGAAATATTCAGTAAAATTCCGATGGCGGCAAGGTTTAAAACCAGCGCGGTGCTGCCATAGCTGAAAAATGGCAAGGGTATTCCTGTAAGCGGCAGCAGTCCCACAATTGCTCCGATATTTATACACGCCTGAAAAACTATCCAGCAGGTTATGCCAAAAGCGACCATGCGGCCGAAAGTATCGGGAGCTTTTTTTGCTATGGAAAATCCCTTAAAGGCAAAAAGCACAAAGAGGGCCAGCGCGAACAGTATTCTGAGAAACCCTAATTCTTCTGCCATTACCGCAAAAATAGAATCCGTCATTACTTCTGGCAGGTAGTTGTGTTTTTGGCGCGACAGGCCGTAGCCAAAACCCAAAAATCCTCCTGAACCGATTGCCAGCAGGGCTTGGTTGATTTGGTAGCTGATTCCTCCGGTGTCGTGATCGGGATTTAAAAAAGTGGTAAGGCGTTTGGCGCGGTAGGGCTCAATTTTAATAAGCAGGTATAAGCTTAAAACTGCTGCCAGGGTTGAGTAAAAGACATGTTTCCAGCCCATTCCAGCAACCAGCAGCATGGCAAACGCCACCAATAAGAGTACTAACATTGTTCCTAAATCGGGCTGCCAGAGAATCAAAAGAGCATAAAGGCCCACAATTACCAGCGAAGGCAGGAGCCCGAAGGAGAAATCGGAAAGCTGGTTCTTTTTTTTGTCCGCCCAGGCGGCCAAATAAAAAATAATTGCCAATTTCGCCAGTTCGGCCGGCTGAAAAAGCAATGGTCCTATATGGAGCCAGCGCGTTGCCCCTCCCGAAGCAAATCCCAATCCGGGAACTTTTACCAGCGCAAGCAGGATTAAGGATGCGAAGATCAACAAAGGCAAATATTTTTGCCATAAATGGTAATCGATTTTGGAAATTATGAACATAACCGCGAGCCCGAAAGCGGCTCCATAAATCAGCTGGTGGGTTATGTAGTAGCCGGTGTTCCCAAAATTATTAAAAGACGTGACTGTGGATGCCGAATACAAAACAGCCAGGCCGTAGCCCAGCAAGGCTAAAACTATGGAAATCAGTTGAAAATCACTTCCAGATTTTCTTTTTACCAATTTTTTGCCCATTGGGTGAATTGTTCCCCTCTGTCTTTATAATTTTTAAACATTCCAAATGATGCGCAGGCGGGGCTGAGTAAGACCGTGTCCCCTTTTTGGGCCACAGATTTAATTTGAGCGAAGATTTCTTTCATGGATTTTGGCCCTTCCAGAAGTTTTCCGGAAAAACTTTTTAGCAGGTTTTTTAGACGCGGTGACTCCTGGCCGATTAAAATAATGGCCTTGATGTTTGTTTGAGCTGTTATTTCCCTGGCCAAAGGTCGGAAATCTGAATTTTTTGAAGAGCCTCCCAAAATTAAAATCAAGGGTTCTGAAAAAGCTTTTATTGCCGCAATAGCTGTTTCGGGCGCGGTGGAAAAAGAATCATTATAAAATTTCAGACCTTTTTTTTGAGCAACCAGCTGCAAGCGGTGTTCCAGGCCGGTGAAATTCGCGCAAGCATCCTGAATAGGCTTTAATTCTGCTCCTGCCAGCCGCGCGGCGGCTATTGCCGCACAGGCATTTTCGAGGTTATGCTCCCCTTTTAGCTTCAACTCGCCGATACTGCAAATTTTTTGCGGTGCCCTGCCGGTTAGTTTGAGATATATCCAGCCTTGCCGGACATAGCAGCCTGGCGCTGTCGGCCGGAGCCTGCTTATGAAATACTTTTTTCCTTTGCCGAGTTTGCCTATTTTGAGTGAATTTTTATAATCTGAATTGATGACTGCAAAATCATTTGGCTGTTGGAAGCGCGCTATGGCAGCTTTGGCGTTGACATATTCTGCAGGCGATTTGTGGTAATCCAAATGTTCGCTGGTGACCATCAGAATCACCCCGATGTGAGGGCTGCGTTTTAAATCCTGAAGCTGGAAACTGGATAATTCATAAACCACCCAATCTGCCGGCCGGAGCCTGTCTAAAAAATCCAAAGGCTGAATTTTGCCTATGTTTCCTGTCAGATATGCCTTAAAAGCGCCCCTGTTGGCTTGCGCGGATCGTTTAAGCGCCTCATAAATTAACGCAGAGGTTGTCCCCTTGCCTTTTGTGCCCGTTATCCCTATAATTTTTGCTTTGCAGTGCTCAAAAAACCACGAGGTCTGGCTGGTAAGGCGCAGGCCTTTTTTAACCGCGGCCTGCAGGCCGGGTTCATCCAAAGGTATTCCAGGGCTGCGAAAAGCAATTTTAAAACCAGCCATTTCCTTAAAGCTGTCAGGGCCAAAAATAAAATTCAGCCCCAAAGACCGAATTTCGTCCCGGGCCTGTTGGTCCTGCTGATCCCAGGTTTTTTGGTCAAAAATTACGGGTTTTACCCCGTTTTTTAGCAAGTATTTCGTGACAGCCCTGCCTTCCATGCCGTAACCGAGCACGGCAACCAGGTTGTTTTTGAGCTCGGAAATCCGCATTTAAGTTTTTCTTAAAATTCTTCCGTGCTTCTCTCCTGTAATTTTACCCTGCGCCAGAGCGGCCCTGCCATTCACAAAAACAAACTCTATTCCTTCGCTGTACTGGAAAGGGTTTTGGTACGTTGACCGATCGGTAATTTTAGCCTTGTCAAAGATTACAAGGTCCGCGAAATTACCGGCTTTTAGTTCCCCGCGTTTTTTTAAGCCCATTTTTTTTGCCGGGCCCGATGTGAGCTTTTTTATAATTTCTTCCAACGCCAGGCGGCCGCCGGATAAGGAATCTTTAATAAATTTAGGGGCTGTGCCAAAACAGCGTGGGTGGACCAGCTTGTCTTTTTGCCCGGCAGAAAATCCGGCTCCGTCCGTCCCCATGAATGAAAGCGGGTGCGCCGATAACGCTGAAACATGATCAGGATTAAGGTTTTTTTCAAAAACCAGAACTTCACTCCCGCCGTTTGCTATCAATTCAAGCACCGCTTTTTCCGAAGAGGTTTCTAAATTTTTTGCCACTTGTCCCACGGTCTTTCCGGTGAAATTCAGCTTGTTGGCTGTTGATGCGATTTGCATATTGGAAAAATTCACGCCGAGATTGTTCAGATACATCAGGATTTTATTTTTTTGGATGGGATCGGCAAAATGCTTGAGCATAATGGTCCGGCCGCCTTCAATAGCCCATTTTGGCAAATAGGAATACAGCGCTTGCCAAACAGTGTCATATGGATACAAGTCGAAGTGGACACTTACGTTTTGGTGGTAAGCTACTTCAATCAAGCCTATTACCTCGGAGTACTTGTTCCAATTCTGCTGGTTTCTGATTTTCAAATGTGAAATTTTTAAATTAACTTCCGTATTGCGCGCAATATCGATTGCTTCTTCAACGGCTTCGGCAATTTCCCCGCCCTCGCTGCGCAAGTGAATGGAGAAAAGGCCGTCTGCTTTTTTCACTATTTTTGCAAGTTCAAATAGCTCCAGTTCCGAAATGATGATTTCATGGGCGTAAGACAGCCCGTTGGACAGGCCGAAAGCGCCCGCGTCCAGGCTTTGCGACAAAACTTTTTTCAGGGCCGACATCTCCTCTTTTTCCAAGGCCCTGACTCTGTCGCCGACGACCGCCCTTCTTAGAGTTGAATACCCCACCAGGCTTGCTACGTTGCAGCCAAATTTATGAGCCGACAGCTCTTCAATGTACTCGCTGAAAGTTTGCCAGTTGATATTGGCGGCATCCAAGTTGTGCCATTTTTGCACCGAAAGCAGGGCGTCATGGGACAAAAGCGGCGCCAGGCTCGCTCCGCAGTTGCCTGTGAGTATCGTGGTAAAACCCTGGCTGACCAGACTGTCCAGCGAAGGATTGTCAAAAAGTTGCCAGTAGCTGTCGCTATGGTTCTGCAGATCCACGAAACCGGGGCAGAGAATCTTGCCGTCGGCATCGATCACTGTTTCCGCAGGCGTTGAAATTTGCGGGGCGATGGCGGCTATCTCGTCGCCCTGGACTGCCAAATCTGCAATATACGGGGGCTTTCCGCTGCCATCGACAATGGCGGCGTTTTTAATCAAAAGCGAGTACATGTTTGTTTTTTAGCTGATAAAATAAATAATTACGCCTATTATGCTCATGACCCCCGAGATTATCCAGAAGCGCATGGTAACTTTGGTTTCGGGCCAACCTAAGGCCTCAAAGTGATGGTGGATTGGCGAAGATAGAAATAGCTTTTTTTTGCAGACTTTTTTCCAAAATAACTGCAGGAAAAAAGACATTGCTTCAATCATAAAAATAAACCCTATGAACGGCAAAAGCATTACCGCATTGGTCAGAAAAGCAACAATTGCAAGCAGCACCCCAAGCCCCATAGCCCCTGTGTCGCCCATGAAAAAACGAGCCGGGTAGACATTGAACCACAAAAAAGCCAAAAGGCTGCCGCAGATTACCGCCAAAAAAGCCACGAGGTCGTATTTGCCCTGGCTGAAGGCGATAAGGCCGTAGGCAAAAAAAGACGCAAGCAGGGTTCCTCCTGCCAGGCCGTCCAAGCCGTCGGTTTCGTTGACCGCGAAACTTACTCCAACAACCAACAGGATGAAAAACGGTATGTACCAAAAATGAAAATCAAAATTACCGACAAAAGGCAGGTGAATAGTCGAAAAACCCAGTTTAAAGTAAAACCACCAGGCCCCGATAGCCGCTACAAGCGCGTAAAGCAAAACCTTGAAACGAAACCTGAGTCCCCTCCCTTTATGGCCAAGCTTGCGGATATCCAGCCAGTCATCAAGCAATCCCACCAAAGAAGCCCCTAAAAGAGCTCCTAAAGGAAGCAGGGTTTCCTTGCGGGAATAAAAATCCAGGCTTTGGAAGAATTTGATTTCCAGAACTTCTCCCAGAAACCAAAGCAAAAACATTACGCAACACAGGGTCCCCCAAACTAAAATGCCGCCCATTGTCGGAGTGCCCGCTTTTTCCTTATGCAAACCGGAAAAAATCGGCGTACTGCCGTCATTGCGAATATTTTTTCCCAAACGGTGCCTGTAAAGAAGTTTGGTTAAAACGGGTGTGGTTAATAGTGCGAACGCGAATGATACCGACACCAACGTAAAAAGCTTGATAACAATTTGAATCATGTACCGAGTTTAAGCTTTTAAATTGTACCAC
>JAJZRC010000012.1 GCA_021847435.1 bacterium
AAGCTATGCCAAAATTTAAAATCGACATCTGGTTTGACCAAAAACCGGAAAAGTTGCATCTGGGTTCTGTGCTTGTGGAGGCCAAAACGGAAGAAGAAGCTTACAGAATCGCTGGCCAAAAAACCGAACATTGGGTTGTAGGCGAAGTAAAAGAACATCAAAATATTTAAAAATTCCCCGTTTGCCTGGAATATGGTATAATTTTCTATAAGATGAACTATCAGGGAATAAAAAATACCATATTTTTTATTGTGTTGGCTGGCATACTGTTCAACGTTTCTTTGTTCTGCCATTTCTTCAGCATGGGTACGGGCGAGCATTCGGAAATGAGCCAAGTATTCACTAAGTCGGTAAGCTTTATTTCAACGAATAACGTTTACTGTTGCACTTCCCATAATTCGGCCCAAATATTTTCTGACCAAGTCCTGGCAGCAAAACAAACAAACCAAGTTTTATTTTTAGAGACCATTTTGGGCTTTATTTTCCTGCTGGGTATAGCCTTTGGTTTAAACCTTTTAGATTCCCAAAACAACAGTCGGCATAGGCACTATCGCGACCGAGGCCTGCTCTCACGCCTCTATAATTATATCCTGCAATTCCTCTCCAGAGGAATTTTACAACCCCAAATCTATAACGTCTAAATAAGTCAGCGATTTTTACATTGCCTTTTTAATGTAATGCGCTGGTTTTATTGTATGCGGTTATAGGTTTTTAAATTATTAGTAAACAAAAAATCCTAAATTTATGGAACACGAACAATCAAATCATCCGCGTCCTCACACGGAAGATCAGCCAGATGAGATATCAAAACAGCAGACAATCAACCCGATGTATATTCTGCCGTCGGCTATTTTAATCGGGGCCATCCTGATTTCCGCCAGCATTTTCTATACCACCAAAACTTTTGTCAATAAACTGGATGGCGCTACATTTGCCGCGGCACAAAGCCCCGCGCAGACCGGGAATAACCAGCCAACGGCGCCTGCTGCTCCAGCCGCCCCCGGACAAAAAGTTAATGTAGAAGTTGGTCATTTGCCGGCAAAAGGAAACCCCAATGCCAAAGTTAAAATTATAGCATTCGAGGACTTCCGCTGTCCGTTCTGTGAAAAATTCTTTACCAGTACGGAATCACAAATAGTAAAAGATTATGTAGATACAGGCAAAGCGGTTCTTTACTATCGGCAATACCAGTTTTTGGGTCCGGCTTCAGTCATAGCGGGTAACGCTGCAGAGTGTGCTAACGAACAGGGTAAATTTTGGGATATGCATGAGTATCTATATAAAAATCAGCCTTCAGAATCCGACACCTCAATGTATACAGTCGACAACCTTAGCAAGATTGCCGGCCAGCTTGGCATGAACACTGGTAATTTTAAATCATGTCTAAGCAACAATAAGTATGACAAGAATGTACAGGGAGATTTAGCAGCCGGACAGGCAGCAGGAGTTACCGGCACTCCGACTGTCTTTATTAATGGCATACCAATTGTCGGTGCTCAGCCTTACGCTGCCTTTAAAGCGGCCATTGACCAGCAGATATCCAAATAATATGGTAGTGATTTTCAGATCAAGAAAATTTATTATTCCGGCTTTGCTTATTGCCATTGGCTATATTCTGCTGGTTACTTACTTAATGAATTTTCAGTTGGCCAAAGACACACTGTTTGGAGGGTACCCAATTAGTTACAAATGGAATATCACGGCTGCGTTGATTCAGGGTCTAGGAACATCCATGACAACGTTCTCGCTTACCCTCTTAATACTTGCCGCCTTGCTGACCGGTATTAATTTGACCTTAGTCGCCTTACGGATTTCTGCTATTCGCAATGGAGAAAAATTGCACTTTATGGCTGGCGGCAGTTCATTGTTTGCAATTGTAGGAAGCGGCTGTGCCGCCTGTGGCTTGCCTATTCTCGGCTTGTTTGGATTGACGGGAAGCTTTCTTTACCTGCCTTTTCATGGCACAGAGTTTTCAATAATAGCAGTCGCTCTGTTGCTAATAACCCTATATTTTATGATTGTCACTTATCCGACACAACAGGTATGCAAAATAATTAATAAACCATTATGAGCAAAGCTATGTCCGCCAGAGGCGGATCCGCCTCTGGCGGAAAAAAAGCCATAATTATCACCTTAATAGTTTTAGGAACTTTGGGCTTAGGAGTGCTTCTGTTTTTGCAGGACCAAAAAACTTCCCAGTATGCGGTTAGCGGATCGAACGCCAACATCCCCCAGGTCGGGCAGGAAATTCCCATATTGGGAAGGGACCATATTAAAGACGTCAACGCAAAGATTGATTACAATTCCAACCCGCCAACCTCTGGTACGCATTTTGAATACGCCGAACAATGGGGCGTATTCGACAGTCCCCAGCCGGATGTTAAAATGGTTCATAACCTGGAACATGGTGGCATCTGGATAAGTTATAAAGACATAGACGACCAGACCAAACAGCAGCTGGAAACCATTGCTAAAGCCAATTCCGGTAGCGTTATCATGACCCCAAGACCGGCTAACGACGCAAAAATTGCCCTGGCCTCCTGGGGGCGCTTGGAAAAATTGGATGGTTACGACGAAGCCAAAATATTAGAATTCATCAAAGCCAATAAGAACAAATCGCCGGAACAAATGGCCAAGTAAAAAGAATATGAAAAAGACACTCGCGATTTTACTGGTAATTGCTGCCCTTGCTGTTATTGGCAATTATTATTACCAAAATAAAGTCAAAAACCGAAATGTAAAATCGGCTCCCCAGCAGCCGGCGACAGGGAAAACAAACTTTCAAGATGCGCAGGAGGAAATGATTCCCCACCACCAGATGGCAGTCATGATGGCACAAATGCTTAAGAATTCAACCCAGCGTCCGGAAATGAGGAATATCGCCGACAACATTATCAACACCCAAACCAAAGAAATAGACCAGATGCGCAATTGGTATAGCCAGTGGTATCAATAACTATCTCAAGCAACGCTCTTAAAGCGTTGTTTTGAAATCCTGCCAAAAAAATGATATAATGCCAGCATGACAACTGGCAAATTTGCGTTAAAACCAAATAAAGTTATATTTATCTTTTTAGTGTTGGTTGCTTTTTTAACCGTAGGGTTTACGGTTTTTTGCCAGATGCCTGGCAATACCCACAGCTATAACTTGCTGGTTGGGAAAGACGAGTGCCAGTCAGGGCAGCCTGCCCGGGACTGCGGGTCTACGCAACTAAGCCAGGACACTTTGGGGTTTAGCCTCTTGGATAACTCGCATGTAGTGAAGGTTTTTTCAGGTTTACTGATTGCCTTGCTTGGATTTGTTTTGGTCTTTTTCGGAACTACCCCGTCGCTTCGGGCAAGCATAAAAAAATGGTTCTGTTTTCAATTTCTAACACGGCTTCATAACTATTTAATACAAGCTTTTTCGCAAGGATTGCTCAATCCCCGCATCTTTGCCCTGTAAAACCGCTGCCGTACCACGTTTTCTTTATGGTATGGTACCGGTTTTTTGTTATTCCTAAAAATAAGTAAATTGAAAATAAATGCTTAGCAAACAACATCACACACCACATGGTCAGGAGGAGCAAGACGTGTATCAAGCCGTAGAAGTAAAAAATAACAACGGAATTTATGCTCTGCCCGCAGCAATTTTAATTGGCGCCATGCTAATTTCGGGGTCAATCTTCTATAACACTAAAATATTTATTGCAAAAGGGTTAAACGGCACAAATTTTGCTGTCCAGGGAACTAAAGCCGGACAGGACGGAGGGCCGAGCGTGCCCCAGCAGGCAGCCGCCCCGGCCCCTGATGCCGGACCAGTTAAGGTATCAGTCAATGACGATCCGGTTCTCGGAAATAAAAACGCGCCTCTTACATTGATTGAATTTTCGGATTTCGAATGTCCTTTCTGTAAGCGCTACTTTACCGAAACTTTCCCGCAAATTAAAAAGGATTACGTGGATACGGGAAAGCTGAAGATTGTTTATCGGGATTATCCGTTGCCCTTTCATAACCCTCTAGCAACTACCGAAGCCATAGCAGCAAATTGTTCCAGGGAACAAGGTGGCGACGCAACTTATTTTAAGTACCATGACGAGGTTTTTCAGCGGACCAAGTCCAACGGTCAGGGGCTGGTTAAGGATGAATTGTATAAAATTGCCGCTGATTTAAAATTGAACGCAGGGAGTTTTAGAAGCTGCCTGGATTCGGAAAAATATAAGGACGAAATAGCCAAAGATACGGCAGATGGTTCGGCGGCAGGCGTGTCGGGTACGCCTACTATTTTCATCGGTAAATCCTCTGCCAATGGCACCATTACCGCAACCAAAGTGGTGGGAGCGCAGCCTTATGCGGCCTTCAAGTCTGCCATTGACCAGCAATTGCAAAATTAATATTTTAACTTTTTTTAAGAAAGGATGCATTTATGAAATGCCCAATAGATAACAGCGACTTGCAGATGTCCGAGCGCCAGGGAGTGGAAATCGATTATTGCCCCAAATGCCGCGGCATTTGGCTTGACCGTGGCGAGCTCGATAAAATAATTGAGCGCGTCGATAAAGAAAATGACCGCACGCCTCAAAATCCCCCTTCGGCATCGTACCCCCCAGATCAAAATTATGGTTATGGAGGCGGTCATCATGGTAACAAGCGGCGCAAGTCCTGGATTGGCGAACTCTTCGATTAAGTAAAGAATTTAAAGACATGAAAAAACAAGCAATTATCATCTTCAGTATTGTAATCGCCGTCCTCGGCCTTGGTTTTTTGCTTTTTCAGATGGAACCTTCCGCTTCGCCAGGCAACACAAAAGTGGCGGATGCCGGCAAATTAATCCGCGAGGACAGTTACCGCTGGGGCAACAAAGACTCCAAAGTCACGATCGTGGAATTTTTAGATTTCCAGTGCGAGGCCTGCCGGGCGGCACATCCGGTAACCAAGCGCCTGCGCGCCGAGTATAGCGACAAAATCAACTTTGTACAGCGCTACTTCCCCCTACCTAGCCACAAGAACAGCAAAGTTGCCGCTTTGGCCGCTGCCGCTGCCGGTGGGCAAGGCAAGTATTGGGAGATGCAGGACAAACTATTTGAAAACCAGGACGCGTGGGGCAGCGACCAGCGCTCGGTCAGCCAGAATAAGGCTGTGGAGATGTTCAAGGGGTATGCTTCGGAACTAGGACTTGACGCGGCAAAATTCAACCAGTCCATCAAGGACGAGCAATTTATGCCAATGATCCAAAGGGATGTGGCTGACGGCAATGCCTTAAAGGTTAATTCCACGCCCACCTTCTTCTTTAACGGGGAGACGCTACCCGGAGTCCAGCGGTATGAGGTTCTTAAGGAAAAGATAGATAAAATCCTTCAGGAAAACACACAATCATAATTATGGGATTCTTCAATAAACACCAACCGAATATTGCCAAGGTAAAGCCTGACTTTGGATACCTTGACAGCAAAGCTGTCTATCTTGATTCGGCCTGCCAGACCTTGCGCCCGCAGCCTGTGATTGACGCCATGGCTGACTACTTCCACAACTACAATGCGTGCGGCGGCCGGGTTAAGTACGAGTGGGGAACAAAAGTTGACCGGATGATTGAAGAAGCCAGAAAGCAAGTGCTGGTCCTAGTCGGGAAACCGGCTTCGGACTATGTTGTGGCCTTTACCCTAAATACAACCCATGGCATCAACTTGATACTCAATCAGCTGCCTAGGCGTTTTAAAAGGGTGGTCACTTCAGAAATCGAGCACAATTCAGTGTTCCTTCCTACTATGACAGCTGCCAAAAGGCTGGGCGTGCCTCGCGCAGTGCTCAAGCGGTCTTTGGACGGCAATTTGGAATATGGCCCAGATGACGTTAAGGGTAGTGTGGCAGTGCTGAACACCACCTCCAACATTGACGGCAGGATTCTGCGCAACGGGAAAGATATTGCCGAAGATGTCCATTCCAGCGGCGGTATCTTGATTCTTGACGCCGCCCAGTCGCTTGGCCACGACAAAGACCTGGTGCGCAGCATCGACTTTGATGCCCTGGCATTTTCCGGCCACAAGCTGTATGGTCCCAGCCTGGGTGTTATGGTAATAAGGAAAAGCTTGTTGGAAGAACTAGACATCCAGTTCATTGGCGGCGGCATGGTAGAAGACGTGCTTGAGCAGGAGTATAGCCTGGTTACTGCCCCAGAAGACCTACCCGCGAAGCTGGAGCCAGGTCTGCAGGACTTTGCCGGGATCGCCGGGCTTTCTGCCGCCTTAAAGTGGCTTTCGGATTACAGGCCGGAAGGAATGGACCAAAGTGTGCACCAGGCGCAGCTCTCCCATTACCTGTTTGGCAAGTTGTCGGCCTTGGGTTCAGTCCGACTCATCAACCAATCAGCCAGTCCAATCTTAAGCTTTTACTCGGAAAAAATTGATGCTCACCGCCTGGCCATATACCTGTCTGCCCAAAACATTATGGTGCGCAGCGGCTACTTCTGCTGCCACTATTACCTCAAGAACCAACAAAACTACCCGCCGCTGCTTCGGGTATCTTTAGGGCTCCATAGCACCAGAAACGACGCGGAGGCTTTTGCAGACGTGCTGGAAAAAATCCTTAATAACACTTAATTTATGTTTTGCATTGCAGCTTTCATTATATTTGCCATTCTGGGCATCTTTTCTGCCAGCTACCGCCAGCTCGCCAAACGGGCGTGGCAGTGCGTATGGAAAAAGATAAGGCTTAAGCCCTGCGACATCAATTTCCAGGAGGAGATGAAGAGCAGGTTGCTGGGCCGCCTGGTGGTAACCAAGCCGCGGCTGGCCCGCTTTCTGGACCGCTGGATAGACGCGCTCTCTGTCCTGTTTGTCGCTCTGAGCATTTGGAGCCTGGTAATTGTCGTCAACAGCGGGCTTAACCTGTTTGTCTACGACACCTGTAACCCCAACAACGCCGAATCCTGCTCCCTTGGAGGCGAAGCCTGCGGCATTAATACCGGCAAGCCGGGATTTTGGGCATCACTCAAAACCGGGCAGGTCGTGACCTGGGCAACGGATGGAGCGGCAACGTTTGGCCAGACTGTCAGCAGGATACCGAACCGGCTGAAAACTTGGGACGCAAAGGAATTCGTTTCCCAAGCCAATACCTACTATAACCCGTATGACCCGGCCAAGCCCACGGCTTTGGAAATCATTGACCCGGGCTGTAAGTTTTGCGCCAAGCTGTTTGGCAACATCAAGCAGACGGGGTTTGCCGACAGGTATAACCTGACCTACTTGGTTTATCCCATTCCTGATTTAAGAAACGACAATGGCTACCGCTTTCCGCACTCAAGGCTCATTGCGTCCTACACCGAAGCAGTTAAGCTATATCCGTTAGGTTCATCCGTTCCGGCTGACTGGCAGATATTGGAAAAGGTATTTACGGGCAAAGACGCGGACGGTATTTCCTTCCAGGAAAAAATCAACGTGGCTTACACTGAGCAGGAAACGGAGAGTTTACTGCTTTCGTGGCTCAAAGAAATAGGTTACTCCGAAATTCAGCTACAGCAAATTAAGGAAGCCGCTAAATCGGGTCAGGTTAAAGATAACCTGAGTAGACAGAAAGACATGGTGGAAAATACAATCCAGACCATCAAAATCCCAACCATCATGTTTGATGGCCGAAGGTACGACCGGGCCGTGGGGCCGGAAAAGCTGCAATAGCTTAAAGTGAATAAACGTGTATATGCCATTGTCATTAAAACAACTAAAAATCGGACCACGGACACTTGTCATTGTCGGCCTGTTGATTGGGCTCAAGTTCTTAATTAAAGAGCAGAATTTAGAATTTTTTTCGCTTAACGCGCTTTTTACAAGCGCGATCGCGGGAGCGATCTTTATCATGGGCTTCCTGCTCGCTGGAATTATGACCGATTACAAGGAGGCTGAAAAAATTTCTGCTGAAATACGTTCCTCTCTCGAGATAATACATTAGACGATGTCAGCCTGTTTCTTCTTATAGAGTTTGATAAAGAATTGTCAGCAGTAAAAATTACAAGCTAATAAATGTATGGGATAAATTACAGCAAAAAAAAGATGAACGCCGACAAAGCGCGGGGTTCAGAATTAATAAAAATTACAAAATTTTATGATCAAAGTCGACCATCTTACAAAATCATTCAGTAGCGTCAAAGCCGTAGACGATCTTTCATTTGAAATAAATCAGGGAGAAATTGTGGGCTTTTTGGGCCCCAACGGCGCCGGGAAAACTACGACCATGCGCATGATTACCGGCTTTATTTCGCCGGACAGCGGCAGCATCACCATTGACGGCAAAGCTCTGGATAAAGACTTAACTGTTTCCCAGGCGCGCATAGGTTATTTGCCGGAAAATAATCCATTATATAAAAATATGCTGGTTTCGGAGCTCTTGGCGCTGTCGGCAGACTTAAAGCACATACCTAAAGAAAAAAGGAAGGAAGCTTTTGATTTCGCGGTTAAAGCCGTGGCTATTGGTGACGTATTTTATCGGCCAGTGACCGAACTTTCCAAAGGCTATAAGCAGCGCGTAGGTATTGCCATTGCTTTGTTAAACCACCCTGATATTTTGATTATGGACGAACCTACGGAGGGTTTAGACCCTAACCAACGCACGGAAATCCGTTCCCTCATTCGCAAACTGGCAGAACGCCACACTATTATTATGAGCACGCACGTCATGCAGGAAGCGCAGGCAGTCTGTAGCCGCATGGTCATAATCAACAAAGGAAAACTGATCGCGGCAGGCACTCCTCAGGAACTGGCGCAAAAAGCCAAGGAAAAGCAAACCCTAATGTTGGATATAGAAGGCCGGGAAGTAGACAGCGTATTAAAACGCGCTTTTGGCTCGCAGCTCGCAGAGATAAAAATGCTGGGCTCAAGCCGCTTGCAGGGGAAGCTTACGGTCGAAGATTCCCAAAAACTGCAGCCGGAAATTTCAAGGCTTAGCCGGGAATACCGCTGGGTCATTTGGGAATTGGCTCAGGAAGAGCAAAGCCTTGAGGATATTTTTCACATCATCACTAAGGAGTAAATTTTATGGAAACTATAAAAAATATCTGGATTATTACCAAAAAGGAATTGCGGGCGCTGTTTGACTTGCCTGTAGCCTATATCGCTCTGGCCGTGTTTCTGCTGCTTTGGGAGTTTCTATTTTTCCGCAACGCCCTGCTAGTTGGAGAATCTTCATTGCGCGGACTGTTTGATTACCTGCCCTGGCTGTCCTTGCTGTTAATCCCTGCCATAACCATGGGCAGCGTGTCTCAGGAAAAAAGCGAAGGCACGCTGGAATTTTTGCTCACTCATCCGCTCAAGGACATTGAGTTGCTTGCAGGAAAATTTTTGGGCAGCTTGGTATTTGTGGCCATTGGCCTTTTGTTTATTTTCCCGATTGCCATAAGCTTCGCTTCTTTTGGCAGTTTAGATTGGGGGGTGGTTGCGGGACAATATTTGGGCGCGTTGTTTTTTGCCGGCGTGCTCGTGGCTTTGGGTATTTTTATTTCATCTCTTTTTTCCAGCGCCATATCCGCTTTGCTGGTCACGGCCACGGCCGGATTTTTTCTGGTCATTGCCGGTTACCAGTTTGTGACTGACAGCGTGCCGCTGTCTTTGGCCGGATTGTTTGAAAGACTGGCCGTTGTGCCGCACGTGGAATCCATGGCCCGCGGCGTGGTTGACCTGCGGGATTTATGGTATTTCCTATCCGCAATGGCCATATTCTTAAGCCTCGCCTTTTTGCAACTCTTAAAACGGCGTTTTGGCAACCAGCGTTCGCTTTATCGTTCTTACAAAATGGGCATCAGCCTGTTTATTGGGATTGCGATTTTAAGCAATGTTGTCGGCGGCCGCATCCCGGGCAGGGTTGATTTAACCCAAGGCCGCATTTATACGCTAAGCGAACCGACCCGCACTACCTTACAACAGCTGCCGGACGTTGTAAGTGTAAATCTTTATGCTTCCAGCCAGCTGCCAGCACAATTGCAGCCGTCTCTACGCGATGCCAAAGATCTACTGCGCGACTATCAGCGGTTTTCCAAAGGCAACCTGCAAGTATCCTACAAAGACCCGTCCGGTAATCCTGAAGTTGCCCAGGCTGCCGCCAGCGACGGGGTGCGGGAAGTGCAGTTTAATGTCATTGGTCAGGAAGAATTTCAGGTTAAGACCGGGTTTTTAGGCCTCTCCATTAACTATGCCGGTAAGAAAGAAGTCATCCCATACATCCAAAATACTTCAGACCTAGAATATCAACTTACGAGCTTGATAAAAAAACTTACGGCCAAAGAGAAAAAGCAGGTGGTGTTTCTCTCCGGTCATGGAGAAAAAACTCCGGAAACCGAATACCGCTACTTAAATCAGGAACTGGAAAAACAGTTTGAAGTAGAGTCGCAAGCCTTAAGCACGACAACGCCTTTATCCGCCACTTCTACCACTCTGGTTATAGCCGGACCAACGCAAAAAATCGACGACCAGACGCGGGTCGTGATAAAGAAATTATTAGATGATGGCGGCTCGATTTTACTGTTCGCGGACGGCATGTCGGTAAATCCGCAATTCATGACTGCCGCGCCTAATGCCGAAAATTTTTCCGACTTTCTTAAAGACTACGGCGTGGAAGTCAAGCAGGATGTAGTCTACGACCTCCGCTCCAACGAAACCGTAAACTTTGGCGGCGGCGCGGGCGGGTTTGGTTATGTCCTACCCTATCCTTTCTGGCCGAGGGTTGGATCCGTCAGCCAAACCTCCCCAGTAACGGCGAAAATCGGCAGTATGGTGCTGCCGTGGGCCAGTTCAATAACGCTTGATGACGGCAAGCTCAAAGAAAAAGGATTTGCGGCTACCAAGCTCTTTGCCACCACCAAGTTCGGCGGAAGTAAAGCAGGTAGCGTGATGCTCAATCCGGATCAGGAATTTCCGCAAACCGGTCTTGGAGAGAAAATTATGGCGGTAAGCGTGGAAGCTTTAAGTCCCGGCCAAAACGGTAAAAAGGCACGCTTAATAGTCGTAGGAAGTTCAAGCTTCTTAAGTGATGAATTCGTACGGAATTCTCCTGAAAATTTAGCCTTCGGCATTCAGTCAGTCTCCTGGCTGTCGCAGGAGGAATCCCTGGCAGGCATCCAGCTCAAGCAAAAAGCTGAAAGGCGGCTGCAATTCGAAAACAGCACCCAAGTCCAAATGGTAAAATACGGCAACATGGCCTTAGCCATTATTTTGCCTCTGGCTTATGGTTCCTTCCGGCTGATTCGCCGCAGGAATTTAAGAAGGCTTAAATATTCAAATGCGAACATATGAGCAAAAAAACACTAACTATCTTACTAGGATTATTTGTAATCTTGCTTCTCATAGCTTTTTTACCAAGCTTAAGCAAGCGCATTAAACCAACTGCTGAACAAGGAGTTTTAAAGGCTGAGGTTAATTTTGCGCCCTTTACTTCACAATCTATTAATAGTTTTTTTATCAAGAAAGGTGCAGAAGAGAGGAGGTTCAGCAAACAAAACAACAGCTGGCAAGTTAATGGTTATGAAGCTTCTGAACAAGAAGTGCAAAATTTCTTTGACCAGCTGGGCAAATCAAAAGCGGAATTTTTAGTTTCTAAAAATTCGGAGAACCACAAGAGCTATGGTTTGGATGACGAAAGCGGCACGTTACTGAGCTTTACCCAGAATGGACAAACTACTAATTTTGTCATTGGTAATACAGCTTCAATGGAAGGCTTCTATGCTAAAAAACAGAACTCAAATAACGTCTACACTATGTCAGGCGGTTTTATTGCCACCAAGCTTTCCCAGGATGTATCTGCCTGGCGCAATAAAAAAGTCATTGATATATCCAAAGACCAGTTTCAGAAGGTAGAAATACTGGCAGGCAAAAATTCCGTCACTATCACTAAGAATCAGGAAGGCAAGCTGGAAGCCGACGTGTCGGGCAAAAAACAAACCTTGGCACAGGCGGTTTCAGACAAGATATTTATGGTCATTAATCCTTTGGTTGCTGACAATTTCCTTGGCAATACTGAAATTTCAGAGTTCCAGAAGTCTGGCGGGAAAACCATTGTCCGCATTTCTCTAAATGCTGGACAGCCGACAGAGCTTCAGGTCATAAAAAAGGACAGCAACTGGTGGGGACAAATTACGGGAAGAGAAACTTATTACAGATTTTCAGATTCAAAATTTGCCGATCTGCTGTCTCTAGGAAAATAAATTTTGCAAACCAAAAAATCATTAATCCTTAAAGAAAGGAGTTATGTGAATAAGCTACAACTTACTGAGCAACTCGCTGCCAAATTGGCCATTACCCATTCTGAGGCGGAAAGGTTTTTAAACACCTTAATCCAAATGGTTTACGAGAAGCTGCGCAAAGGCGACAAAGTTAATATTTCCGGTTTTGGTCAGTTTTCCGTTTCCCATCGAGCTTCAAGGATCGGAGTTAACCCGCGCAATCCTTCTCAAAAAATTACCATTCCCGAATTAAATACGCCCAAGTTTAAAGCCGGCGAAGCTTTTAAAGAGGCGGTAAAATTAAGAAAGATATGATAACCCATGATGACAAAAAATCCGAAGATTCTCTTTTGACCGATGATCTTAAAACCCAAGTAATGAGAAGCTGGTCATTTAGAACTATGGCTGTGAGTATAATGTTCGCTTTGGTGTTTGGTAGCGCGGGCGGGGTTGTCGCAACAATTTATGCTTCCAGGATCCCGGCATTCCAGAAATATGTTCATCCTAACGACCCATCTGCCCCAGCGCAGCCTCAGGTTAAGCAAAGCATCATACTTAATGAAGAATCCGCAACAACCGAAGTAGTCAAAAAAGCCAGCCCGGCAGTGGTTTCAATCGTGGTGTCAAAAGATTTGAGTAAAATCCCGGGCTACGGCAGGAACCCTTATGAAAATGATTTCTTTTTTCCTTTTTATCAGCAGCCACAGCAAGCGCCTTCTGAGCCAAACATCCAGCAGGTTGGCGCTGGCACCGGGTTTTTTATAACCAGTGACGGATTAATCCTAACTAACAAGCATGTGGTGGCCGACGAGCAGGCCAGCTATACAGTAATTACCAGCGATGGAGTCAGTTTTGACGCCAAAGTCCTAGCCCGCGATCCAGTCAACGATTTGGCTATAGTCAAAGTGGAAACGAAAAACGTCCCTAAACTTGAACTGGCGGATTCCGCTAATCTGCAAATCGGCCAGCGGGTAATTGCCATTGGCAATTCCCTAGGCCAGTATCAAAATACCGTGACCACCGGCGTCATCTCGGGCATCGGCAGAAGCATAACGGCCGGCGGTGGTGGCAGCTCGGAACAGCTGGAAGGCGTTATTCAGACCGACGCGGCTATTAACCCTGGCAATTCGGGCGGACCGCTGCTGGGTGTTACCGGACAAGTAGTAGGAATTAACACCGCTATTGACAGGCAAGGCCAGCTGGTAGGTTTTGCTATCCCGGCAAACGACGCGGCCAAAGCAGTGGCAAGCTTCCAAAAAAACGGCAAAATTACCCGACCGGTTTTGGGCATCCGCTATGTTTTAATTACGCCCAGCCTGGCCAAGCAGGAGAATTTGGCCAAAGATTACGGAGCACTCATCATTAGAGGTCAGGACGTCGCGATAGTACCGGGCAGTCCTGCCGAAAAGGCCGGATTAAAAGAAAATGACATTATCCTGCAGGTCAATGACACAAAAATAGATTCCAAAAATAGCTTAACCAAAGTATTGAAGAGCTTCAATGCTGGTGATATTATTTTCTTAACGGTTTATAGCAATGGCAAAGAGAAAAAACTGTCGGTAACCTTGGGGGAAAGCAGCTAGAAAATTGCAGGCATGCAAGAATCTTTTATACAACTATCCGTTTAAATAAAATTAATTCCGAAAGGAGCAAATATGCCAGTTAAATGCCCTGATTGCAATCACGAACATAAAAAAGAGGACGGCACTTGCAAATGCGGTTGCCAGACGGTAATTGCCGTTTAACTTGTCTTAAGTTTCTTCAATTGGTCAATAAAAAAACCGTTGTGGGGTTTCTAAATATAAACTAAATATGCATAACCACTCAGGAAAATTTGAACCCAAAAAGGCGATTATCGTAACCGTTTTGCTTGCCTTGTTCCTCATAGCTGCTTTTTATATGTCCAAAGATAAAAATTTCGCTAAAAAAGAGCTGGTTTCTCCGGCTCAAACCCCACAAAGCACCAAAGCAACACTTATTCCATAACCCCCCCCATGCCACATACCCACACAACAAACGAACCAAATCATAGCCAGGCTTCCGCATCATTCGGACGCGCATTTGCAATCGGGGCGGTTTTAAACATCGCCTTTGTCGGCGTGGAAGTCGCTTATGGCATCCTTGCCCATTCAACAGCGCTGCTTGCGGATGCTGCGCACAATACAGGAGATGTCGTAGGGCTCCTGCTGGCATGGGGGGCGTATACGCTGGCAAAAAGATCGCCAAGCCTGCGCTACACCTACGGCCTTGGGTCTACCACCATTCTTGCCGCGCTGGCAAACGGCATGCTGCTGCTGATTGCCACAGGCGGGATTTTATGGGAAGCAATGCAGCGCTTAGCGCACCCATCGCCCGTTGAAGGCGGAACGGTTATATTGGTGGCGGCCATAGGCATCGCCGTTAACTCTTTTGCCGCCTTTCTTTTGGCGCAGGGCAAAGACCTTAACATCCGCAGCGCCTTCTGGCACCTGGCCGCTGACGCGGGAGTGTCAGCCGGAGTAGTAATAACCGGCATTATTATTATTTACACCGGCGCGGCGTGGGCCGATCCTTTAGCAAGCATCATAATCTCTTTCGCTATCGTGTGGAGCACATGGGGTTTATTCCGCGACGCTATTAGGCTTTCATTGCAAGCCGTTCCGCCCGGCATTGACATAGCCGCGGTTCGCGCCTATCTAGAAAGCCTTGCCGGAGTCCAGAGCATACACGACCTGCATATCTGGCCGGTAACAACCGCGGACACCGCGCTGACCGTTCATGTGGTCATGCCCCAAATGCCCTTAGGCGACCTCAGTCATAGAATAGCTGAAGAAGTGCAAAAACGCTTCGGCATCGGGCATGCGACCGTTCAGATAGAAAAACCAGACGAGGCGCGGAAGTGCCACCTTAAGCCTGATGAATTAATTTAAAATTCACATTATGGACAAAAAATTAGCAAAAAAAGTACTTACTTATATTTCCGGCGGATTATTTCTGCTCGCCTTTTCTCTAAACTGGCTGCACATTTCTAAGCAAATAGTGGAACTTCTGTATATTTTTTCCATGATAGCCGGAGGCTACTTTGTGGTCTTGGGGGCTGTGAGAGGTTTGATTAAACAGCGTTTTCTCAATATAGATTTTTTGGTCACTGTAGCAGCGATTGGCGCCATATATATTAATCAACTTTCCGAAGCCGCGGCTGTCATCTTTTTCTTTTCTTTGGCTGAATTCTTTGAAGAGTTTGGTATTGAACGTTCCCGCAGAGCAGTGGAAGCGTTAATTAAAAAGTCTCCCCAAACCGCCACCTTAAAGAGCGGGCAAACAGTTCCCATAGACCAAGTCAAGGTGAATGATTTATTTGTAGTTAAGCCTGGCGATTTAATTCCACTTGATGGCAAGGTTTCTACCGGCAGTTCGGCTATTGATGAAGCCGCTATCACTGGTGAGCCGGTGCCAAAAGAAAAGCATCCCGGAGACGAAGTCTTTGCCGGGACCTTAAACCAAAATGGCTATTTAGAAATAATCACTACCAAAGAAAGCAAAGACTCCACATTTGCCCAAATTATTACCCTTGTAGATAAAGCCCAACGATCAAAAGCTCCTGCCCAAGAATTTATTGATGTTTTTGCGAAGTACTACACACCTATAGTAGTGGGCTTGGCTTTCTTAATGGTGATCATTCCGCCTCTATTTTTTAATGGAGTCTTTACGGACTGGCTTTATCGAGCGCTCGTACTACTCGTTATCGCTTGTCCTTGTTCTTTAGTTATTTCTACTCCTGTTGCCATTGCTTCCGCTATTGGTGGCGCATCAAAAAGAGGGATACTTATTAAAGGCGGGAAATATTTGGAACTACTAAGTAAAATAAAAGCGGTCGCGTTCGATAAAACCCGCACCTTAACTGTCGGCCAACCGGTGGTTTCCGAAGTTATAGCATTTAATGGTTTTGCTGAAGAGATGGTCATTGCTGATGCTGCAGGCATTGAAAAATTTTCTTCTCACCCGCTTTCCAAAAGTATTATGGATTTTGCCCAAAAAAAAGGCATAGTAGCCCATGATATGTATTCCTATCAAAATTTTGCCGGCAAAGGTGGGAAAGCTAATTGTTTGGTTTGTCAGGATAAGAACCACTGTATCGGCAATTTAAAGTTTATTGGAGCTGAAAGTGAGGCAACTAAAGAAGTCTTAGAAAAAACAGAGTATTTAGAACGGCAAGGCAAAACCGCAGTGCTCGTCAGCGAAGGCACCAATGTTATGGGTGCTTTGGCAATTGCCGACGAGATCAGGCCAGAATCCAGAGAAACTATTCGGCAACTTAAAAAAAGTAAGATAAAGTCCCTCATAATAACGGGCGACAACGAACATACCGCTGGATTTGTAGCAAGAGAACTTGGGATAGATGAAGTGCACGCTTCTTTACTACCTGATGAAAAAGTAAAACAGGTGGAGCAGCTTAAAAGACAGTATCAAGACGTCGCCATGGTTGGCGATGGCGTAAACGATGCCCCTTCTTTGGCAACGGCCACAGTAGGGATTGCAATGGGAGCTGGCGGCAGCGATGTTGCAATTGAAACAGCTGATATCGCACTTATGAATAATAACCTTTTAAACATCCCCCATGCTATTAGGTTGGGCAAAAAGGCTATCATGACCATGAAGCAGAATATTGCTGTATCACTTGGCATTAAGGCCTTATTTATGATATTGGCGCTACTTGGCCACGCAGACTTGCAGTGGGCTATAGGAGCTGACTCTATTATGGCAATACTGGTAATATTAAATAGTTTGAGGTTGTTTAATTTGAAATAGTATTAGTTTTGGAGTGGAAGTCAACGGTTATTAACCGTAAACATTACACCATAAACTCAAGCGAAAGCCAAAAGTGAGACAATTATCTAGGGCTTAAGGACTGTCTCATTTGTCTCATTTTCTTCGTCTACGCCTTCTGACCCGAATGCCTAACTCGGTTCCTCCGAAACCTCCTTGGGTTGCCTGAAGAATGGTTCTGGACCCGTCTGGCGAGCCACAAGGGACAGACTTCATCGAAAGACCCAGCCTGTCTTTTGTTTATAGTATAATTTTCAGGTTCGAACCGAACCTTATTGGAAGCCATCGCCGTAACCCCGGTTTGTAGAATTACGAACGGCTCGTATGCATAAATACTAAGTTTTTTATCCTTTAGCGTTAAGTTCGAACCGAGGGCGTGTAGTATCTCCCTTTTGCGCTGAAGCGTAGCATTTTCAAATTCCAATCTTACCTTACTGGCAAAACTTAACACCTCCTCAACCTCCCGGAGGCTTTTATTTTGCCCGTTATCGGAATCACCGAGCAACTCTTGGTAATGTTCTTTTTCTTTCAACAGTGAGGCTTTTTTTTCGCTATACTCGGCTTCTGTGAGCTCATCGTTAATGCGCATATCGGCCAGTTTATCGAGCTTCTTGCATACGCCGTTATAAGCTTGCTGGCGCGTTAATTGTATGGCCTGACGCTCTTTGCTCTCTCCCTCATGTTCTTCTCTTAAGTATTTCAAAGCCCAATCCAGATACTTTTGATTTATATGGATGCTCTGTAAAAACTCGCTAATTTGTTTTTCCAGAACCTCAACGAGCACACAACCCTGCGTGCATTCAGGATGTGCCCGCTTAGTACAGTGGTAATAAATATAATTAAGGAGCGTGGGATTTTTCATATCCTCAACTTTTGTTTCGCATTTTGGACAGACGGTCTTACTGATAATTGAAAATAAGGAATGAGCGGACGAAGCGGACCGACAAACCTGCTGAGGATGATGCTTTTATTGCCGTGCTTATTGAAAAACTCTTTCGCCTTTTCTAGGTGGCTTAGCCGGAGTATTTTATTTTCATTCCGGAAAAAGAGTGTTCCCCTTGTCCCTAAGTAATAGCTAATTACGTCACCGATAACGGCACCCAGACCGGCAATCCAAACAAGATTTTTGATATCATAGTAGCCTTGTGACGCAAAGAAACCAAACATGCCGACAATAATTCCGCTGGGGAGTACGAAACCGATTGGCGGCACAGCCTCCAAAATAGACGTGAAAAGCACAGCCCAGTAGCCCCATATGCCAAGGTTTTTGAAAGGTCGAAGAATTGTATAAATGTAATCGGTTACGGCCTTTTTCAATTGTTAAATTGCAGTAGCAACGTCACCCACTGCATAAGATTTGCGTTCTTGAGTGTTTGCTGTATCCAATTTAGGAATGATGTGGTTGCTCCTGCCGCATTGCCAGACGGCACTGCTTGTTTAGCGATGTCGCTTCCCGCAGACAAAACCACTGTAAAGAAAAATACAGCCAGTGTGACGAACGCGGCAATCACGAGAACAACACCAATTCCCAGGAAGATGAGAATCTTCTTTCTATTTCGGCGAATAAAAAAGCGCACCGGATCCGGAGAATCGTCTTTCCACGGAGATTGGGGGTAATGTGACATGCGTTTACATAATTAGTCGAACAGCTCGCGCAAAAGGGACTTGCGTCCGTGCTTGCCGTATCCGTACCCACCTTGATCCCAGCCTTGCGGCGGATATTGGGAAGGCATTTGATTTGATGATGTGGCAGTGCTTGCACCCGATCCCTTTTCAGATCGTTCAATTATCTTATCAAGCTCGCCCCTATCAAGCCAAACTCCTCGGCACGTAGGGCAGTAGTCTATCTCTACGCTTTGGCGCTCGGTCATTTGTAATTCACTGTTATCAATTGGACATTTCATAATGGTTTTTGTTAATTAATTTGATAATCGAATAATTATCGCGTTACGGCAATAAGATGCACTATGGCCGAAAACACGATAAGCGCCCAGCCAATCACAACCGGTAAAAAGGGATCTCCCACTAAGTAGTTTTGTAATACAACAGCTAAGCCGAAGCCTCCTGCAAGATGATTGGCGTTGTTTAATAAGACATGCTTACGGTCGAACTCAAGCCCGTGCTTTATAAATATGAACATATTTTTGTTATTAATTAATAATTTTTACACTCGACCTTTGAGGAGGCGTAGTCCGTTTGCAATCACCAGCACTTCGCCTCCTTCGTGTATCAAGAGAAGAACGCTCATGGAGGTGATAGCAAACACGGCGAGAATGATGGTTACTGATAACAATCCTATTGAAAACACCAGATTCTGCATGACAATGCTCTTGGTAAACCGCGCCAACTTTACCGCATAGGGGATCTTGGAAAGGTCGTCTCCCAAGAGCGCGACATTAGCGGCTTCCAGTGCCGCATCGGTTCCGGCAGTTCCCATAGCCACGCCTACTGAACTCTCCGCAAGGGCAGGCGCGTCATTCACCCCATCGCCGACCATTGCCGCATGCTTATACTGCTCTTTCAATTCCTTAATTTTATGTACCTTGTCGTTTGGCTTTAAGTCAGCAAATACTTCTGTAACTCCAAGCTCTCGACCAATGCTCTGAGCCACGAGATAATTGTCGCCGGTCAGCATAATGCTTTTCACACCCAGATTTGTCAGTTGATGAAGCATTTCTTTCGCTTCCGGCCGAACCACATCGGCTATTGCCACCAGTCCGTATATCTCTTTTTCCGTACCCACAAACGTAACGGTGTTGCCCTCGGAAGAAAGTTTTTTAAATGTATCGCTTTCAACGTCCGCATGTCCGAGGTTCTTAAAAAATGAGTAACTGCAAAAATAGAACGTTTGTCCGTCTAGGTCGCCCTTAATGCCCGAGCCGGTAATACTTTGGAAGTTTTGAGGGGGAGTTACCACAACACCTTCTTGCTCAACGTGCTCCCTGAATGCCTGACTTAGAGGATGGGTGCCATGCAAGCTGAGACTGCCAGCTATCTTGAGAATCTCCTGATGGGTATGCCCATTTAAAGGAGTAATGCTTGTTACTTTTGGTTTGCCGACGGTAAGTGTGCCGGTTTTATCAAAGGCTATCGCTTTGGTACCAGCTAACTCTTCCAAATAGATGCCTCCCTTGATGAGCACACCGCGTTTCCCAGCCGCGCCAATTGCAGTGGCAAAAGCAAGAGGTACGGAAATGGCCAAAACCGCCGGTTCAGCTCCGATGATGAAAATGATTGCGCGTTCAAACCAAACAGAAACGCTTCCGCCAATCAGTATTGGCACAATGCCAATGCCCAATGCGGCCAAAAGCACAAACGGAGAATATACTTTACCGAACTTTTCTACGATTTGTTGTTGGCGGCTTTTTTCTTTTTGCGCTTCTTCAACAAGATGGATAATTTTTGCCAGCGTGTTCTCTTGATTCGTCTTCGTGGCTTCTATTTCCAACACGCCGTCCTCATTGATCGTTCCGGCAAAAACCTGCCCGTCAACCTGCTTAAATACCGGTACTGATTCGCCGGTAATAGCCGCCTGATTGATGGAAGCGCTGCCTTTTTTAATTGTGCCGTCGGTGGCGATAGATTCGCCGGGTTTGACGATGAAAATATCGCCGAGCTGTATATCCTCGGCCGGAATGATTGTCTCTTTGCCGTTTCGTCTCACCAGAGCTTTCTTAGGAGCAAGATCCATCAATGCTCTGATCGCAGTTCTTGTTTTGTCCTTGGTATAGCTTTCGATAGCTTCGGAGGTAGCGTAAAGAGCAGTTAAGAGCAGGGCTTCTTGCCATTCACCCAAAATTACCGCTCCGGCAATACCAATCGACATCAAGAGATCAATACTGATGTTTTTCTTTAATATTTTTTCCAGTCCTTCTGCCGCAAAAAGATAACCGCCCACGGCAATGCCCAAGACGTAAATAGGAATGAGATAAGCAGGCTCAATATCGAAAAACTTAAGCGCAAATACGGTTATGACCGTGAACCAGCTAATTGCGGCAGTTACGACACGGGGATTTTTTAAATAAGTTTTTATACTTGGCATATTAATATCGTTCGCATTTATAAATTTCCTTACCATGCTTGCTTAAAATATTTTTTGCTCCGTCAATAACCTTCTTAATTTCCTTTGTTGAGATTCGGTAAAAAACTTCTCGCCCCTTTTTCTCTTTGCGGACGAGATCGCATTCCAAAAGGCAGGCCAGATGAATAGAAGTATTAGGCTGGGAGAGTTTGGTTGCTTTAGAAATATCCGACACTGTTTTAGGGCCAGCCAAAACTGTTTTCAAAATGGCAAGGCGGGACTTGTCGGCAAATCCTTTAAAAAGTTTTGTTTCAAGTTGTAGTTGCTTGTTTGACATAAAATATATAAGTGCCTGCTTATATATTAAATGTTAATAAATCTTTTGTCAAAAAAAGTGAGAGGGCCGAATAAAACTACGGGCTATGGAAAAAAACAGCAAATCTTGCTATACTTCCTTTACACCAAAATGCTATTACAGAAAGCAAAAATTTACATAGTGACTTTGGGAGTTTTCAGCCTTGTTTTAGGCAGTATTTTTGAATTGTGTTATATCCCCTTTATGCAAATGTCAACTGCCCATCCCGCAGCCGCGCAAACAATCCATATGGCTATGGGATCCAATCAATGTTGCGAAAGCCAAAGCGCCCATCATATTTTAACCGCTGCCAGCATACCAGCCAGCCCGATTAATTTGGAAAGTTTATTACTTTTGCTGGGTTTGAGCATTTTGTCCCTGTTTGGAACGGACGCTTTGCAGTCCATAAAGAATTTTATCAACGCCAAACTGCTGCACGGCCGGTATTTTTTACTAAGACTATTTGATTACTTAATCCAATTATTTTCCAGGGGAGTATTGCACCCAAAACTGTATAACGCCTAAATAAAACCAGCGAACATTTCACGAATCCGTTTTTTGATTAAGTGAAGTCATTGCTGGTTTTTTATGCGGCTATGCAGTTTTTTCTTTGCGGAAAAAATGCACCCGGAAGGAAGCCGCCAGATCATTAACGCTACCCTATGGATTTTTTGCATAAACTTTGCACCCGCCTTAAACGTGGCACATTGGGCTACAAAAATAACATTAGACCGAACGCTTTAATTCTTCTTCTCGCGGTTACGGTTGCCGGGCTTAACATGACCACGTTTAATGGAAGGAAAAAATTTATTGATGAAAGTCTGGCAGCACTAATAATAACAAACAATCCAAAACTCAACCCCCAACTTGCTGAAAAGCTTACGCAGGTAAGGCTGGCAAGCCAAAACCAGCAGGTGCAACTGGCAGACGCCAAAAATAATTCAGGCAATATCTTTGTTAAGACCGCCTATGCCGCCAATTTAACGGACGACGACCAAAGTGACAAAAAGCCTTTTGAGTACGAAGTCCAGGGCGGCGATACTCTCTCCAGTATTGCCCAGCAGTACAATTTAAAACTAAATACTATTCTGTGGGCCAACAACCTGACAGCCAAAAGCATTATCAGGCCCGGGCAAAAACTGACCCTTTTGCCCGTAGACGGCGTGCTTTACACCATCAAAAAAGGCGATACTATAGGCAAAATTGCCTCGCTATACAAGACAGATGCCCAACAGGTCATGGATTATAACGACATTACGGATGCCACCAAAATCCATGCCGGAGACATGGTAATTATTCCTGACGGCCAGCCCTTAGCCCAAGCATCTCCTAAACCTAACAGTACAAACAACCCGCCAAAAAATAACGTTACAGGAAATAATGAAGATAATAATCCCCAGGCAGTAACTCCTCCTGTTGTATCGGGAAGCCTGATGTGGCCGACTACAACCCGTAATTTGACTCAAAAGTATTCAGCCAAACACCGGGGCATTGATATTTCTAATGGCGCCAAGCCGCCAATTTTTGCCGCTCAAACGGGAACGGTGGAATTTGCCGGTAAGTCCGGTGATTGGGGGAACACCATTCTTATCCGCGGTGATGATGGGCTGGTTACTCGTTATTCTCATGCCTCGGAGATTGACGTATCGGTCAGTGACCACGTGAGCGCTGGTAATCCAATCGGTGTAGTTGGAAATACCGGCCGTGTACGTGGCGCAACGGGATTGCATTTAGATTTTCGTGTGTATAAAAACGGAGTAGCAATTAATCCGTTAAATCTGCTCCAATAATTATGAAAAATTTATTGCTGGAAAAGAAAATATCAAACCCTCTGGCGACTTTGCAAAAACAAAGCCAAAATTTGAGGTGCCTTTTTGAAGACAATACCCCGCTATCTCCTCTCCTCAGGCATACTGAAATTCTCCGCAGATCGCTTAGGCGTCTGGATAGCCTCCTGATTGAGCGTTTCATTAAAACAAACATGCACCGGTACAAATATCCCGGCGACAGAGCAAAATTCATTGAAGAAATAGTACGCCTGCACCGTTGCTGTGCCTGAAACAAAAAAAAGCAAAATCATAAACGCGCCGATGAAATCAAAAAT
>JAJZRC010000013.1 GCA_021847435.1 bacterium
AGCAGGGCTACGCCGATAAAAACCGCAGGAAAATAACGAAGAAATTGGCCGGAGCCGCTTTATGGGAACTGGCTTTGCCAGTCTAAAAAAGCGGCGGTGCGTAAGTCCTACATATTTTAAATTATGCGCTTTTAAATAAGCAAGAAGTTGACGAATATGTTGAGGATAAACTTTTTCCGCGATTTTTAATTCTAAAATTAATTTATCTTTTTCGTTTTCTACTAAAATCCAAAAAATATCTACCGATAGGTTTGTCTGATATTTTCAACGTATGCGCCAGTTGCTCAGTAACTTTTAACTTCTTTTCCATGAGCTTAATTCTTATTCCTTATAATAATATTTCTCCTGATAACCAAATCCAAGTTCGTTATAAACCGCATACAAAACACCAATAACTTCGTGACTTAAATCATATGTTGATTCAACAGGCATAAAATCTGTGAATTTGTGTTATTTGTGATCTGTGGATAATTAAACCGTCATTATCTCTTTTTCTTTTGCTTCCGCATGCTTCTTGATTTCTTCATTGTAGCCGTCTACGGCTTCCTGCATTTTTTTCTGGCCCGCGGACAAGTCATCCTTGGAAATTTTTCCATCGCTTTCCGCTTTCTTCATTTCTTTTTGGATGGTTTCGCGCACATTGCGTACGCCGATCCTCGCCTTTTCCGCCATCTGCCCCACCAGCTTTACCATTTCTTTCCTGCGCTCCTCGTTCAAGGCCGGCAAGATAATTCTGATCACCACGCCGTCATTGGAAGGGTTAAAACCCAAATTAGCCATTTGAATCCCTTTCTCAATGGCCTGGATCTGGCCTTTGTCCCAGGGCGATATCACCAAAGTCTTCGCATCGCTGACCGTAACAGAGGCCACGTGCTCCAAAGGCATTTTGGACCCGTAGCTTTCCACGCTGACGGTATTTAAAAGCGCCGGGTTGGCCCGACCCGTGCGCACGCCCGATAACTCGTGCAAATAATGTTCAATGACTTTTTCAAAATTTTCTTTTTGGGACCCTAAAATTTGATCAATCATTTATTTCTCCTTGTTACTTTTTTCTTGTTACTAATTGCTATTCGCTGCTGTAAATGCCCGCGTACACCAGCTGGGGCAGCTGCGGGTCAATTAAAATGTAGTTAATGAATCCGGCGGAGTTAATGCCTTGTGTCTGCCACGACTGCCCCGCGTCCGTACTCTTATATACGGTTGACCCGATGCTGGCATAAACTATATTGCTGCTCGTCCGGGCCACTGCCACTGCCCTGGCTTCGCTCTGGCCGGGCTGCACCGGCAGCTTGAGCAATGACCAATTTTTTCCCTCATCCGTTGTTTTGAACAAGCCTTTATTGGAAGTCAAATAAATAAGGCCGGAGTTCGCATTATCCACGAACACCTGGCTGAAGGCCGCCGTTGAGCTGGTATAAGACATTCCGGCCAGGTTATAAGTCTTGCTCAAGCCGCCCGTCATTTCCTCAAAATTTTCCGCAAATCCCGGCGACTTAAACAAGCCCTTGGTTTTCAGCAGTATGTAAACGCTGCCGTTTTGCCACAAAACCCGATTAATGCGGTCTTCAAAATTCTTTGCCAGCTGCCATGTCATGCCGCCGTCAGCGCTTTTTATAACGCTTCCCGAACTCAAGCCGATTACCAGCTGGTTTGGGTTTGAAGGATTAACCGCAATCGCCCGCACCGCATTGGCCGCGCTTTCTTCCTTGTAAACTTCATTCCAGCTAGCGCCGCTGTCCGCGGTTTTAACCACCCGGCCATGATCGGCGTAAAACCCAGCCGCGTAAATAATTTTTGCATCAGCAGGATTCACGGCAAAATCGTATACAAAAATGTTCGATAAAATCTTGCTCCAGCCGCCGGCGGAATCTTCGGATTTATACAGCCCCCCGCTATAACTGCCGGCAAACAGGGTTTCGCGCTTGCCCGGCTCAAAGGCCAGCTTGGAAATATTCAGCGAAGCCAGGCTCTGCGCCTGGTTTCCTTTGACCGAATTGGAAAACTGCCAGTCTGCCCCGCCGTTTGTGCTTTTGATGATTCCGGCCGGCAAGTTCTGGCTTAAAAAATTGCACCCCGCCGCCAGCAAAACCACCGCCGGTAAAATCGCAAATTTTTTGTATTTCATTGCCGTAAAAATTATTTTTATAGATTAAAAAGCAGCTGCTGCAGCACTAATTTTTTGTTGAAATTGCGCCTCAGGCCGGAAATTGCCTCGCTCAGCGACGCGGCGCGGCGAAACTCGTTCGGCTGCGCGCGCAAATTTTGCGTCTGCCATTTCAGCCATACCGACAAATCATTTTGCAGATTTTCGCTCAGCGCCAGCTCGTTCAGCCGGGCCATTCGCTCGCCTGAATGCATAGACCGCAAATTAGAATACTGTTCAACCAGCTTTTTCTGCGCTTCCAAAAAATCAGCATCTTCATAAAGCGCATACAGCCTCGCAATGCCGCCAAAGCTTAATGTTACGATTTCCAGACTCGCCTGCCAGCCCTTGCTTGCGGCATAGGACTCAAGCTGTTGCGGAGTGAAAGCTGAAAAATTAAATACCTGGCAGCGGGATACGATAGTCGGCAGCACTCCGGCCTGTCCGGCCGCCAGAATAATCACCGTGTCTGAAGCGGCCTCCTCCAGGGTCTTTAAAAGCGCGTTGCTGCTTTGCAAATTTAAATTTTCCGCGTTGTCCAAAATCGCGACTTTGCGTTTGCCCGCAAACGGTTTCAGCGACAAACGGCCGATAAACTCCCTTACTTTTTCTATGGTAATCTCGCCCTCCTGTGACAAAAGCAAAAAATCCGGATGGCTGGCCAAATTTTCCGTTTTCAAAATCTTTTTAGCCAGCTCCATGCCTAAAGTTTTTTTGCCAACGCCCGCCGGACCGCAAAACAAATACGCATGGGCAAGATTTTCGGACGCCAGCTGTTTTGCCAGAATTTTTTTTATGTTTTCGTGCCCGAAAATTTGCCAGTCCATGGGAATTTTGTTGAATAGACTTCAAAAATTATAACATTTTTTGGGACTGGCGGCAAAAACCGCTGATTTGCTATTCCGCCACATTGATGGTCCCGGCAGCCCCTGGGTTTAAATGGTCATGGAAGCCCCAGGCGCCGGCCTTGGTAAACTGGAACTGGAACTTGCCGCCGGGGGCAATGGGGGCTTTGGCGTCAAAACCGGAATAGCCGGTATGCGCGGGGTGCGGATTCGAAGCCGGCCAGAAATCAACCGTGCTTTTATTTTTAAAAAACACGTAATCGCCTTTTTTGATGTCCAGAACCTTGGGCGCGAATTCCCCATTTGCATAACTTACTTCCCAAACCTGGATGTCAGGCCCGGGTGCTTCGGCCTCTCCACCGCTGAACTGCTTTGAAGGCATGGCGCCTGACGCCGGCTGCCTGCTTTCGGCCGGCGGCTTATCAGCCTCGGTGCTGCTTGAAGTCTGTTCTTGCGCGGCTGGCTGGCTGAAATCCGGCAGCGCCTGATATTCGGGCGCCTTGCCCGTACGGCCAAAAGCAAAATACAAGCCTCCCGCAATAAACAAGATTGCCGCAATAACCAATATGTTTCTTTTCATAAAAGTCCGCTTAAATGATATAATTAATCTAAGTGTATTAATTATACCACGGACCATGAGAAAAAAACTCTTGGATGAACTCTTGACCAAAGCCCGCAAGCGGCAGGATAAAAAACGCCCCCGGATGCGCGTGCATAGCCGGTCGCTGCTTGTAAAAAACCCCCGCGCCGGAAAAAAACTGGCCGCCAAAAAGTAGCTTAAACAGGCCAATTTGATTATGCTTTTTATATTATGCATTCTGATCCCAAACCCAAAATACTGGCCATTGTCGGCCCTACCGCCTCGGGAAAATCCGAATTAGCCGTGGCTTTGGCCAAAAAGTTCCGCGGCGAAATCATTTCCTGCGACAGCCGGCAAATTTACAAAGGTATGGATTTGGGAACCGGTAAAGTGCCGGGTAAATGGAAAATCTTTGGGATTGCCCGGCATCCTGAGCGGGCAAAGCGAGCCGAAGGATCTCTTAAAAAAGCCTTTGTTTACAAATCCGTTCCCCATCACCTCATAGACTTCCAAAACCCCGCGCGGCAATATTCCGCGGCGCGCTTCCAGCGCGATGCCAAAAGGGCCATTGCTGATATTTTAAAACGCGGGCGGCTGCCTATCCTGTGCGGCGGCGCCATGCACTGGATCGATGCCGTTGTCTTCGGACAGGCAATCCCCGCCGTCAAACCGGATTTCAGGCTCCGGGCGAAGCTGGAAAAACAATCGGCTGATACGCTGTACAAACGGCTGTCAAAATTAGACCCGGTCCGGGCGGCCAACATCGACAAATTCAACAAGCGCCGCCTCATCCGCGCGCTGGAAATCGTAATTGCTACGGGCAAGCCCGTTCCAATCTTTCAATCATCAAATTTTCAATCTTTAAATTACAAACCTCTCTGGATTGGCATCACGCGCCCGCAAGCCGATTTGTACAAAAAAATAGACGCAAGGCTAAAGCAGCGCCTCAAAGCCGGAATGCTCAAAGAAGTAGCCGGCTTGCGCAAACGCGGCCTGTCCTGGAAGCGCCTTGAAAACTTTGGTTTGGAATACAAGTTCGTCTCACTTTATCTGCAAAAAAAGATTTCTCGAGGCGAGATGGTTAAACAATTAAGTTACTCCATTAAGCATTACTCAAAGCGCCAAATGACATGGTGGAAACGGAACAAAGAAATAATCTGGATTAAGCCCGAGGCTAAAAAGGCCATCAAACCAACCAAACAATTCCTTTTAAATAAAGGGTAATTTCACAGTGACTACTACGCTACTACGATACGATATTGACAAAATAGCAAAAAAGGCGTATAATATGAAGTTTTAAATTTGCCGGAAAATGGCAGGTTTAAGGCCTGTTTTTTTAACAGCTTTTAGGAGGATTTTACAAAGCTAGTTTCCTTTGGGCAAAGAGGGCGTAATTTTTTTGCGCCTTGCTTGCCCAAAGGAATAACTGCAGAGTTTCTTTGGGTGAAAAAACCGCCGGCAACCCCGGCACGAGGAAAAAGATGAGGTTTTTCTATTTTTTTGCGTTTGCGATGTTTTTTCTGGCCAGCTTCGCGCTGGTCAGCGCCCAGACCCCGATCAACCAGAACGCCCAGCCCATGCCCGCCGCGGCCAGCATTGCGGCCTGCAACCCGCAGGCCGACCGCCTGCTCATCAGTGAGTGGAACTCCGGGAATGTCCTGGCCCTGTGCCAGGACTACACCGGAAAGACCGTGGTGAAGACCACGGTGCCCGCGCCTGCCGTGCAACAGCTCCTTCCCCTGTACGATGAGAACACCTTTCTCTCGTACTCGGGCAGCGGCAAACTGCGGTGGCACACCCCGCAGGCCAGCTACCAATGGTTGGTGCCTGCAGGGGGCCGTTTAGCCAGTGACGGACGCTCCGGCCTGACCTTGACCCACCCGTGGGAAAAGGAGAAGTGGAGTTTGACCCTTTTCCACGACGGATGGTACGATGCCGTCCGCGTGGACTCTGGCATGCTCTGCACGGCTGAGACCGCTGCTGGCGACCTGCAGGTATGCGTAATGGGTAACGACAAGACGGTCCTGGTGTCCAGAACCACGGACTTCGCGGGCCATCGGGAATACCGGCAATTGGCATTTGACCAGTTCCCCGTGGGAGCTGTCCAAATCAACGGCCGGATTTATGTCCTGCTGGCCACGGAGTTCATCTACCCTCCGTGCAATCAACCCGTGTGCTCGGCAGCGCCGAGCAGCGTCATTCCCGGCCGCCTGGTCGAACTCCGGTTCGACTACGGCCAGTCTGAGGCCACGCAGCGGGTGGTGCTGGACGGGCTCCGGGTGGAGCCCATTATGAACGAACAGAAGATGACGTCGTCCAAGGACGCCATCTACTTTGCCGCCGGGCAAAGCCTGGTAGTCAAGTTCGTCCCCACCACGGGCAAGGCCGGCATCTTCTACGATGCCGGACCCAACACCCACATCGGCGCCGTTGCCGCAATCAGCGGCAACTAGCTTTACGCATCAAGCGGGCGGGACCCTAAGGTCTCCGCCCGCTTTTGCTTTTTCCCACAAATCTTGCCCCTTACCCTTGTTAGTTATCCATCTTAGCCCTTAGCCCTAAACGCTTAGCCCTAATTTAGTTTTTTCTTCAATAACTCGTTAATCACCTGCGGGTTGCCTTTGCCTTTTAATTCCTTCATGGCCTGGCCCACCAAAAAGCCAAAACTTTTTTGCTGCCCGGCCTTGTAATCAGCCGCAGCCTTGGGGTTGTCGCTGATAATTTTATCAATGGCAGATGAGATGGACGACTCGTCGCTTACCTGGTGCAGGCCCAAATCATCAACTATGTTGGAAGGGTCGCCGCCCTTTTCAAACATCACCTTGAAAACCTGTTTGGCCGCACTGCCCGAAATTTTGCCCTGCTGGATCAATTTCAGCAGTTCGGCAAAATTCTCTGGTGATATTTGCGAGTCTTGCGGATTTATCAATTTCTGATTCAAAAGCGCGGAAAAATCTCCCAGACACCAATTTACGGCCTGTTTAACCAGATGGTTTCGATCCAAACCCTTTTCCTGCGCCATCCATTCGTCCATCTCGCTTATTACGCTCTCGAAATAAAACGCGAGTTCTTTCCAGTTGAGCAGGTTCTCCACATCGCTTGCCGGCAGCCCGTATTCTTCGGAAAATCTCCGCCTCTTTTGCGCGGGCAATTCCGGCATTTCAGCCCTTAATTTATCCAAATACTCTTTGGTAAACTGCAAAATCGGCAAGTCCGGCTCGGGCATGTAGCGGTAGTCTTGGGCGTCTTCCTTGCTGCGCTGTTCCACTGTGCAGGAATCTTTTTCGTTCCAGCCCATGGTCACCTGCCTGGGCGTCTCCCCTTTCTGGAGCATCTCAATATGCCGCTCGATTTCGTAATTAATGGCCGCTTCGGCAAACTTGAAGCTGTTGATATTTTTGACTTCCACTTTGTATTTTGGCAGCCCCTTTTCGCCGGGCTTACGCACGGAAATATTCGGCTCGCAGCGCATGGTGCCTTTTTCCATATCGGCATCCGAAGCGCCCAGGTAGCGGATAATATTGCGCAGTTCCTGCAAAAAAATCCGCCCCTCTTCCGCGCTCTCAATGTCCGGCTCGGTAACGATTTCCAAAAGCGGCGCTCCGGCGCGGTTGTAGTCCACCAAGGAATAGGGCAAGCCTTCGGGGTGTACATTCTTGCCCGCGTCCTCTTCCAAATGAGCGCGGGTAATGCCAATGCGCTTGATCTTGCCGTTGATGTTAATGTCCAAATACCCGTCCCGGGAAATAGGCTGGTCATACTGGGAAATTTGGTAGCCTTTGGGCAAATCGGGATAAAAATAGTGCTTGCGGTCAAACTTGGAAAATTCGTCTATGGTGCAGTTAAGGGCCAAACCAACCAATGCCGAGAGGCGGATGGCTTCTTTATTGGCCACGGGCAAAGTCCCCGGCTGGCCGGTAACAATTTCGTCAATATTGGTGTTCGGCTCTTTTTCGTCCGGATCGTTTGGCGCGGGGCTGAACATTTTGGACTTGGTGGCCAGCTGCACGTGGATTTCAAACCCGATGACCGGCTTATATTCGGTTGAAGATGAAAATTCTTTCATAATTTTTTAAATTCCAAATAACAAGCATCAAATAACAAATAAATTACAAAATTCAAATTCAAAACTACTTGTTCAACATTGCAGAAAATATCTTTTTCAACTCATTAGCTTCCTGAATCAATTTTTCACCCTCGGCAGTGAATTCCTTTGGATTGGTATTTATAATCAACTTTAACCACAATACGGTTTCTTTAGCTTCTTTCCTACAAATTTTAATGCGCATCTGAAAATCTTTTTTACTGAGAGCTTCGTTGGCTTCGATGTAGTTAGCGGCAGGAGACCCCGATGAGCGTATGACTTGTTTTACATACTCGATATTGCTTACGGTTTTTGGTAATTTCTTGCAAAACAATGCTACGGAAAGCGCAAACTGATAAGTCCGTTCTTCCAAATCATATTTTTTATTTGGATATTGGTCCATTGGAATTTATACTGTTGGGTGTTTCTTGTGCCAATCCGTCGCCTGCTGGTACGCGTACCCCGCATTGAACACTTGCTGCTCGCCCCACTGCGGGCCGATTATCTGCAGCCCCACGGGCAAGCCGTCCATGGAAGGAGTGTCGCCGTCTGACGGCCTTGCAAACCCGCAAGGGATTGACAGCGCGGGCAAACCGGCCAGGCTGCCGGGGATGTTCAGCTGGTCGGCGATATAGCCGAACAGAGGATTGTCTTTGGCGCCCCCGAGTTTGATAGCCACATTGGGGCTGGACGGACAAGCCAGAATATCCACCCGCTTAAAGACTTCTTGGAATTCGTTGATAATAAGGCTTCTGACTTTTTGCGCTTTTTTATAGTAAGCGTCATAGTAGCCGGCGGAAAGCACGTAAGTTCCGGTTAAAATACGGCGCTTGGCCTCGTCGCCAAAACCCTCAGCCCGGGATTTTTCATAAGTCTCCAAAAGGCTGCCGCCTTCTTTAGTGGAATGTCCGTAGCGAATGCCGTCATAGCGCATCAAATTGGAAGCCACTTCGCTGGGACAGACAATCGCGTAAACCAATGAGCCGTACTTGGTGTTGGGCAGGCTGACTTCCTGGATTCGCGCACCCATCTTTCTGTACTCTTCAATCGCTTCCATGACCCGCTGCTTTACCCCGTCTTCCATGCCCTCCACAAAATATTCTTTGGGTACGCCGATTTTTACCCCCCGCATATCCGCAGACAGCTGTTTGCTGTAAGCGGGCACGGGCACGGGGCCGGTGGTGGAATCTTTTACGTCCTGGCCGGACATGATTTCCGCCAAGTGCGCCAAGTCCTCCACGCTGTTTGCCACTGCGCCGGGGCTGTCCAATGATGAACCCATGGCAATGATGCCATAGCGGGACACCCGTCCGTAGGTCGGCTTCCAGCCCGACAAACCGCACAAGGATGCCGGCTGGCGGATTGACCCGCCGGTTTCCGTTGCCGTGGCCCACGGGGCAAGGCCCGCAGCCACCGCTGCCGTGCTGCCGCCGGAAGATCCGCCGGGAATGCGGCTATTGTCCCAGGGGTTTTTGGACGGCCCGTAAGCCGAAGTTTCCGTGGAAGAACCGTGGGCGAACTCATCAAGGTTTGTCTTCCCCAAAAGCACGCTTTTGTGTTCTTTGAGCTTTTTCGTGACAGTTGCGTCGTGGGGCGGCAAATAGTTGTCCAAAATTTTAGAAGAAGCCGTGGTGCGGATACCCTTGGTGCAGAACAAATCTTTGGAAGCATACGGAATCCCGCACAAAAAAGGGTTTTCCCCGGGCGAGGCGATGTAGTCATCGGCCGCCTTGGCGTCTTTAAGCGCTTCTTGTTCTGTAACAGTTACGTAAGCGTTGTAATCTTTGTCCAAATCCTTTATGCGCTGCAAAAAAAACTTGGTCAGTTCCGTTGACGAAACCTTTTTGGTATCTAATAATTTTCTAAGCTCTGTTAGTTCAATAAATTCAAATAAATCCGCCATGGCTATAAATTTCCAATTAACCTGATTGTACTAATTGTTCTAAACAAATCCCAATCCCCAATTTCTAATCTTCTGTATTTAGGTCAATTAGAAATTAGAATAATTAGGTAATTCTATAAAATTGCTTTGACTTTAAAATAACCGTCTTTGGTTTCCGGGGCCTGGGCCAGGATTTCTTCGCGGTTTTCCGCGGCCACTGCTTCATCCGGGCGCTGGACATTTATCAGTCCCGTAACCTGGTTGACTTCCTTCAAACCTTCGGTGTCGACTTTTTTCAGCTCATCGACATAGCCTAAAATCGTATCCAGGTTTTTCTGGAATTTTTCCACTTCCGCTTCGCTTAAGGCAATGCGGGAAAGTTTGCCTAATTTCAAGACTTCTTCCCTGGTTAACATGGAGTCATTATAACAATTTTCCGCGTTTTGGCAACAAAAAGGCCCAAATGTTATGCTAACCGCCCGGTAAAAACCTGCGAAGGACAGCAATAATATATGGCTTGCGGAAAAAAATGCGCAAAAAACAGCCCTGCCGGGGCTGTGCCATAAACAAAAACGCCTCAAAACCGGAGGGAACCGCCGCCCAATCAAAACCGCACGGCTCAGGCAAAAAATGCTGACGTTAGCCGGACGCCCGGACAGAACATCTCTGTCCGGGCGCGTTTTTTACTGGGACAGCTTGCCCTGCTGGTCCAGATGCAGGAACAAAGCGGATAAAAATTGTTTTTTTATTTCCAGCTGCGTATCCTCAAAAACTTTCTTGCTTTCATTTATATAATCCAAAAGAGGGTCTTCCGAAGCATAGGAAAACAGGTTGGCTTCTTCTTTAAGCACATCCATAATTTCCAAATGCCTGCTCCACTGGTTGTCTATAATCTGCAAAATCAGATTCTGGGAGGCTTTGTATACCTGGGGCTCGCTTTTGAGCTTTTCTAAAGAGTTAAATAAGAACTCGCGCAATTTTTCTTTGCTTCCCGACGGCCGCGATGTGGAATCATAAAACGGGTTCAGCCACTCGTTAAACCAAGAGGTACGTACCGGCTCCGGCAATACGCCGGCAATCTCCTTTTCTTCCGCGCGGATCCTAAAAACCTCCAAAAACTTTTGCGAGACTAATTTCGGCTCCCCGATTTTTAGAATTTCGTCCAACACGTCATCCAAAGCGCCGCTGAGGTACTGCAAAAAATTTTCTTCGTTTTCCAAAAGCGAATCGCGCAGGCTATAAATGAATTTGCGCTGGAAATTGGCCACGCTGTCATACTTGTACAAATAAAGCCGGCTGTCCAAATTTTTGCTTTCCACAAAATCCTGGGCCCTTTTGAATGCCTCGCTCAAAGTAGCTCCGGAAATATACTCGTCTTCCGGCATGTCGTAATTTTCCATTGCGTCAATAATCTTTTCGCTGCCGAACAGCTGCATAATTTCATCTTCCATGGAAATCAAAAATAAAGACTCGCCGGGTTCGCCCTGCCTGCCCGCCCGGCCCACCAGCTGGTCGTCAATCCTGCGCGATTCATGCCGCTCCGTTCCCAGCACGAACAAGCCGCCCGACTCCTTTACGCCGGGTCCCAGTAAAATATCCGTGCCGCGGCCGGCCATGTTGGTCGCCACGGTTATCATGCCCGCCTGGCCGCCGCGGGCGATTTTTTCCGCTTCGGCTTTATGGTCTGAGGCCGTCAGCAGCTGATAGGGATAATTTTCTTTGTCCAAAAGCCCGGCAACCGCGTGCGCGGTTTCCACATTGCGCGCTCCTATGAGCAGCGGCTGGCCGCGGCTGTGGATTTGCCTGACTTTTTTCATCAGCCCCATAAACTTGCCTTTTTGCGTCTTAAAGAACAGGTCATTGCGCTCAATCCGCGCCAGGGGCTTATGGGTGGGGATCTTGATCACATCCAGCTTGTATACGGTATTGAATTCGCCGCGGGCGCGCATAACCGTCCCGGACATGCCGGAGAGCTTTTCGTACATGGGGAAAAAATTCTGGAAGGTTATGGCGGCCTGGGTCCTGTCGGCTCCTTTTATTTTAACCTTCTCCTTGGCTTCAATGGCCTGATGCACGCCGTCGGTAAACCGCCTGCCGGGCAGCACCCGGCCGGTAAATTCATCCACTATTTCCACCCCATCGCCGGTCACTATATAGTCGCGGTCTTTTTCAAAAATTACCCGGGCCTTCAGGCAAACGTCCAAATAAAAAACATACATGGGGTTGTCCCGGGAAAAGACCGGTTCGCCCAGCAGCTCTTCCACCTTATTCAGCCCTGCATCCGTCATTTCCGCCTGCTTGTTCTTGTAATCAACTTTAAAATCCTCCCCTTCTTTGAGCTTGCTGACAATTTTGGTGAATAAATCATAAAAGTTCCTTTCCTCTTTCACCGGCTCGGCCACAATCAAGGGCGTGCGCGACTCATCGATTAAAATGCTGTCAATTTCATCCACTATGCCAAAATGCAAAGGACTGTCCGGACGCAATACGCGGTCGGCGCGGGAATAAACCAGATTATCGCGCAAATAATCAAACCCGATTTCCTGGTTGGTCACATAAGTTATGTCAACGGCATAGGCCTTGCGCCTTTTGTCTCCTTCCATCTGAGAAGTCACGTAGCCCGTGCTTAAACCCAAAAAATCGTACAGCTTGCCCATCCATTTGGCGTCGCGCTCCGCCAAATAATCGTTGGTGGTAATAAGATGAACGCCTTTTCCGGCAAGCGCGTTTAAATAAACCGGCATGGTTTCGGTCAAAGTCTTTCCCTCCCCGGCTTTCATTTCCGCCACGCGGCCCGAATGGATAACCAGCCCGGCCAAAATTTGTACGTCAAACGGCACCTGGCCGAGCACCCTTCTTGCCGCCTCATTCACCACGGCAAAAGCCGATACCGTAATGGAATCCAAGGACTTGCCCTTTTTTAAATCGTCCTTAAAGGCCAGGGCAGCCAGTTTTAACTCCCGGTCCGTCCAGCTTTTCAGCTCTTCGCGCTCGCGCACCACCAGCCGCACGCGGTATTGCAGCTTTTCAAGCGCCAAATTATCCAAATACTCGTTGGCTTCGTCTTTCAATTTTTCTATCAGGCTCATTTTGTTTCGGAAAAGTTTTTTGATTTCGCATTTATTATACCATAAATTCGAATAAATAAAAAACCGGCTTCAATAGCCGGTCAAAATTAAATATTGAGTTAAGCCGCTTTTTCCAAATCCTCTAGACTAATTGAAACTCCGGTTTTATCCGCAATTTTCTTAACCCACCCCACTATTACCTTTTCTCTTGCCTTCAATTCCAAATACCTCTTGTCCGAAAGTTCAAGATAACTATTGACGCTCGATTTTAAAGCTTGCATTTCGGTTTCCAGCCTGTCTAGCCTGCCTTCAACTTTGTCCAATCTGCTATTAACTCCCTGAAACTGTCCATTGACACCATTAAAACCCTCGGCAACCATTACTGCCAAATCGTCCAGTGTTATATTTTTCTGATTTTTGTCCATATATAAATTATACACCCAAAAATCAAGATGTCAAAAAACCGGTGCACTCCCACAAGAGTCCACCGGTACTTAGTATCTAACCCTTCACCCTCCATGGATAAGGTGGCAAAATCGCCGCAATCCTATCCTGAAACCCAGGCGCAAATAAACCAAAAAAACAGAATTGCTCGGGAACCTCCAAGGGCACCAGAGCACACTCGCCCAATGGGAAATCTTTGCTAAGCATAAACCTCCCTTCTTCAGCCTCGCACGCTGCCTGGAAAATTACCTCGCGGGAAATTTCTTCATCGCTCAAATGCATGGCAGTCTCCTGCTCCTGCCATTTTTTTGCCCAGCCGACTTCTCTTTCAAGAGTTTCAGTGGACATAAAGCGCAAAGGAACTCTTAAAACCTCTTGATTAGGCTGGGGTTTGCCGCCCAGGATCTCCCTCTCCCAATCTAAGGTAATAATTTGGCAACCTGTGCAGTACTCAAGAATCAGTTCGTTGATTTTGGTCTTGTACTGCTTTGCCAAATCTTCGTCTAGCCTTCTGGTTTCAGTGAAACCCTTGTTGAAGGTAATCCACCATTCAAGGCCAACGCCGCACTTCGCAAATTCGGCGAAGATACCGGCTACATAATCGCGAAATATTTCTATTTCCTTTTTCTGCATGAAAACAGGCGATCCTGGAGGAAACCTTCTTTCCAAACCTTTGGACAAACACCATTGGGTTAAAAATATTACGTTTCCGCCTTCGCTGATTTTGGCGTCAATATAATCATCAACCCAACGGGCCAATTTCTGGTTGTTTGGCCTTGCAAGCCTTGCTCTACGACGCAATTCTTCCATCAAAACCACTGTTTGAGGAAACATGCCATTTTCTCCTTAATGAATGCGAAAAGGTAGTGGTAGAAGTAGAAGTTGGGCCGTAAAGCGGCCCAACTTCTACTTTCAGATGTGCGGACCCGCTCCACCGAGTCTCATGCTCCCTCCTTTCTGCTGACTTTGCCTGTTTTGGGACAAACAAAAAACCCGTTCCCTTCTGGGAACGGACTAGGTTGATAGCCGACTGCCATTCTGAACTCGTTTCAGAATCTTTTGTTTAGATCCTGAATCAAGTTCAGGATGACAACTTATAATTATCAACGCAACCCTTTCCCAACAGGAAAAAAGTTGCGATGATGCAGGCGATTAATGATTAAGCGATAACCACCCTTGCCTTTATTCAACCAGCGGGAAATTCGCGCGATGGTACGCGGGCTAAGGCCAGTTTTGCCGCGAATGGCGGTATAAGAAATGTTCTGCGAAAGCATCTGCGCCGCCTGCCAGCGATTACCGAATTCCATGAGTTCATCTTCAGTGAGTAAGTCACGTAAAAACTGCTTTGCCTCTTTGGAATTCTTTAAAGCCAAAATCGCTGTTACTAACTGATCGGTTTTTTTATTCTCCCAATTCATAAACGGACAAGGGTTAATCACAATTCTAATTTTCTTCAACTGCCGTACTTTTACCGCTATACTAAAATATAGCACTTTATCCAAAAGTATAGCGGCAAGCAAAAAATTTGTCAAGGAAATTTTGGTGATTGCTTTCAAAATAGGTCGTAAAAAATGAATCCCTTATGTTTAAGCCAAAAACTTAAAAACTTGTTTATCTTTTAAATGTGCTATAATTAAACTACTTAAACTTAAAGAAAAAAATATGATTGCAATATATATTCTTCTGGCGCTGGCCATAATAGCCATAGTGATTTTCAACGGCCTGGTCCGGTCCAGAAACCAGGTAGATGAAGCCTGGAGCGACATTGAAGTGCAGCTTAAAAGAAGGTACGACCTGATCCCCAACCTCATGGAAACGGTCAAAGGCTACGCGGCCCACGAATCCGGGGTGTTTGAAAAAGTCACAGCCGCGCGCACTGCGGCAATGGGCGCTACCAACATGGCGGAAAAACTTAAAGACGAAAATATGCTCTCCGGGGCGCTAAAGAGCCTGTTCGCCGTGGCGGAAAATTACCCCGAACTTAAAGCTAACCAAAATTTTCTGCAGATGCAGAATGACCTGACCGACACCGAAGACAAAATTCAGGCCGCGCGCCGCTTTTATAACGGCAACGTCCGTGACTACAACACCAAGATCCAGCAGTTCCCGGGCAGCATCTTTGCTTCCATGTTCGGCTTTGGTAAAAGAGACTTCTTTGATATAGACGAAAAAGGCCCCGAAGGCCAGCCTGTTAAGGTTCAATTTTGAACCTTAACAGCGGTAAGTGATTAGCGGTATAAGAGATATAGACGGGATGCAAAATGCCATTTCAAGCTACAAAGATTTGATTGTTTGGCAAAAATCAAACGATCTTGTTTTAGAAATATATAAAATTACCAGGCAATTACCCTCAAATGAATTGTACGGACTCAGTTCCCAAGCACAAAGAGCAGCCGTGGCCATACCATCAAATATTGCGGAAGGTTACGCAAGAAACCATACAAAGGAATTCGTTCAATTTTTAGGAATCGCTTTTGGCTCCGCGGCAGAACTGGATACTCAAGTACTCTTAATGGAAAAGTTGTATCCCAATTTTAATTACATTGTTGTAAAAGGTTTGTTGTTGGAAGTCCAAAAAATGCTAATAACCATGATTAAAAAACTTAAAACTACTTCTCATTAATCACTTACCGCTTACCGCTATTTTCTTATCACTATTCTATGTTAACTTACGAACACATTGCCGCCAACAAACGCGAAAGCTGGATATTGATTTTCAGCTTTCTGATAATAATCTCCTTGCTGGGTTTCGTATTTGCCCAAGCTTATAACAATTCCGCGATTCTCTATTTTGCGGTGGGCTTTTCCATATTTTCATCGCTGATTTCTTACTACTTCAGCGATTCCATAACTCTTGCGCTGTCGCGCGCCCAAGAAGCGGACAGGAGTTCGAATCCCGAGCTCTACCGCTCAGTGGAAAACCTTTGTATTGCGGCCGGGCTTCCCACCCCCCGCATCTATATTATAGAAGATACCGCACCCAACGCCTTTGCCACGGGCCGCGACCCAGAGCATGCGGCGGTCTGCGTTACCACCGGGGTTTTGGCCAAGCTGGAAAAACCCGAACTGGAAGGGGTTATAGCCCACGAATTGTCGCACATTGGCAACTACGACATAAGAGTGATGACTTTGGTTGTGGTGTTGGTGGGCACGGTTACCCTCCTGGCCGATTGGCTGCTTCGGGCAAGTTTTTTCGGCGGCCGAAAATCGGATGACCGCGAAGGCGGACAATTAAAAATGGTCCTTATGATCGCCGGCCTGATTTTAGCAATCCTTTCGCCGATCATTGCCACGCTGATTAAGATGGCGGTTTCCCGCAAGCGCGAATTTCTGGCCGACGCCTCCGGAGCGCTCCTGACGCGCTACCCCGAGGGCCTGGCGCGCGCCCTGGAAAAAATTTCCGCCGACACCGAGCCCTTAGAGGCGGCCAACAAGGCCACTGCTCATATGTACATAATCAACCCCTTAAAAGAACATAAAGGGCAAAGCTCCGTGGGCTGGTTTTCCAACATGTTCAACACCCACCCGCCCATTGAAGAACGCATTCAAAGGCTCAGGGAAATGAACCTGTAAAAATTTGCGCGGGTGCGGCAGAGCCGGAACAATAATTCCGGCAGCATGATTTTTTGATCTCGGCAAAACAATGCAAAACAAAGTTTATCTATTCACGATTTCATCCTTACTGTCCAAACGCTTGATTTTGGTCTTCTTCATTACGGCCGGTATTCTGATTTCCTGGAATACAAGCCTGCAAGCAGCCCTGCAGACAGCCCGTTATTACGGCGGCCTGTGGCTCTTATTAGTTTTCACCGTTTTTGCCTTTGCGGAAACTTTCATCCGTCTTATCGGGCACAGGCTGGAAATAAGGGATGACATTCTTTATTTCAAGACGATGTTTTCAAACCTTTGGGCAATCCCGGTGAAAAGCATTCAAAGAATCGACCCCAAATCAAAGTATTACGAACACAAAAGCTGGTATTTCAGCCTGACCACGGACAACAAAGAATACACCTGCGGCTTTGACATTAAAAACTATCCCGAACTGCTTTCGGACCTCAAATCCATCAATCCGGATTTGGAAATTAAAATTTCCGAAGTTTCCCCGTGGGATAATCCCAACAAGCCGCTTAACCGGATCATGGAACAAAAATACGGGACCAATGGGCTATTTGCCCGAATGGCCGTCAAATTCACATCCCTTAGTTCCGGCTGGCTGCTATTTTTCGGCTTTCTGCTGGTTATCGCGGTTGTCTGGCTGGCCGTTTGGATGGAGGACTCCCACAGCCTCCGCTGATCAAAAAACCAATTTGGCGATTACCGAGCCGCGAAAACCGCGGCTTTTTAATTTCCGCGCCAGTTTTCGCCTTGCCTCGTATAATCCGCTTTTCGCGGAGTTATACCGGGGTTTTTCTTGCCCCTTGCCTGCCCCGCAGCGTGCCGATTTATCGGCTCTGCTATCGGGGCCGCTTGTCCCTTGTTTCCCAATTAATCGTTTGGCGATTTTTGTTTCCTCGTTTTCATCCAATCCTTCGCTTAACACACTCTCTATTATGGAACTTGGCAGGCGTTTTTCCATTAATTTCTTTTTGATGCCAAAAAATCCGAAAGTCTTGTATTTCTTTAAATTCTCCAAATAAATTTCCGCGTACCGCCGGTCGTCTATGTAATGGTTTTCCTTCAGCTGTGAAATTACTTCATCGGCGGTTCGCGATTCATGCTTCTTAAGCCTGAGCTTTTCCCTCAGTTCTCCTTCAGTGCGCAACTTCAATCCCAGAAGATAAACCGCATAATCATAAGCGCGGGCTGGATCAGACGAGGTTTGGTTTTTTTTATTCTCCTCAAACATGGATCTTTTTGAAATTCCATTATCAAACTCTTGACGAGAGTGATAATTTTGATATAATTAATTTATATGTGATAATAATTACAATGACAAGAATTAAAAAAATAATAATGACAGAAATTCAGTCGCCCATTTAAATTTTGTCATTTTCGCAGTTTTTGTCAATTTTGTTCATTTTATTTATGACTAACTTCACTTACATTTTAGAAAGACTCTCTTCCCGGGCAAAAAACGCGCTGATTATGGCGCAGCTGGTCAGCGAAGAATTAAAGCACGACCACATTGGGTCGGAGCATTTGCTTTATGGCGTAGTTTCGGAAAAAAGTTCTTTTGCCGCCGAAATCCTCACCAAGACAAAACTTTCCCCGGAAATCATCAAGCAGGAGCTTATTCTGGTAAACAGCAACAACACCATCTCCACGTGGAAGCCTGTTCTGTCCGAACACTTAAAGCTGGTCATAGAAAAATCGGCAATCATCGCCAGCCAGTACGGCTACCAGTTTATCGGCACGGAGCATTTTCTCTACGGCCTGCTCAACGTGCCCCAGAACAAAGCAAAAGTAATTCTCTCCAAGCTCGGGATAGATATTGCCGAGCTGGAACAGAATCTTCTGAACGTGTTTGAAAACATTTCCAAATTCCCGGAAATGCCGGAAGCGCCCGGAGGCCAGGCTCCGTACGAAGGCGCGCCGCCCTTCCCCGGAAAAAACCCCGAGCCAAAAAAAGGCAATCTGCTGGAATTTTTTACAACCGATCTCACGAAAAAGGCGCAAAACGGCATGATCGATCCGGTCATCGGCCGCAAGTCGGAAATTGACCGCATGATATCCATTCTTAACCGCCGCACCAAGAACAATCCCCTGCTCATCGGCGAGGCCGGCGTGGGCAAAACCGCCATTGTGGAAGGTTTGGCTTTGGCCATTACCAAGCGCGAAGTGCCCGACTCCCTTCTGGACAAGAAAATCCTGTCTTTGGATTTGGCGCTGGTTGTGGCCGGCAGCATGTTCCGCGGCGAATTTGAAAACCGGCTCAAGCAGATTATTGACGAGGTAAAAAACGACCCTAAAATAATTTTATTCATTGACGAGCTGCACACCATGGTCGGAGCCGGCGCAACGACCGGCAGTTTGGATGCCGCCAATATTTTAAAGCCTGCCTTGGCCCGCGGCGAACTTCGGGCCATTGGCGCGACCACTTTGGGCGAATACAAGCAGCACGTAGAAAAAGACGCAGCCTTAGAACGCCGCTTCCAGCCGATTTTAGTGGAGGAACCGTCCCGCGACGAAACCGTGGAAATCCTCCAAGGGCTGCGCCCGAATTACGAAAAGCACCACAACGTCACCATCACGGACGAAGCCATCCGCTCGGCCGTGGATCTATCGTCCCGCTACATCCAGGACCGCCATTTGCCGGACAAAGCCGTGGACCTGATTGATGAAACCGCGGCGTTTCTGCGTTCCATCAATTCCAACAGCAAGCTGCTGCGCGCCACCAAAAAACTGGAAAACGACCTGGTCGCTTTGGAAGAAGAAAAAACCAAAGCCGTACTGGCCCAGGATTTCACCACCGCGCTGCATCTACGCGCCCAGGAAGAAAAGCTGCTCAAGCAAAAAGAACAGCTTGCCCGCACCCTGGCCACGGAAGAAAAAACCCCGGCACATATAGTTTCCGGGCAGGACATTGCCCATACGGTTTCCATGATGACCAAAATCCCCCTGCAGCGCCTGGCCAAGACTGAAATCGGCAAGCTGGCGAATTTGGAAAAAACCCTCAAAGCAAAAATTATCGGCCAGGACGAGGCCGTGGAAGAAATCGCCAAAGCAGTCCGCCGCAGCCGCGCCGGCCTGTCTGACCCCAAGCGGCCCTTAGGCTCATTCATTTTCCTGGGGCCCACGGGCGTAGGCAAAACTGAAACCGCAAAAGTGCTGGCCAAAGAAATTTTTGAAGACGAAGACGCGCTTATCAGGGTGGACATGTCCGAACTTATGGAGCGCCACAATGTCTCCCGGCTCATCGGCGCCCCGGCCGGCTATGTCGGCTACGGCGAAGGCGGCCGGCTGACCGAAGCGGTCCGCCGCAAACCCTACAGCGTAGTGCTGTTTGACGAAATAGAAAAAGCCAACCCGGATGTCTTCAACATTTTCCTGCAAATCCTGGAAGACGGCCAGCTGACCGACGCGGAAGGCAAAAAAATCTCTTTCCGCAACACCATCATTATTATGACTTCTAACCTGGGAATGCAGGAACTCACTACCCAGGCCGCCAAAATCGGCTTTGCCGAGCGCGGCAACGAAGCGCAAGACAGCAAAGACCGCCTGGCCAAAGAATACGAAGGAATAAAAGAATCGGTTTTGGAAAATTTAAAAAGGGAATTCCGGCCGGAATTCTTAAACCGCATAGATAAAATCATGGTCTTTAAGCCTCTGGGTCTGGAAGAGCTGAAAAAAATCACCCAGCTGCATTTGGTGCAGCTGCAGGAACGCCTGCTGGAACAGGCAATTTTGCTGAAAGTTTCCCCTGCTGCCATTAAATTCATTGCCGAACAAAGCTTTGATCCGTCCCAGGGCGCGCGCTTTGTGCGCAAAAACCTGCAAACCTTAATTGAAGACCCGCTGGCGGAAAAAATCATCCAAAAAAAGGCTCCGGGCGGCGCCAAGGTCGCAGTAGATTTGAAAAAAGATTTGTCCCGCCGAGGCGAACCGAAGTCTGATAAAATCGTCTTTTCCGTGCACAAGGCGGAAAAAATACCAGTCCCGGCATAAATTTGACAGAACTGTTCCGATTTAAGGAACAGTTCTGTTTTATTCTCTCGATGTATCAAAACCTCATCAAGCCCTTTTGGGCTGATATTAAAACTTTTGTCCTGGACACCCTGTTCCCCAAGTTCTGCCTGGGCTGCGGAACGGAAGGCGGATTTTTATGCCTGGACTGCCAGGCTGGGCTCAAACCAGCCAAAAGCCAAAACTGCATTGCCTGCAAAAAACCCGCCGCGTTCGGCCTAACCCACCCTGGGTGCCAAACGCCCTTTGGCGCGGACGGGCTCGTTAGTTTTTTTGATTACCGCGACGACGAAAAAGTCGCCAACACGCTCATTAAAGGCAAGTATTCTTTCCTGCCAGAGGTTTACGAAATTTTAGGCGGGCTAATTGCACAAAAAATTAGAATCGATCCGGCCTTTTCATATCTAACATCTTATATTACGAATTCCATATTAATCCCCATCCCCCTGCACTCTTCCCGCCGCCGCTGGCGGGGCTTTAACCAGGCGGAAATTTTATGCCATTCGCTTGCAAAACAGCTTGGCTTGCCGGTGGTTAACGCGCTCATCAGAAAAAAATCCACTAAAACCCAAAAAGACCTGAAAAAGGAAGAAAGACTCCGGAACATCCAGGATGCTTTTACGATTTCCCCAAATTTTCAAGCTTTCAATTTTAAATCTACAAACGTGATTCTGGTAGATGACGTAACGACCACTGGCGCCACATTGCGGGAAGCGGCCAAAGTTTTAAAGCGCCAAGGCATAGCCCAGGTCATTTGCCTGGCCGCAGCCAGGGATTGATTTTTCCCAAAATAAAGACCGGTCTAAGGTTTGCACCCTGGCCGGTCACTCTTTCTATCCATTTATTATAATTGCAATTTCACATGTGCCGTCGCAAGCCGGCTTAAAAAATCCGTCAAAAAAAATCTATTCAACAAATTTGATGGTGATTGGTGGAAAGTGGTGCACCCCCAGTTTGAATTCGGGCCAGTAGGTTGACAGTTTGGGAAAGCGTAGCCAAAAATGGTACTCTTCCCCGGGAAAGAACATCTTGGCGAAGGCGCATTTGTTTGCCAAAAACCCTTCGCAACTCAGTTCACTAACAGACAAGAATTCCTTGCGAAGTTTGGTCGGCTTTAAGGCTATCGGAAAATCACCGGATGATGATTTGATCGGATAGCAAAGCTGGTTAGAATCCACCAAATATTCGGATTCATTGCCGTCTGCCGCGGTGTTGGAGAAGTCATGAAACTCTCTCCTTGAGCCTTCCCCCGCCGGAAGCCTTACAACCACACCAATTATGGTCCAATCTTCGGTTAGAGATACGCTATCGACTCGCATCTCAAACTTTCCGTAAGGCAAAGGCTCCCAAGTATACTGGGCATTCCTGGTGTAAGAACAAACTCCTTCGGAACTCAATGCAGTCGCCGGTTCCGCTTTAAAGGGCTTGTTGTCACCCAAAGCGTTGGCAATCTCCTTTGCCTGTGCCGAATGGGCATCAGGCAAACGGAGCTCGTCTTTGGGCTGAGGCTGTTCTTCGGTCTGTCCCTGCCCGGCTTGGGGCTGGACAGGAGGATCTGCCTGGCGCTTCTTTTCCTGCTCCCTATGAGCTTTTGCGACCGCTGGGTCCATTAGCTTGAGCAGGCTGCCATCCTGAGTGTTGAACTTTTTGTACAAAGGAGCTTGTACAATCAGCCCTTCGTCAGAAGTGTAGTACTTCCACATTGGCGCGCCGGTGACGGAGTTAAAGTACTCGTCAGGCCCAGGCTGGGAAACATAGTGCTTCCCAACAAAGAACGTCGCCAGAACGAAACTGGCCAGCATCAGCCTCATCCGTTTTGTTTCGCCCCTGTGCCTGAATAAAGACCTTGCAACATAGGGCCACAGGGCGAAACAAAACACGGAAACCAAGACAATCGTCAAGGCATTGGCCATCTCGTCAGGCAGGCGGGTGGCACTGGTTACCGCGTTGATCCACGCGACGTATAACGCAGAGGCCAAAATAACCTCCGAGAATACCATCGCGAACACAAAACCCAACACCGCAAATACAACCAACACGATTGCCCAAAAGTAGCCGCGTTTACGGTTTCCCTCCGGCGCGGACGCCGGCTGGCTGTTAGCTGGTGCGTGCAGAGCGGACATGGCGTTTTTCCCTTGCTTGCGTCTCCACACCTTCAGGAACAAGCTCGACAACGCGATTGCTATACCTATGGCACTCAGGTAAAGCACCACGAGCAATACGATCATTCTGCCGGTCATTTCACACCTCCGTTACTGCGGCTAGACAGCCGCTTCCAGACGAGCACGGCCACCACGTTCAGCGCAAAGCCGATCGCAAAGCCCAAAAATGGGCTGCGCCGCTTGGCTGCAAACACCCACGCCCCAATGGCCCCGCAGGCCAAAGAGGATGCGAACCATATGAAATATGCAAACATGTTCCCTCCTAGGAACTGTAAAGATTCGTCTAACAACCCCGGTTTTTCTACTAAAACCATCGATTGTTAAATTACATAAAATATACTCCTAAATAGGATAAAGTCAAGGCGTTGGCACATAAAAACCCCAAAATATTTTGGGGTTTTTATGGCGGAGAGGGAGGGATTCGAACCCTCGAAAGGATTTGACTCCTTTACCGGTTTAGCAAACCAGCGCACTAGGCCTCTATGCGACCTCTCCAAAAAAAAAATATTAACTTTTAAGCACAC
>JAJZRC010000061.1 GCA_021847435.1 bacterium
TAAATCAACTTAAAATTTATATGTCACGGCCTTTTAACCCTCTAACAATCCAAATCCTCAAAAAACTCAGCTCAAAGCCGGAGAACTTTAAAAAACTCCATAATGAACTTTGTCCCCAAAACCCTTACAAGTTTTTTTACAACGCGATGTTCAGGCTTGTAAGTTTGGGGCTGGTACACCGGCAAGACGATCATGGCATGCTGCTGGCCAAAATAACCGACGAGGGCAGGAAGCTTATTCAGCGCCAGTCTCCGGAAAAAGACGGGACATGGAAAATCGTCATTTTTGACATCCCGGAAAAACATAAAAATGTCCGCGGCCTGCTCCGCTCCAAGCTGAAACAGCTGGGTTTTAAAAAATGGCAAAACAGCATCTGGATTTCTCCCTTTGCGTTGGAAACAAGCATAGAAGAGGAATTCCGGGCTCTTGCGGGAAAATTCTTCATCAGACTGATTAAAACCAAGGATATAAACGAAACAAGAGACATAGAAAAAATGTTCGCCTGAAGGGCGAACATTTTTTCTTTCTGCCGCTTGCCGAATATTATTTGTATACTGTCACCGATGCGGATGAGCTATTGCCGCTTGCGTCATACGCGACGGCTTTGATAACATGTTGTCCGCGGGCCAATTTTTTACTGTTAAAACGGTAGGTATAAGGCGAGCTGTAAAGAGTGGTTTTTAAGCTGCCGTCGATGTAAATTTCCACTTTTACCGCCCCGGAACCATCTGAAGCGCTTACCGAAATAGTAACAGAATTGCCAATAGTCGCCCTATCCGCCGGGCTATTAATGCTCACGCTGGGAGCTGACAAATCGGTATAAACCACATAAGCGGCGCTGGCCGAGGCGGCATGGACCGGCTCGCTGCCATCAATCGTACTTATTGTAAACGGATAGCTTCCGTCTGTCTGGCCCGAGGCAGAGACAACCGTGTAGTATGATGTCCCCTGGCTGCCTGGCGAAAGCGTAAGGCTGCCGGCAGAAAAGCTTCCTGCGAATCCCGCCGGCGCGCTGCCGGTAAGGGAGAAGGTTGAAGGAGCGCAGGCGCTGGAGTCGGTATTATTCACGGTTACTGCATACTTCAGGCTTCCACCGGCGCTGGAGGTTTGGTTTGAGGGAGAAATGCTTATTACCGGCGTCTTAGGCGCGCACTGGGCGCCTGCAAAAGTTACGCTTAGCGTAACCTGGCCCGCATCATGGCCAAGCTGAGTAACGGTTATTCCGTTTGCCGGATCCGTAAATGACATTCCGTCAATAAGCGAAGCATCGCTAAAACCGTTTCCCGGCGTGGCATCCAGCAATTTTGTCTGCAGGCTGCCGTCCCAAAGGAAAACCTGGGCGCCCCCGGTAATGCCCAAAGGCAACCCGGCATCAAACCCCTTAGGCTGGCGATAGCCGAAATAATAATATTCCCCGGTGTCGGGCTTGGATATTTTTATGGCCTGGGTAAGGCTGCCGCCCGCGCTTTCCGAATAACCGAGCGAGTAAGTGCCGTTTGAGGTAACGGTTTTAATGTTAGCCGAGCCAATCCACCCGGTAACGGTTTTTTGCGGAGCGTTCCACTGGAAAGAATTCCAATAGCCCATGGTATCATAGTTGTCGCCGTATTCCGAAAAAGCGCAGTTGGCACTGGCATCTATCTGCTTGTTGCCGCAGGCCAGCGAAGAAGCGTGCCGGGAGGTCAGATTATGCCCGAGCTCATGCTGAAAAATTCTCGGGTCATTGGCATAGCCGCTGATCCAGGCGCGGCTGGGGCTGCCTCCCACTGAGCCCAAACCGGCCCAGCTGCAAGCATAGACCCGCGGAAACGCGTAAACCTTGTGCGCATAATTGGACAAAACAACCCCGGCCTGGGTAGCGGCCGCATCTGCCGCGGAAGCCCAAGTATAATTGTCGCAAGTCGTGGACGTATAGGGCAGAGTGTACCAGCCCACCACATCCCCGGAAAATGAAACGCTGCCGTTAGAATTGTCTTGATAGTACCTGTTAGCCGAATTGGCCCCGCCGAAAACCACATCATAGACCTGGGCCTGGGTCCAGGGCTGGCTGGAATTATCCGCAAAATTCATGAGGATAACAATAGTCTTTTGGTCGCCTGATACTGAAGCCGCGGCCACGCTGATTGTTTGGACGGCAGTGCCTCCTGCCTGCTCCAATACCATTTGATCTGATAATACTTTGCCTTTTGCCTTCACTACCGAGCCAGAGTTCAGATCCAGCCGGCCGCTGGCAAAGTTCAACTCATATTTTTTGCCGGAATTCTTATCTGTTACATATATTCGCTGCCGGGCCCGGCCTTCGGCAAAATATTCTTCATAAATATTTTCCAGCTCCCCGGAAATTTGTTCGTCGCGTTCCATAAACGGCTGGATTTCGGAAGGAAGCTTGGCAGCCAAACCGGCTGGCAAAGCAGCGGCCAAAAACTCCGCCGGAGAATTTCGGGCAGCCGCAAGCATTTTTTCCCTGCGCTGTTTGGCCTTTTCCACCAGCGCCTGGGCGGCCAAGGACTTGCCGGCTTCGCTCGCTTCACGATAATTTTTCACTGCGCCGAGCAATTCGGTGGTCAGCTGGTGCAGGTCCTTCTGCGCTTTAATATTTTTTTGAGATGTCTTTACCGGCGCCTGCTCGTAGCTATGTGCCGTGTCGCCGGCTTGCAGCAGCAAACTGGTGGCCGCAAACAGCCCGAATATGGCCACCAAAACAAAATGGTAAAAACCGTGCCTGGGGTGGCGGTGCCAGCCGGCGTAAGTGCGATTTTTGGCCATTAGTTGCTTGTGTAATTTTTGCATATTTGTATTTTAATTTTTGTTAAATTTTGTACATTGCGTGTTATTAAGGCGCCGCACCTCCTCCGCTCTGCCCGCCTCCCGTGGTCTGCGCACCCCCGCCGCTGTTACCTTCGATTCTCACCGGCCCCCCTCCAGCTACCAAAACGCCGCTGGACCTGTTTATAATGCCCGAACAGGATCCATTGTGTCCTCCATCTATAGTGGCAGAAGATTGGTTAAAATTATTTGTGCCATTGGCGCATCCCTGCAAATGCACGCCCTGTCCCAACACATACGCAGACTGGTTTGTATTAATCGCCAGTACGCCTTGGTCAAGAGGCTTTTTTTCAACTGCCAAAGACTGCAACGGGGCTAAGCTGTTTCCAAGCAACGCCAAAACTGCCGAAAAAGCCGCTGCGCGTTTGGCAGGATAGATAGAAAAGCCCCTTTCCGTTTTAAACATCAAATGTTTTAACGGTTTATGGGCTGCCTTTATCAGGCCGCAAAGCGTAAAAATGCCACAAATGTTTTTGCGAGTCATTAGCCCAAAATCAATTGTATTTTTGTTTGGTTTTTGTTTCTTTTGGAAACTTACCTTATATATATTATAACATATCAAAAAATTTTTGTCTAATCGCTTCAGATAGAATTAACTGTTACTGAACAATGAGCGGTTAGATAATAATACCTGTAGCTGTAGCTGTATATGACTATGGCTGCAAAACAGGATGTTTTAAAAGACAAATTAGCGGACTGCGCCTGGCCGCGGACAAAGCAGGTAAAAGCAAAATATTGGCCGAGTTGGAATCAATAATTCATATGCGCCGCCAGGCCATCATCAAACGGCTTAACCAACTGGCCGTCCGTGATCCGGGCTGTGAAAAGAAGCACTGCGGCAAAAAGAACAATACGGACAGGCGATGCGAAAATTACAAATTTAGGCCTTACGGCCGTAGCATCAAGGAATTCAAGCGGAGCTTGTCCACTGTCCTCTACTCCCTGATACTCGATGTAACGTTTAATGATTTCGGCGTCAATTCCTGTGGTTGAAACAAAGTATCC
>JAJZRC010000014.1 GCA_021847435.1 bacterium
TAAGGTTCTGCCCCGAGGCGACTTTGGTATCTTCGGCCCTTATTACTTCAAACTTGCCTGCGCTTAACACCAGCTCTTTGGGAAAACCTTCGGGGTACTGGCCTTGCGGTAAAGCGATAAACTTATAGCCCCTGGGCAATTCTTTGCTTATCTTGCTGCTTTGGTTAATGCCCCAACCTCCTAACCCCGATTTCCATAAAAGGTATCCGGCCGCGGCAGCCAAGGCGAAAATGACTATTACGGCCGCGATTTTTGGTTTTTTTGAAGGAGTTTGCGCGGGATTTTGCGGCGGCGGAACGGAAACTATAGGAGAATCCATACGATTTTAGTTTCTAAATTAAGAAGTGCTTATTTTGTTTATATTATACCATACACTGCCGGCAGAAAACCGAATGGCCGCCAGTTGCGTCCGTCCCCTCCGGATGATACGGCTAAAATTTTTGCGGCTATGCCGAACGCTTCATATGACCCATGGCCTGGGCCAGGTTCAGGCCGGTTTTTTTGCCGGGGTTAAAAATATTCTGCGGGTCAAAAATCCGCTTAATCTCTGCAAACAGCATCACAACTTCGCGGCCGTACATTTTTTCCAGAAACGGAGTGCGCATCAGCCCGTCATTATGCTGCGCGCTTAAAGATCCCCCGAATGCCAGCACCAAATCGTAAACCTTTTGGGATAAATGGGGAATTATGGCCCGATGGCGCGGATTGTTAAAATCCACTAATGGCAAAATATGCAGGTTCCCGTCGCCAAGCTGTCCGGTGATTGCGTATTTCAGTTTTGGGTACTGGCCCAATACCGCTTCCAGCCGGGGCAAAAATTCCTCCAAAACAGCCGGCGGAACTATTACGTCGTCTATGAACGAGACTGCGAATTCTTTTTTCCCCCTTTGTCGCAATAAGTTTAAATTTTCCTGGCGCAAAATCCGGTATTTTTCCATTTCCCTTTCGCCCGCGGCAAATTTTGCCCTAACGCGAAATTTGCTGTAAAGCTCTTTTTCCAGCAATACCATCTTCTCCAGAACTTCCTCTCGGCTATTGCCAGCAAATTCAGCCAACAACAGCATTTTAGGCAGGGCACCGGCCAGCTTGTCCAAAATTTCCGGCATAAACGCTTGCAAATTTTTCAATCGCGAGCCTCCCATTCGTTTGCTGAGATCTGGCAAAAAACGCAGCATCGCTTTTAAGACCTGGCGGTCAAAGCCTTCCAAACTATCCGGATAATAATTGCACAAGCAGGCCACCGCCTCGCCCAGCCGCGCCAAGGAATGCAACTTAATGATTGCGAGTTCGGAAAAAGCCTTGGGCCTGACCAGCCGGTATTTAATTTGCGTAATTATTCCCAAAGTTCCCTGGCTGCCAGCGAACAGCCTTGCTAAGTTAAAAGTGTTCTTGTCCCAAACTTCCCAAAGCAGATATCCTGAAGCATTACCCAATGTCTTTGGCCTGGCTTTCTGCAGCAGCTCATAGTTATCCCGAAGCAGGCGGAATACCCCGCGGTACAGCTCGCCTTCAAAACCCGGCAAACGGAGCTTCTGCTCCAATTGGGAATTATCCAGCTCGCCAAAAACATATTCATTTCCGTCTGCCAGCACTGCGCGAATTTCCTCAATGTAATCTTTGGCCTGGCCGTAAATAAAAGATTTTCCCCCGCCGGAATTATTAGCCGCCATGCCTCCCAGAGTAGTTAGCGCCTTTGATGCTGGATGGCAAGGCAATAGCAAGTTGCGTTTTAAGCTTTCAGCTTCAAAATCATGATAAAAAACTCCTGGCCGGACCACGGCATAATCCGGACCGAACATTTCAATGCGGCCAAAATGAGCGGCCATGTCCGCAATAATTGAGTCATTGATCGCTCCGCCGGACATATCCGTGCCCGCAGCCCTGGCTGTAATGGAAAGTTCCGGATGCCGGGATTTATTTTTTGCCACCCAGTTAACCAAAGTCTTTAAATCCTGAACATTTTTTGGCCGTGCCACGCAGGCCGGAGTCATTTCAAAAATACTGGCATCGCGGCTGTACGCATGCCTGGTATCCCAATCTGTCAGAATTTCACCTTGGAATTGTGTTTTTATTTCATCCCAAATCGCCATGACTATATTATAGCACGCGAATTTTGCTAAAAATTAAACCTTGTTTGAGCCAAAATCAAAGTTGACAAGCTTTTGATGCGGGTATAAAATCTTTTCATGCAAAACAAAGGGGGATTCTTTGGGAATTTCAGTACCAAATGACCTCTTTTCGCCGAGTGAAGAGAATCCAGAAAAAAAGAAAGGAGGGCTATGGCCCTTTTCCGATTATCTTTGCTGGCTCTTCTAGCCTCGGTCTGCGTGTTCGCGTTTAGTTTCCCGATCACCGCCGCGAGCAACAACACGACCCTGGCCATCATCTGTCCCGCGATGACTGCGTCCGGCAGCGCTCAGCACGCCGCTGACTGCCCTGCGGCCATCGTCCCCGCCCTGGCCACCAACAACGGCGCACCGACTCTCGCGCCCGATGCTGGACAAGTGGCACTGGCACCGCAAGCAGCAGGTCAGGCCGAATTCATTCCGGCCATCATCGGTGCCCCACGGAAAGTGTCTATTGCAGCTTCCGCTGCGGCCCTTTCTGTCCACCTCCAGCGGACCCCACAAGGTGCGCCACGGAAATTTCCCAACTAACCCCGCGTGAAGCAACTCATCTCGGGATCGCCTCTCAACCGGAGACCAAGACCCGGCGCAAACCCAATCGGAATGCGCCAACGGGAAACTGGTCTCCGGTTTCCTTTTATTATATTTTCAACAAAACAGTTTCAAATCAAATCTTCCGCGAATCATACGCCCAGCGCAGCAAAGCCTGCCGCGCTGGCCGCGGCAGCAGTTCAAGTCCCCTTTGCGGCAATATTTTCTCAGCTGGCTGATCTGCCGCCGCATGTTCAGCCAGCGCCTGATCTGCCGCCGGTCATCTTCGCTGCGGCGGCCCGAATAATAGCGGCAGTACCACCAAAACCAGCCCCCGGGGGTCCTGGGGCTGAACCCAGCCCTTCTGCTGCCACACTTTCAGCGGCTGGGAGGCATCCGCGCCGAAAAAATTCAATTTCGGGTCGTGCCCGAGGCGGTCTTGCGGCAGCAGTCTGGTGCGCCTGAACCAGGCAGCGGGAAATTCCTTTTTGCAGTCCCGCAAATAGCGCCCGCCGAATACCCCCAGCTCCAGCATCTGCCGGGGCGTCAGTTCCGGCCGGAAGTCCGGGTCAAAATTCCTGCCTGCGGGCTCAACCAGCGCGTAGCGGTAGCCTGTCTGCATTTTGTCGTTTACCAAAACAAACTTTTGTCTTTTTTCATAAATTTTATGGGCTTATTCCCGCTGCTTCTGAAAATCAGGCCCCAGCTTATTTAACAAGGCTATTAAGCCGCGGGGCCGGGAAGAATCTTTAATAAAATATTCGGCGCCGCTTCTGGCGCTGCGCCCCACCCGGACAGTCACTCCCCGCTTCAATGCGGCAAAAGCGGATTCGTCCGTGGCATCATCGCCAATATACAGCGGCGCCAACCGCCGTTTGGTCTTTTTTTCAAAAAATTTCCAAAGCACCAGGGCGCATTTGCCTTTATTCCAATCAGTGTCGGGCAAAAACTCGACAACCTTCTTTCCTTTCTGGATCCTGATGCCGGACATATGCGGCAAAATTTCCTTTGATACGAAAGATTTCAAAGCCGCCGCCTTGCCTGCCGCAAGCATCCGGTAGTGCACTGCCAGGCCGAAATCTTTGTTCTCTAAAATAACGCCCGGAAAAACTCTGGGCAAATGCCGCAGTTTTTTCTTTATGTGCGCTAAATTTTTCGCAGTTTGACCGGTCACTAAAACCCGGCTGATCCGCCCGCCTATTTGCCAAACCAGGCCATGGCTGCCGGCATAAGCCAACCCCCTAATTCCCACTTTTCTCCGAACGTCTTTAAGCCCCCGCCCGCTGATTACGGCTGCCGGATAACGGGTCGCGAATTTTTCCAATTCATCTTTTACTTTGCCCGGCAGGACCGCCCCGGAAGGCCTGGAAACGATCGGCGAAAGCGTGCCGTCAAAATCCAGAAGCAGCAAAACGCCCTGCTTTTTGGAAAATTTTGTCTGGATCTCCGGCCAATGGCTAAAAAATTCCTTCATGCTTACCCCAGGCTTGTTAGTGCTTTTAAAAACTCGGCGGCCCAGCGGTAAATGTTATAATTTTTCACCGCCTCGCGCATTTTCTTCATGCGCCGGTGCTGTTCAAATTCCGGCATGGTCAGCGCCTTATGCAGCGCCTCGGCAGTCTCTTCCGCGCTGTAAGGATTGACAATTAAAGCGTCTTTTAAGTCCCGGGAAGCGCCGGTAAACTGGCTCAATACCAGCACGCCGGCCTCATCTCTCCTTGCAACCGCAAATTCCTTGGCAACCAAATTCATGCCGTCGCTCAGCGAGGTAACCAGGCACACGTCAGCGGCCCGGTACAGCGGGTAGATCTCCTCATGGGAAAACTGCTCTTTAACCAGCACTACCGGCTTCCACCCGTCAGTTTCAAATTTGCGGTTAATTCGTTCCGCTTCCGCGGTTACTTCCGCATTGAACTGGCGGTATTTGGCCACCGCTTCCCTGCTGGGCGGCGCAATCTGCAAAAACGTAAACTCTCTGCGGTAGGCAGGATGCATGTCAAAAAAGAATTCAATGCCGCGCAGCCGCTCCAAAATTCCTTTGGTATAATCCAGGCGGTCGACCCCGATCCCCAAATATTTGGTTTTTATGCCAAACCTCTCCGGCAGCGCCGGCTTTGCGGAATCATTATCGCTGCGGGAATTATCAAAAGCCACGCTGATGGGGAAAGGTTTAATGTAAGCTGAATGGCCGTTGCGGGTAATAGCAAACCGTTCCAAATCGGCCAAAGACTCTATTTCCTTGCCAACCGTTTCCAAAAAATTATTGCAGTACTGCTGGGTATGAAAACCAACCAGGTCAGCGCCCAGCATGCCGTCTAGGATCTCTTTGCGCCACGGGCAGATGCTGAAACTTTCCGCGTTCGGCCAGGGAATGTGCCAAAACAGCCCGACATCGGCATCCGGCCGGCTCTTTTTGATCATGGCCGGCAGAAGCGCGAAGTGGTAATCCTGAATGAGCACTATGGGACGCTGGACGTTTTTGATTTCCGCAAGCAGCGCCCTGGCAAACTTGCCGTTGACTTTGCGGTACTCGGCCCAATCTTCCTTGCGGAAGATCGGCCTGGTATGCGCCAAATGGCACAGCGGCCACAAAGCCTCGTTGGAAAAGCCCGCATAATGCCCTTTTATTTCTTTTTCCGAAAGCCAAATGCGCTTTAAGGTATACTTCGGGTCATCCGGCGGCACTCTGACTTTGTCGTCGCTGTCCACGGCCTGGCGGTCGGCATTGCCGCTGCCGTGGGCCAGCCACAGCCCCCCGCAAGACTCAATAATAGGCTCCAAAGCCGTGACCATCCCGCTTGGCGGCACGACGGCATGAATCCCGTTTTTATTCTCCTGATGGATATAGGGTTCGCGGTTGGAAACCACAAAAATTTTCCTGTCTTTGAAGTAAGCTTTAAAAAATTCCTTCAGCCGCTCCGCGGTCCACGGGCTGTCCAGCTTTTCCAGGCGCAGCCGCGCTTCCTCGCTGGCCGCGGTTCTGGCCAAAATCAAGCTCTGCGACATTTTGGAAATCTCCGCCGCAATCGGTTTGAAGAAACCGTGGCTGGTATAAACCGCGGACTCTCCGGCCGGCAGGCCGGTCCGCGCCTGGCGAATGGCTTCCGCCATGCGCATCACAGGCTGATAAATTATCCAGCGCAAGATTAATACCGCGGCCAACGAAAACAGCAGCCCCTGCACGAGCATGCGCATTAAATTTGCCTGCCAGATGTCCCGAATCGCTGAATTAATATAGTCCGCGCGCTGGTAAACAACCACCGCGCCGACGGCGTTTTTATCCTGGCGCAGGGGCGTTGCGTAGACGTAGACTTTATTTTTATTAACTGATATAAAATCGCCGAAACCCAAATCCGAATCCATGGCTTTTCCGGGGATTTTTAAATCGGAAACCAGGTCCTGCGGCAAGCCTGCTGATGCCGCGTACAATTCGCCATTGCTGTCATAAACCGCCAGGCCCAGCAAAAAACGTTCCCTGCCGGCAAACTTGTTGAGCGTGTTCTGCAAAGTGGATGTCGCGTTGGCCAAATAGGGCTGGCGTACCGCTTCCTTGAAGCTGTCTGCCAAAAGCGCGGTGCGCCTCTGCAAATCATCGGTCATGGACGCCTGCTGTTGGTGGACCTGGCGGAGCGTAAAACCGGAAACCACCAAACCTACCACAACCGCTACTGTGCCTATTAAAATTAAAAACTGCTTCATAAAATTTTACATCCGTCTGGGAACAATATAAATTTTATCGGCCTCATATTTATCTATTATACACCAAATAATCAAACAAAAACCGGAGGGCGGCAATCGCCGCCCTCCGGTTTTTAATTCTATGTTTTTTTCCCGGTTTCCGAACTATTTGGCAAACAGCCTGAATACCCAGCCAAAAAGGCTAAAGCCTTTTTGCGAAACAGCAAGATCGTTCTGGACCTGCAGGTTTGCCCGTTCTAAAGTCTGAATTTGTTCCATTAGCTGCTGTTTGTCCCCGGCGTTCGCAAGCTTTTCCGCGATCCGGTTTAGTTCCTCAACCCGCTCGCGATTTTGTTCCAACATCTTGGCGGCCTTATCAATTTCTCCATAATTCGGGCCAATAAAGAACTTGGCAAAACCGCCGCGCTCCTTTACCTTTTCCAAACCGGCTTCCAGCTGTTCCTGGTTCTGGTTTTGTTCCTGGGCTATAACCCTGACCTGCTCGCCAATGCCGCCGTTCCTGTCGGCCACCTGGAGCATGGCCTGGACGGCGTTAGCCACCTGGCTCCTTCTCTGCTCGGCGTTATCCATTCCATCATTGTCTTCGCTTTCCCTTTTCTGTTCTTGCTCCGGGGTGCCCGTGCCGGTATCGCCCCTCAGCCGTTCCCTGTCTTCCAGCCGCAGCTGGGTGCCGGAATCCGAACCGCTCTGCGTCCTTTGTTCATTCTCCATTTCAATTTCTTGTTCCTGATTCTGATTCTTCACCTCGGCCTGTTGTTTTGTTTCTACCCGCATAGGAACCAAATTGCCTGTTTCACTGGCGGCCCGGACGCTTCCGGCCGGAGTCAGAGCGGCAGCCAAAGCACTCGCTAAAAAAATGCTCTTTTTCATATTTCACTCCCATAAGCCCGGCGAAGGGCATGCCTGCCAGGCCGTTAGACTTAATTTATAATATTCAATCCCCCTATATTGATTATATTCCTGAAATCAGGTTACGTCTAAAAGACTTTCAAATAATCAAAAGCGGCGGAAGCTATAGGCTTCCGCCGCTGCGCGGCTTTTCGCTATGTGTCATGGAGCCGGCCCTCGTAAAACGTCCGGCTAATCCAGCTCACCGGGGCGTGCATCAGCACCTTATATGTCTCCCAGGCCACTGCGGTATCGCCCTGGAAAATCCAGACAAACAATACCAGAAAGACCAGGCCGGAAATTCCCCACAAGACTGCCCAACACACCGCAGCCAAAAGCAGCAGCACGCCGAATCCGGAATAAAACGCATCTTTGATCATGCTTGCCTCCGTATATTTTTCTGACAACGGATATAATAGCAAAATTTCCTTTCCATGAAAAGAGAAGGCAAAACGCAACACAAGCGCCCTCTAGACGGCGCTTGTGTTGTACCATGTTGGAATGGCGAATTTGTGTTCACCCCTCCCCTGCCTTCCCAAGAAAGGGAAGGCAAAGCAGCGGTTAACCTGCTATTTGGCTGTCTGCGGAACCGCCTCCATAATACGAACGGGATTGTTCGGGTCGTCCAAAATTTCTTTAATTAGCGGAACAATTACGTTCTTGCGGCCAAACATTCCGGGCTGCGGATCAACCACCGGGAAAATAAGAGCCGGGATCAACAGTTCATTTGTCTGGTTATCCTTGTACTGCCAGAATTTTATGTAAGCCAAGCTCGGGGTCTGCAGTTTTATTGTTACATCCTTGCCGCCTTCGCTGCCGCTGGCATAATACACGTAAGGGAAGTAGCCGCCCTTTTCTGCCATGGATAAGATTTTAGCAGCGTCGGTTTCCGCGGCATAGGCCGAACTTTCATATTTTTGCGAATTCAGCATGCTCACGCTGGAAACCTTCTTGACCCTGACGTTGATTCCTACCGTAATCCCGGTCAGGCTGCCGCCTTGGTCATAGACATCTTTGCCGCCAAAGCGCAGCGGGTACACCACGGAAAGCTCTTCGGGAACATAGACTTGGGATTTGTCGGCTGCCTGTTCATACTGGATTTTCCAGTCGTCCTGGACGAACGGCTTGCCGTAACTTTCCACGGAAATGCCGTGGTCTTTTAAGAATTGGCCGGCCATGGCAATGGCTTCCTCATCCACGGGCATGTCCGAAGGCTTCAGTCGCAACGGATTATAGCAGGCTTCGTCCCGGCAATTGTTGTAAGGATTCGGCCAGCGCTGATAATTGGGGTAAATGTTCACGCTGCCTTCGGGCACGCTAATGTAGATGCCATAACCGTAATCTTTTTCCTCCGCAATGGTAAGCTGCTGGAAATTCATCTGGCTGAACTTGCCCATGTCGGCCACGCCCAGATTCAGCTGTTTCAAAACGCCCGCAGCGCTTGCCGAGCTGGAAAGGCCCTGGATGCGCTTAAACACGTCCATTTGGTCCTGGTCCTGGGTAATTTTGTCGCCAACGTACTCGTATTTGAAGTTTTGGGGCACTGGCGGCATTATCATCTTGTCCGCCATGCCTCCGCCGCCTCCGCCGAAAGCCATTGTTGGCGCCACGCTGTCGCTGCCGCCTCCGGACTGGCTTCTTGTCCCGGCTTCCGGGTTTTGCGCATTCATGCTCAGGCTGCCAAAGGCGTTGCTGTCGCGTTTCTCAATTTCCACTTTGCCGGTCAGTAGTTCTGTTGGCGCGGCCGGGACGGCAATTTGGCCGCGCTGTGTGTACTGGTAACCGGCCACCGCCAAGGCAATGACCAAAGCGCCGCTTAACGCAAAATTCAATTTTTTCATAAGGATAAAATTATTTTTTGGCTGTTCGCCGATCAAACTTGCTTTGGCCATGAGCTGGCCGCGCAGCTGACTAACGAATTCCGCGTCAATTTTAACGTCGGGCTTGGCGGCAAGCAGGCGCTTAAGCGCTCCGCGCAGCTGAGCCTCGTGCTTTTGCAGTTCCGGATCAATGGCATAAAGCTCTTTTAAAACTTGTTCAATCTCCATAAAAGTATGTTTAAAAAAATTAAGGTATTTTTTCTGGCTATGATTGCCGAGAAGAATATAAAACCGCCAAAAGCAACAAAACAGCGGCCGCGTTGTTTTGGAATTTGGCCATAACCCGGGAAAAAGCCATTTTAACCCCGGCTTCGCTCATACCCATTACTTCCGCTATTTCTTTGTAGGGCAGGCCGTCCCACACGCGCATGATGACAATATCGCGCTGCTGCGGCGCCAGCCCCTGCAAATATTTAACCGCCTGTTCCAGGCTCTGTTTGGCATTAAGCTCCTCCTCCACGAAAACCCCTCCCATAGCGCCCCAAGCCTCCTCAATGCCGGATATTTCCTTGCGGGTGCGGTAGTGGTCAATTACCGCATTGCGGGCGATCTGGTACAGCCAGGTGGAAAATTTCGCCCTGCTGCTGTTATATGTCCCCAACCGCTCCAGCGCTTTGGTAAAAATTTGGCTGGTTATATCTTCGGCCGTTTCTTTATGCTGGGTGCGGAAAAAGACAAACCGGTAAATTTTCTCGTGCCAAGCGTCAAACAGCAGGCCGAATTGGTCCCAGTTGCCCTGCTGGCACTGCCTGACTATCTCTTCTATATTATTCAGTCCCATGGGTAAATTTTAATGTTATGCCGGAAATTCCGCCTGATTTTGCGCAAAATTCGGCGAATCCCCCGCATTAAGCCCTATGGCTTCATATAATTTTACGAAACAAAACCAAAAAAGTAACAGCTTTTATAACAATTTTACCCGGCAAAATAATTTTTTATTTTCTGCCCTAATTCAGGAACTGTGCTGACTATGGCAATAAGATTTAAGTGCCGTTCTTTTTCCAAATAAAACCTGTCGTGTACGCCCCAAGTTACGGCAATGGCAGGCACCTTGGCCTTCTCCGCGTCCCGCACGTCCCCCAGGGCATCGGTTACAAACAGCATGTCCGCCGCTCCCACCCCGTACCTGTCCGCTATCATTTTGAATTTTGCTACCTTGTCGGTGGAAGTATCCGCCGAAGCGACAAAATCAAAAAAATCTTTTATGTGAACGTTTTCCAGCAGCGGCAGACAGTTGCGGTCGTAAGCGTTGGTATTCAGCACGAGCCTGCAGCCCGAGTCCCGGCACTCTGCTAATAAATCCTTTATGCCTGCAAATAATTCCGCGCGGCTTTTTTCCCGCGCGTAAGCCCCGAGCCGCCTGCTCTTTTCTTCCGCAGTTTCTGGAATTTTTAAATGCTTGAGCTTGCCTGCTTCCTCGTGATAATTTCCGCTGTGCAGCTCGTTATACATTTCCTCGGTTGTACCGGGGTGGATGCTTAAAAAAGCCTCCCTGGCCAAAGGGATGGTGTTAAAAAGCACGCCGTCCATATCGAATATTAAAATTTTTGGCCTGCCTGCGGACATATATAAAGAATAACAAAAAACACCTTCCGCCGGAAGGTTTGCGGCAAATTAAATAAAAATAATCTCCCAAGGAAACTGGAACATGCTGGAGTTGTCAGTTATACTGTGAAAAAAGAGAAAATTACCAATGAAAATAAACCAAAGCGCGCCGGTTCAATACCAATCCAGCATAACTATAAACGCCTCTGCCAATAAAAGGGGCATCCTGTCGGAAATAAACAACTGGCCTTCATGGAATTCGGACGTGACTTACGCCAATCTTCCGGGAACTCTATCTCCGGGCGCAAAATTGTCTGGAAAGCAGGACCCGGAACCATTACGTCCGAACTGCGGCCAATTGAGCCCGACAAAGCAATTTCCTGGACAGGCAGCACGTTCGGCATCCGCGCTATTCATTTATGGAAAATCGAAGAAGCCAATGGCTTAACCAAGGTTACCACTGAAGAACCCTGGGACGGCTTAGTTGCACGGCTGTTTAAGGACTTATGCCAAAAAATGCTCAAACAAGCGGTTAACCGGGGTCTGGAATTGATAAGGAGGAGAAACGGGGACATGACCCGTTATTTTCTCGGCCTGCCTTCAGGTCTTACCGTATGCTGCAAGCCATACTTTTGAACCATCTTGCCTGTCCATAGAGCATCACCCAGAGGCTTGCTTCTGACAACAGAATGGCGGATATTCTCAAGTTGTGGTTTAGGCAAGGACTGGTTTACGAGACTTAAATAATTGGGGGGCATGTTAACAGGCCAGGCAGATAATAGCGTTCCGGCACGCTCAAGATCAAATAACCGCAAGAACAGGCTTCCCCACTGCCAGTCCTCCGCTTTACCCGCTAATTTGGCCCGCAGGGAATTGCTTTCTATATATCTCATGAGCTGTAAAAAATAAGAATCCTGTTCGACCAGAAAAGATTTGAATCTTCCTTGGAACAGGTGTCCAGAACCCGTAGTATGATGGGCGGCATGCCAGCGTTGTGTAACTTTTTGGGTAAACTTTCCAAAAAACCTGCCCATATCGCCATCATCCCTCGGCCTGACGGCAAAGTGCCAATGGTTGGGCATTATGGTAAAGGCAAATATATCCAAAGGAAACGCTTCTTTAATTTCTTCTAAGGATTTGAGTACCGCCGCGTAATCTTTGGCTGTTTTAAAAATCTTCCACCGGGCGTTAGAGCGGTTGATGACATGATACACTTCTCCTGCAATGTCTACACGGGGCTGCCTTGCCATGTCAATATTATATCATGTATCAAAAAAACGGGTCATGTCCCCGTTTCACTCCCTTATGGGCAGAGCTGCTCATTACTGCGAATGGCCGATTCAGCCTGGTTAAACAAAAACCCCCGCTTTAGGCAGGGGCTTTAGGCCTACTTGTCGGCAGGCGCTGCCGGCTTTTGCTCGGCTGGCTTATTTTCAACCGGCGCATTCTGCGCCGGCATGGCCGTGTTTGGTTTTATGTCTTCGCTCATTGGCGTCCTTTCGCCGCAATATATTACTTGCGGCATTAAGCATATAAATGGGCTGTTGCAACATTTTAAAGAACAGGCCATCCCCCCGAGACCTGTTCTTCATACATGGCGCAGATTATGCATTTTTTCAATGTGAATTATGTTGTCACTTATAGGCTAACCGCCCGGGTTATTCACGCAAGATACAAAATGATTTTAAAAAGTGCGCCCAATTTTTAATCTTCATGTAAAAGATTTTCTCCTCGGCTACTTAAGCATAACCGTTATTTTTGTCTCTGTATATAGCAAAAAAAGAAATTTCAGCATATTACCCCGAAACAAGCCCGAAGAAAACTTAAAGGGTTGCATTAAGCGGAAAAGCGGAAGGAGGCCGCAGAGAGGGTATTAAATAAATATGGCCTGACCAAGGCCAGTCAAAAAGCATCGCCCGCAGAGACGATACTTCTCAAATTAAGCAGGCGGCACGGGACCGGTTTTAAGCGGCAGGCGGCCAATAATTCAGACGGAAGTTTTGGCTTATCTTTTCCAATCCTTAACCGCCAGCCCTCCCCGGATTTTCTTCACCACCACCCGCTGCTTTTCGCGCCAGCCCAATTCTTCCGCCAGTCCACAGGCAAAGTCACGGCCAAAGACTTTTTACCGAGCCTGGTTATTTTTCTTATATTCCTGTTTTTTAATTTTTGTGTTGGCATAAAAATAAAATTATGAATGTGGACTTTTACCACTTAGTATCATCCCCGCTGGGGCCGTAGATTTTAGGTACGGGAATGTTGTTTAAGCGCATATAGACGGTTAGCTGCCCGCGGTGATGGACCAGATGGTTTATGGTATCGCGGATGGTGTCGTTCTTGTTGCCGGTCGTAAGGACTTGTTCTCCCATTTTAAGCGAAAACGGCTTTTGCAACGCTTCGTCCGAAACCGCTTCCAAAGCCTGTTTGGCCGCGGCTAAATTCTTGTCAAAAAATTTCACCATTTCTTGCGTGGTTTTAGGCGTGTCCAGTTTATAGGTTTGAAAATCAACATCCCCCACCTCTATAATATGGCGGATCCAGTCGGGAATGCCGGCCACAGTCAGCGCCAAATTGCCCATTTTCATGGATTTTTCGTGCGGCTTGTATTCATACAGGCTTTCCGGCACGCTCTGCACGCATTTGCGAGCGGCTTCGGCTTCGCTTAGCAGTTCAAGCGCGTAAATCTGGCCAAAAGTTTTTTGCATAATAGTTCTCCCTTTTTAGATTATATGTTGAAATATATAGATCATTACGTAATGCCCTATATATTTATATTAACACTTTCGGCAACAAAACGCACTGCGTAAAACAGTGCGTTTTGTGCGGCTAGGGGCAGTCCTCTGCGCAACGGCAAATTGGCCGTCATTTAACAGCGTTATATGCTGAAAAACCGTTTTCATAAACGACTTTTCAGTGGATCTGAACTGATCCGCCAATGCTTTTCCGGGAGTAACATCGTTATAATACCGGATTAACATTCAAATCTTGAAAGTCAGAATGGGAGGATAGTGATGAAGTTTAACAGCGCTGATATCGCTGGCCTGTTGGTTAATGAAGCTGACTTTGTCGGCAAGAGCCTCAGGACTATCGGCGATGGGCAGCGGGTTGTCATCAGCCAGGGATACGGTATGGCCGACAAGGGCCTTCCGCTCCGGGTTCCGGCCTATTTGGTGCCGGTACTCCATCTGCTGAAAAGCCTGCCGCCCAGCGTTACTGCCGAGGTTTACTTTGCCAAGGCCGGCGTGCTGCGGGCCAACGGTTCTGACGCCGCCGCCATCGAACGCAATTTTGAACTTCTGGAAAGCCTGATGCGCCTTTACATTTCCAAAGTTCACGCCAACTTGAAAAACCGAATCAGCATCCTTTGGGATGCCGACCCCGAACCCTGTGTCGACAAGACGCTCGACGACTTGGCAGCGCGCAGCGTTGCAATCGTCACACTAAGACGTAACGGACTGAATGGTTGCGGACCACGACCGAACCCATTCGCAAAATTTGCCCCGGTGTGGGGAGATTCTGCCCGAGCAAGAGCTTTGGCCACAATCGCGCAAAAGATAGTTTACATCTTTTCGCTAATGTAAACTAACTCACGACTTAGTAAACATTATCCGCAGATAAACGGAGATTGAGTATTGTTGACACTGTTACTTAAAGGAGTATAATATAATCAAATTTGATAAATGCTTATTTAGGGAAGTCCGGTTAGATTCCGGGACTGTGCCGCAACTGTAATCTTAAGGCTAATATGCCATTAAGTAGCCAGAATGCTAAGTAAGCCTATATTTCCCGAGCAGGAAAACTCTTCTTGAATTTTTACAACTGCCCGGGAATGGGCGGTTTTTTTATGGAAGATGAAGCTGTTGAAATTATTGGGGAGGATATTGACGAAGCCCAAATCGGCGGTTACGAAGATGGTATTGATTCAAGCCAGATAGACGAAATAATTGCCGGATTAGAGGATGAGTTGACATCGGATAAACCTGATGCCGAGAATTTTAATATTCCTGAATCGTTAAACGAAACAGGGCCGGAAGAGTCGGACGAAGGCGAACCCAGACAGGAAAGTGTTTTAGAAGAAGCTGCCGAAAGCCAGTCCTCCACTGAAGTCCCTCCAGAGATAGTCGCGGAATTTGGGCAAGGGCTTTGGAGCAAGACTTATGAAGAACGCGGCGAAAATACATTTGACTTCAGCACCGGAGAAATGATGTCCAAAAACGGGAGTATTTCCCTTACCCTGTTGATCAGAGAAAGTGCCACGGGACAGCAAGCTGCATTCCATGAGCAAGTTGTCAAAAATTGGATGGAAAATGCCGGATCCGCACAATTGATTAAATATGACGAGGCTACGGAAAATGGAATAATTATCCATGTTACAAGGACTTGGGTTGAAGCTGGCGGGCAGATAGCTTCGGAAACCTGGTCAAAAGCAATTGAAAAAGAAGTTGAGAGGCCGGAACGACAGCCGGGACAGATTGATGCGGAACTGGTACAAGACGATTTGGATAATGCGCAGATCGAACCCTCTACCGATGAGGCGGCCGACCAAGGGGCTTATACCTTTAGCGCTGACTCCGCTTCCGCCAACCAAACGGCAAAAGAAGAAGTCGCCGCCGTTGAAACCCAGCCCGAATTTTCGGGAATCGAATTAGAGCAAGATTTGGACGATGAGGATACCCCCTCCATCGCATTTGTTCAGCTTGCAACACAAGGATCACTTCCGCAGGTCGAGAACATACAAATAGCCAGCGAAGTTTTGTCCTCTACGGACAATATTAAGATTGATGACTTTGACGATGAACCACAGACATCCGTAACGGAATTGGAAACCGGAGTTGCGGATATTCCAGCATCCCAAGAAGTCCAGCAAGCGGTTGTGCCGAATGGTCAGGAAGTGGCTGCAATTACAATAGAGCGAGAACGGGCCAATTTGTCATCCGTTGAACCTCAAAATTCGGAGATCGCTTTGGATGCGATAGTGTCAAAAATCTCGGATATTGAATATGGTACTACTTTAGATGACAATGGGGACGAGCTGGAACCTCAAGCTGTGTTTGTAAAATCGCGGGGATTAACACTGAAGCAAAAGGCTGAAATCCATCCTGCTATTGAGATTGAAGTCCAAGCCCCTATTGAAGCGTTTGGAATTGAATTAGTTGAAACAAACCAGGATAAACCGGAAGCAGTCGTGGATCAAGAATTGGAAGTTATTAGCGATAATATTCTGCCTGTTGAGCAGCCAGCAAGAGTAGACGAGCAAAATAAAACTTTTGAAGATGCGGGCATCACATTGATGGAAGACTCGGAAGATCGAAACAGTAGTATTTCTGCTGTGGTTATGGAAATAAAGGCGGGTACATCCGCCCCGGAAAAAGTTATAAAAGAAACCAAAACGATTGAGAAAGATTTAACAAAAACCAATACTAAACCGTTGGAATTAACCAATTCGGAAACTCCGGAACAAGCTGTCCAAATAGGAATTCATATTTTAAGGGAAGGCGTTACGGAAAAGGCGCAGGACAAAGCGTCAGCGCTTCAAGAACAGAAAACCGGCGAACCGGATTCCCTAACTGTTTTAGCTAAAGAATTACCTGCCGATGTGATTAAATCTATAGAAAATTTTTCTGTTGCCGTGAAACTTAAAACTGTAGAGTCCGGGATTGTCCTGGTTGAAGTTGATGAAGACCAAGATGGACGGATTGCCAAAAGCAATATAAAGACTGAAAAAACCGATATAGTAAAAGTAGACACTTACCGTGATACAAAAGAAAGAACTGAAACCGCTTCAATAGAAACAGCCGAAGAAATTTCTTCTGGAATAATTATTGAACAGGCCACTGTCCGTTTTGTAGAAAGACAAAATACCAGAACCCAAAACCTTGACCGGCAGAGAGAATATAAAGCACCAGAAATTAAATTGGTAAAACCTGCGGCTGCAACGGTTAAGCGCGAGGAAAAAATACAAGTCCAAAGAGTCGACAACTTGGCAGTTGGAGCAGAAAAAACGATGGAAAAATCCGCTCGTCAAACAGATATCCAAAGGAAAGAAATATCTAATCCAAAACCGGAAGCAATAACGCATCACGAAAAACAAACGCCGGTATATACGGCAGAGCAATCATTAAGAGTTGAAAGGGCAAAAAGCGATATTATAAACATTAACAGCGAAAAAGCGGAAACGGCGAGGACTGTCACTAAGCCGATAATCGTAAAAGTTTCGCCATCAAGGCCCTTACCCTTTAGGTCAGCGGAGTTGGTCAGCAGGCTTTTGACGTTTAAACCATCGGTAGTCACTAGTAACGATGAGGAATTTAACGAAGCTTCGGATTTTTATATCCCGGAGTTCGAGTTAGCCGCTTAAAATTTTAACTCAAACATATGCCGGAATTTTCAAAAATATCATATTACGATTTGAAGCTGGAAAGCCTGAATAACAGGTTGCCCGAGGCTGTCGGTCGCAAAGAAGAAATGTCCAGGATAGCGCGGGTGCTTGGCCGACATCAAAACTGCAATTGCCTTGTAGCCGGGCCTGCCGGAATTGGCAAGACTACTCTTGTCCGAACTTGGGCAAAATCTGTCGCCTCGAAAGCAGGTAAAAGTTCTCTTCCCTTGATTGAACTGGGAACGGAAAGTTTTAATGCCCTAAATTCGACGGCTACCGTTCCTTTGCAAAAATTTAAAGAGGCTTTGGAAAGCCTGCCGTCTTGCGTCTTGTTTATTGACGATTTCGGCCAGCTAATTTACAACAAATCCATAGTTTTAAATTACATGATTCAGTTGCTCAAACCTTTGGCTGAAAGCGGCAAAATAAAGCTTGTGCTTTGCATGGAAACCAAGGAACTTAGATGGCTCGAAACCCAGCAACCGAACTTTTTGGGAGTTTTTGAAACAATAACCTTAGTCGCGCAGCCAGCGGCAGAGCAGGCGCTGATTTTAAAACATGCTTTGAAAGCATTTACCAAAACTTCCGGTATTACTGCCGAAAGTGGCGTAATAGATTTGATCCTTAGCCTGGCTGCCCGCTTCCCAACACTGGGACAACTTCCGACATCCGACATTAACATACTGGATGAATCATTGTCCTTAGCAAGATCAAGAAACGAAATAACCATAAGCGAAGAAAATGTCTACAAGATAGTTTCGGACAAAACCCGAGTGCCGCTTGCCCAGTTGAAAACCACGGACAAAGAAATATTAAAAAACTTGGAAAAGGACCTAAGCTCAAAAATCATTGGGCAAAAACAGCCGCTGTTTAAAATTACTTCTGCCATAAAAAGGGCGCGTCTCGGGCTTAAAAACGAGAACCGACCGCTTGGATCATTCCTTTGTTTGGGCCCGTCCGGCGTTGGCAAAACCGAAACCGCCAAGCTGGTAGCCGAAAAAGTGTTCGGAAAAAAAGAAAGCTTCATCAGGATTGATATGTCTGAATTTGCCGAAGCACATGCCGTCGCCCGGCTGGTCGGCGCTCCGGCCGGCTACGTCGGCTTTGACGCCGGCGGCGGCCTGACCAACGCGGTAAAAGAATCGCCACACAGCCTTGTGCTGCTAGATGAAATAGAAAAAGCGCATCCCAAAGTTTTTGACATTTTCCTGCAAATTTTGGATGACGGGCGCCTGACTTCCGGGCAGGGAGAAATGGTGGATTTTACCCAAACTATCATTATGGCCACTTCCAACCTCGGGGTAAACGAAATAATTGACGGGTTTAAAAAAGGAATGGATTTGAACAGTGATTTGTTTATCCAGGACAACCTTATGATGGAGTTGGCCAAACATTTCCGCCTGGAATTTTTAAACCGTTTTGATGCGATTTTAGTATTTAATCCTTTAACAGAAAAAGACCTGCTGGAAGTAGCAAAGCTGGAAATAAAGAAAATCGAATCCCGTGCAGCAAGGCATAAGGTAAAATTCAAGATTGACCCGATAGTGCTGTTTGCCAAAATTAGCCAGCTTTCCGATCCAAGATTCGGGGCCAGGCCAGTCAAGCGGTTTGTCGAAACCACTTGTGAAAATTTAATCACTCAAAAACTGTTAGGTTAAAAAATATGACTACGATACAAGAAACCTTAAAATCACCGGAAGTATTTGCTCCGTCCTCCCAGGAAAGCGAAATCCAAAATTCCGCAATCAGCAAAGAAGAAGTCCAGGCTATTTATGCAGAACGAAAAAACCTCCTGGAAGATGCAAAATCTTTTATTTGCTTGAAATTTTATAATAATATTTGCGAGAAGTTAGAAGACGAAAAACGGCAATTTGAACATTTGCTTAATTTGCAGGACGCCAGGAACGAAGCATTGTCGCATTATTCCTTCGTGCTTAACCCGTATTACTTCGAACAAAAATTCATAGGCGCGGAAATGTAACGAAAAACTCCTATGCGAAATAATATCACTATTGGAAAAAATATATTCAGGAACAAGGAAACGGCCATTATTTTTAAGGACGCTGACCGCCTAAGACATATGTATATGCTCGGCAAGACCGGTGTGGGAAAATCCACCGTATTCCAAAATATGTGCCTTCAGGATATTTTAAACCAGCACGGTGTCTGTTTTATAGACCCGCATGGCGAATCCATAAACTGGCTTTTGGGGCGTATACCGAAAAACCGCCTGGAAGACGTAGTTCTATTTGACCCTTCAGATATGGAGTGCTCTTTTGGCTTAAACCTTTTGGATGCTTCTGAAAATTTCGAAAAAGACTTTTTGGTTGCGCAAACCATTGAGATATTTTATAAACTGTTCGACCCGGAAAAAACTGGCATCATCGGACCACAGTTCGAGCATTGGCTAAGATGCGCGGCTTTGACTGTAATGGCTGGTCCAGATGGCGGCAGCCTGATTGAAATACCCAAGCTGTTTATGGATAAGCACTTTGAAGCCAAAAAACGAAAATATTTGAAAGATCCGATGGTAATAGATTTCTGGACAAAACAGTTGGCCAACACTTCCGATTTTCATAAATCTGAAATGCTGAACTATTTTACTTCCAAATTTGGGCATTTTATGAACAATGCCTTAATGCGGAATATTATCGGCCAGAGAAAGTCGGCTTTTAACTTTGACCAGATATTGGATCAGGGGAAAATCCTGCTGGTGGACTTGTCCAAAGGAAAAATCGGCGAAATCAACGCACAAATGCTTGGGCTGATATTTGTTTCCAAGCTCCAGGCTGCAGTCTTAAAACGGGCAAATATCGCTCCGGAAAAACGATATCCGTTTTATCTGTATGTGGACGAATTCCAAAATTTGATTACCGACACTTTTGCCAGTTTGCTTTCCGAATCCCGCAAATACGGTTTAGGAGTACATTTGACCAACCAATATTTTGCCCAGCTACCGGAAAAGATTCAAAATGCCATTTTAGGAAACATTGGGACCATGGTGGCCTTTGAAGTCGGCATTGAGGACGCAGAAAGGCTGAGTAAAGAATTCTATCCGATGACTAAGGAAGACTTCTTGAACCTACCGAGATTCAATTTTTATATCAAGCTAATGATAGATGGCAAGACCAGCGAGGCCTTTTCCGGAGTCAGCTTACCACCGCAAGAAGAAACCAACCCGGACAATCCCAAGGCAATAAGGCTTATTAGCAAGCTGGCCTACGCCGTGCCGAAAAAACTTGCGGATGAACAAATGCGGAATTATATACGTTAGACACGGCAATTTTAAAGAAACGGGGTCAAAACGGGGACATGGGTCAAAACGGGGACATGACCCGTTATTTTCTCGGCCTGCCTTCAGGTCTTACCGTATGCTGCAAGCCATACTTTTGAACCATCTTGCCTGTCCATAGAGCATCACCCAGAGGCTTGCTTCTGACAACAGAA
>JAJZRC010000015.1 GCA_021847435.1 bacterium
GCTCCAAGGGCCAGTTCCCCGCTTTTAACCGGGAGGGTTTCAGAGGATCCCATTAAAAAAGCCTTGACGTGGGCATGGCCGTTGCTCCGTTCATTCGGGGCTACGCTCTGTCTGACCTCGAATAAGTCATGGCTGTAATTGGCATCTATGGGCACCAGGCGGTAGAGGGTTTTAAAGATATCCTGAATAAGCAGGGGTTCGTTATGGTTAAGCCTGATGCTTGCCGTGGTATGAGGGCAAAAAACCGAAACAATTCCGTTTTTTATTTTGGCTTCCAAAACAGCGGTTTTAATGTGGGTGGTTAAATCCACCAACTCAAATTGTTTTTTTGTTTCCAGAAACAAAGTTTTGGTAAACATATTTTTATTTTAGTTTCGTTTGCCTTTGTTTATGGATTAATTATACCACAAAAATGTCAAAATAAAAACCGCCCGCTTGAGGCGGGCGGTTTAGAGGACAAATTACAGAATGGCGTCTTTTGCCTGTTTGGCAACGCGGAATTTCAGAACGGTCTTAGCCGGGATCTGGATGGTTTCTCCGGTAGCGGGATTGCGGCCGGTTCTGGCATCGCGGTGCTTCTTTTGCAGCTTGCCCATGCCCGGAATTACAAATTCCCCTTCTTTTTTGGTGACAGTGTAAGCCATTTGCACCATAGCATCCATGAATTCGCTGACTTCTTTGCGGGTTTTGCCCAGTTTATCGGCCAAAGCCTGCAGAATTTCTGACTTTGTCATATTTGTGTGTCTCCCAGCTCTTCTTCGCCCCGAGCTTTAAATTTTGTGGCACGGGAAAGAGCTGATTATTAATATACGTATAAATCTTAACTAAAAAACCCAATAAAATCAAGGTATTTTTGCAAGTGTCAAGAGAAATGTTTGGCTTTTCCAAATATAGAGTATAATTTTTTTAATTATGTGCTTATTTATGCGGTATTTTATTAAACCCTAAATTTATTATTGAATATTGATCTGCACTTATCATTAAATATCCACAAGCAATTTAAGGCAAAATTAGCATTCCGTCCCCGAAAGAAAAAAAACGGAAGCGTTTTTTCATGGCGGTTTCGTAGAGTTTTAGAAGTTTTTCCCTGCCGACAAGGCTGGCAACCAGCATCATCAGGCTTGATTTGGGAACATGGAAATTGGTAATAAGGCCGTCCATTAGGCGGAAGCGATAAGGCGGTTTGATAAAAATGCTGGTTTGCCCTTTTAAGCGGCCGGTTTTGGCAACGGTTTCCAAGGTCCGGGCGGCTGTGGTGCCGACTGCAATGATCGGATACTTGTGTTTTTTTGCGTTTTTAAGTTCGCGAAGAATTTCAGCTTTAATTTCATAGGTTTCAGTGTGGAGTTTTCCCGAAGAGTAATTTTTTTCAGCCAGCGGGGCAAATGTGCCTAGCCCGACATTTAAACTGGCGAACTTTTTTTTGAACCCCTGTTTTTTCAGGCGGGTGATTAAATTTTTTGAAAAGTGCAGGGAAGCGGTCGGGGCGGCTACCGATTCCCCAGCTTTGGCAAAGACAGACTGGTATTGGACGCGTTTTTGTTTTTCCGATAATGGTGAGTTTTTTATGTATGGAGGCAGCGGTGTGAGCCCGAATTTTTGCAGCATCACCGGAAGTTCTTTTATGGGAAAATTCGGTTTTAAAAAATAAAATTGTCCGGATTTGCGCACGACCTTAAACGTTCTTCCGCTTGTTTTGCCGCGCTGAAGGATGCTTGCCGATGTTCCCGGCAAAAGCAATCGGTTTGACAAGGCCTTAATAAGTCCGGTTTCCTGGCCAAGGTAAAGGATTTCGGCTTTGCCGCCTGTGGTTTTTTGCACTTGCAGGCGCGCAGGCATGACTTTGGTTTGGTTAAAAACCAACACCGAATTTTTCGGCAGGTACTTGCCCAGGTTTTTGAAGATATCAAAAGCCATCCGACCAGTGGAGATGGTATATACCAAAAGCCTCGCGCTTTCGCGAGGCATGGCCGGAGCCTGGGCTATTAATTCCCCGGGCAGTTCGTAGTTGTATTGCTCAAGTATGTCTTTAAATTTCATGTTCAGGCTGGATTGTTTGATTGATCTTGTTTACAGCTTCCAGCAGCCAGGCTTGGGATTTTAAGTCTGCAGCAGGCAAAGTTTCGCGCATTTTTAGAAGTTCTTCAGCGGCTTGTAAAAAGCCGGTTCCGGCCGCTCCCCGGATTTCGGGGTGACTTTCGCAGGTTTCCAAGATATCTTCCAAAATCGCGGCAAATTCTTCTATGCGTTCCTGCCATTGGACATCAAGCTGGTCCGGGCTGGGCGCGGCCTGATTTTGGCTTTGGACCAGGGCGGCGTCTTTGTCGAAATCCGGTTTGCCGCCTTGTTTTAAGTCTTGGTAACGCGCTTCCGAAACTTCGGAATGGCTTGTAAAAAACTGCTCTTTTCTAGTCAAGATGTCCGCCAGTGATTGGCTGAGGCTGTGCAGCCTGTCCCCGTATTGAACAAATTGCCGTTCGGCCAGGTCTTTGTTGAACTGCGTTGGAGATTCCGGCCGAGTTTTTTTATCAGGCTTATTGACAAGCTTAATCATTCCCAGCGTTTCCAGAAAATGTTTGGCTCCCTCCCCCATTCTAATTCGCATAGGTTGTCGTATTTAATGTTTTGTTATGTTTTAAAGATTTCCAAAAGAAAAAGCCTACCACTGCAAATGTGGTGATTGGCGAGAACCAGGATGGTATGTGCATGCCAAAAGCGTCAGCTAGCATAATCCCGCCCAGAAATAAGATGGAGTACATGGCGCCGTTTTTAATGAAAACATATTTTTTTATCCGGTCCACGTTGCGAATAGTAAATTCTCTGACCACAAAAGCCCCCAGGGAGTTGCCGATTAAAATCAGCGGTACTGACAGGGTGAAAGCAAACGCGCCCAGCACCCCGTCAATGGAGAATGTGGTATCGATCACTTCTAAATATAAAATTTTGCTGATGTCCGAAAGCCCGCTTCCCTGGAGCAATTGGGTCTCTTTTTTTGCGGCGTTTTCTTTAAACCCATGGGTGATGAAAAAGGCCGTGGAACCGACCACGGCGGCAAATCCCAAAAAAGGATTGATTTTCATGGCTTGCCAGACAATCACGGAAAGCAGCACTGAAACCACGGCATAAAACCACACGCCCTGAGCGTGGAAAAATTTTTCCCCGAACAATCCGTAGTTTTTGGGTTCCAGAAAAAGCCAGTGAAAAAATAAAAATATCAAAAATACGCCGCCGGCCATCAGGAGCAAGGGAGCGGAATGTTCTACCGCCGCTAAAACCCTGGGATCGGAGGAAAAAGCGGCCGTGACCGCCTGCCAGGGGCCGAGGCCCGGAGTTGCCAGCCAGACAATCAGCCAAGGCAGCAGGCCGCGCACGATAAATACCGCAAAAAGCATGCCCCAAAGCAAAAACCACTTCCGGGCGCGCTGTCCCATGGTGGAGAGCACTTCCGCATTAATAATGGCGTTGTCGATGCTGGAGATGGTTTCAAAGAGGCAAAGGCCGGAAATTATTAAAATAATGGAAAAAAAGTCCATGATTGATTTAAAATTTATGATTTAAGATGTGAGATTGGCAATTGATTTATTTATCAGTAATACCTCGCAGCTCTGCTGCGGGGTTGCAGCCGAGGTTTCCAAAGGGCCGAGCCCTTTGGTCAAGGTCGTGGGTTTAATACCCCGACCGCGAAGTGGCCGCGTTTATTAAAAGAGTTTTTTGTCAGGGGCGCCGTGTTCAAAAATACTTCTTTCCTTTTAATTTTTCGGGCAGATAATCGCCAGTATCATATTTTGCATATCCTTCGCCATAGCCCAATTCTTCCATTAGTTTAGTGGAAGCGTTGCGGATTTTCAAGGGCACGGGCAAATTTCCAAAAGTTTTCACGTCTGCCCGGGCCGCGCGCAGCGCGTTGTAGGCGCTGCGGTCTTTTTTGCAGTTGGCCAGGTAGGCCGCGCCGTGGGCCAAATTTATGGCGCATTCCGGGTAGCCGATGGTTTCGCAGGCCTTAAAGACCTCATTGGCCACGACCAGAGCCGTGGGCTGGGCCAGGCCGACATCTTCGCTGGCAAATATAACCATTCTTCTGGCAATAAATTTAGGGTCCTCCCCCGCTTCTACCATCCTTGCCAAATAATACATGGCCGCGTCAGCTTGTCCCGCGCGCATGCTTTTAATAAAAGCGGAAATGGTATTGTAGTGTTCCTCCCCGGCTTTGTCGTAGCGCAAGGTTTTGGACTGCAAAGTGTTTTTTAAGTTTTCCAAGGTGACTTTGTCATACAGGCTGAGGCAGTTGTCTATGACTGTCAGCGCCTGCCGGGCGTCCCCTGCCGACATTTGCACAAGCCATTCCTTCGCCTCATTGGGAATTTTTATTCCAGTGCGGGCGATGATTTTTTCTACGTCCGGAGCTGCCAGTTCATTGAGCGTAAAAACCCGGCAGCGCGACAACAGCGCCGGGATTATCTCAAAGGAAGGGTTTTCCGTGGTGGCGCCGATTAAAGTCAATTTTCCGGATTCCACGTGCGGCAGCAAAAAATCCTGCTGGGCTTTGTTGAAGCGGTGGATTTCGTCCAAAAACAAAATTTTTGGCTGCCCTAGCATGGGCGGCTTTTCCACTATCTGCCTTATGTCATCCTTGCCGGCAGACACCGCGGACAGTTCGTGGTATTCGGCGTTGACCGCGCGCGCGTAAATCCTGGCCAGTGTGGTTTTGCCCACCCCGGGCGGCCCCCAGAGGATAAACGAAAACAGATGGCCGTGCTCAATAGCCTGCCTTAGGGGCTTGCCCTCTCCCACCAAATGTTCCTGTCCCACGAATTCAGGCAGAGTTTGGGGCCGGATTTTATTCGCCAGCGGTTCCATAAATTTTATTATCCGGGATTTTTTTAGCTATTAAAATGCCTATGACAATAAATATAATCAGACTGCCGCCAGCTATTTTATAACGTACCGAACCCAGGTGAATTAGGCTGGTAGTAATTATTCCCCAAATTAGCGGTCCCAACAGGGTTGCAAAACGTGCCATTAGCGAATAATAGCTAAATGCATAGGTTTGTTTTTCCGGGGGTATCAACAAAGACATGACTGCCCGGCTGACTGTCCATGTGGCACCGTAGAAAAAACCCATAATTATTGAAACGGTCACAAAAAAAGAAAAATTAGAAGTGTAAAATAAACCGCCGAACACGAATAACCACGCCCAAAGTATCCAAATAAGGACTTTTTTTGACCCGATTCTGTCCGCAATTAATCCTCCCGCAAACGCCCCGATCGCGCTGGTAATTAAAATTCCTCCAAGCAACATGGATTTGGCATTGTCATTTACGTGGAAAACCTGTTCCAAGTATATCGGAAAGTTGTTCTGTGCCGTTAATATCATGTCATTGTAAAAGAAAAAGCTTAAAAGGAATAAGCCTACTCCCGGGTATTGGAGCAAAGAGAAGAATGATTTGAAATAATTTTTATATTCAAGAAGAGGTTCAAGCGGTACTGTTTGCGGGATTTCCTTTTCTTTAAAAAAGAACAAAAGCGGAATTATTAAAATCGCAAAAATCATTATTGCCGGCAGCAAGGTTTGCGTTCTGCCCGGGTGCCCAAATAAATAAACGCTTCCTGCTAAAATCGGGATGCTAATAAGTATGCCCGCTATTTGGCCTGACCAATTTGCCGCTTGCCCAAAGCCGGAAATGGTTGCGCGTTTTTGTGCCGGCGCTATTTCGTATAACAAGGAATCATAAAAAGTTAGCGAAAATTGATAAAAATATTCTGTCAGCATGTAGCAAATGGCCGCCAGGATGATGATTGTTTTATTCGCGGGTCCTAAATTGGCAAGTAATGCGGTAGCCACGCTGGCTATGAACAACATGGCTGTAACAACTCTCAAAAAAGGCAGTTTGGCTTTTCGTTTATCGGCCAGCGAGCCGAAAATCGGCCCAGTAAATACCAAGAGTATGCTGGCCCCGATAAAAAGCATGTTATACCAAAAATCGGAAAAATTATTTTCTACCACCAGCCATTGGGTAAAGTACAAGAAAAAAACTACGACCACGATAGAATTGGCAAAATCATAAAGGGCCCAAAACGCCACGTTTTTTTTGTTGATTGTGCCCGATAAGGAGTTCATATTTATCATAGTATACGATTGTTCACCTCAAGTCAATTCGGATAGCTGCTTTAAAATTTCCAAATGCAATGCTCTTTAAAATCAGTATAAGCCATTTGGGGCAAAGGATAAAGCCGTTGACTTGTGCCTGTTTTGGGCTTAAAATGTGCGTAAAGCAGATTCAAGGAGGTCTCTGATGATGGAGAAGCCAACAACGCCTGAAGATGTCCTGGATTTCAGAAACCGCCAGGCGGCGGCTGATGAGGTTTCTAAGGCCTTTGCCGAAGGAGATGTTCCGCAGAAGGCGGCTGACGCCTTCACGGACGCCTTCCAGGCACAGTTCGAGGATTCGGGCCCCACTGACGTGGCGGTCCTGTAGCAGTCAGCCAAGCAAAAAACCCCCGGAAGATGGGTATTCCGGGGTTTTTGTATTTTTATGCGTTTAAATACGTTTTGCGCACTTTTTCCGGCAAGCGTTCAATGGCATACCTGAGCATAGTCCGGGGCATTGCTCGAACATGCCGGTCTAAAAAGTCCAGCAGAATTTTTTCGCCGCATCTTTTGCCGATTTCCCTTAAGCACCAGCCTGTTGCTTTATGGATAAGGTCGCGCTGGTCTGAAAGCAGCATGGTAGAAATTTTTAGAGCATCCTTACTGTCGCCTTTATTTATGAATGCAAATGTGGCAAGCACGGCAATCCGCCTCTCCCACAAATTTTTCGATTCCGCGAGCTTGTAAAGTATGGACCGGTCCTTGTCCAACAAGTACCTGCCTGCTATTTTCGGCGCGCTTAAGTCCGCCAAATCCCAGTTGTTGATGAATCGGGCATGCCGCAGATAAAAATTGTAGATTTTTGTCTGTACTTTTTCGCCGCCGGCATGGCGAAATTTTTCCACCAGGCAGAGCAGGGCGGAAAGCCTCTCTTCATGGTATTTGGATTTTAACAGCGCATCAATCTCCCGCAGTGACAAGCTCTCCCAGTATTTTTTCACCAGTGCCCGCTGCTCCGGCACCATTACGCCTAAAAACTTGTCTCCCTCCCCGTATTGACCTTTGCCGGTTTTAAAAAAACGCTGCAATATTTTTGCCTTAACCGGGTCGGCCAGCTCATAAAGGTTTTTTTTAAAAAGTTTTAAGCTCATATGGCGAAGTTGGCCGGCGTTTCCTCATCCGGCTTTATGGCCGCAAGTTTTTTGCGGTTATAGACAATCAACCCGACGGTCAGCAATACAATGGCCGTGCTGAACAGGAACGGGAAGCAAAAATTGCTGGTAAGCAGCCAGCCGGCAAGGCTCGGGCCTATAATCATGCTTAGGGACATGACCGAGGTCATGATGCCCATGGCTTCGCCCTGTCTTTTGCCGCTGGCTCCGGCAATCTGGCTGGTCATTACCACCCGCAGCACGGAATGCGACAGGGTAAAGAAAACCACCCCCAGCACAAAGACAGTAAGAATTTCGAAACTCATCAGCGAAAAACCCGCTGCCAGCAAAAGCAGCATATATAGTTCCAGCTGGGGCTCTTTGAATTTTTTTATCCAGAACTTGCGCATTAAAAATGCCTGGTTAAGCGAAAGCGTGATCCCTATGCCGGTAAGGAATAAGCCTGAAATGAATTCCCCAAAGCCAAAAGCGCGGTTTAAAAATAAAGCGAATACCGCCTGCTGGCCGGCCACAGCCAAGCCGAAGAGAAACCAGGACACGTACCCCGGCAGCAGCTGCCGGTCTTTTATTGCGCGGTCAATGGGAGCCAGGGGGTTTAGTTCAATTTTTTGCGAGGCATCGCGCTCGTGGTGGGTTTCGGGAAGCCGCCAGAGAGCCATAAGCGCGTTAATTGCAGCCATGGCGCCCACAACCCAGAACGGCAGGGTGTGGGAAATGGAGCCTAAAAAGCCGCCGATCATGGGCCCGACAGTCAGCCCGATGCCGAACATGGCGCCAATGAGCCCGAGGTTGGCAGTGCGTTCTTTTTGGTCTTTGGACATGTCCGAAAGGTAGCTTTGGGCAATGGGAATATTGCCGGCGGCAGCGCCGTCTATAATTCTTGCCAAAAACATTAAAGGCAGGCTTTTGGCGCTGGCAAATATGAGCCAGCCTAAAGCCGTGCTGGCAATGCTTACGATCAGGACCGGGCGGCGTCCGATGCGGTCAGAAAGCGCGCCTAAAAAAGGAGCGCTGATGAAGGAGAATAATGAGAACACGGAAAACAGGGCGGTAATGGTAAAATCGGAGGCGCCGAACGATTTGATGTAAAAAGGCAGCACCGGAATAACTATGCCAAAACCTAAAATATCCACGAAAACCGTGAACAGGATGATGAATTTAGGGGTGTTAAATTTTTTTAACACGATTAAATATTAAATAAAGAAAGCTTAAAATCCCTGAAACTTCATCCAGGGATTTGCGGATGATTAATTATATTTAGGACTTACGCACTGAGCCAAGTTCGAGGCATTTTCCGAGGATTTTTGGAGGCGTAGCCGGGTTACGCTGATAAAAACCGCAGGAAAATAACGAAGAAATTGGCCGGAGCCGCTTTTACGGGGCGGGCTCTGCCCGCCCAAAAAGCGGCGGTGCGTAAGTCCTAATATTGTCTATTTATTGCATGCCTGCGGGGCTGGCGTGATTAATGCCTGCCGGCAGCTCGCCTACCGGTTTTCCCAGGCAGTAAGTCAGGGTAAAATTCAGGCCATCGTCGCTGGACTCGTACCAGTAATTATTGCCGCCAAGGCTTGGAGAGTTGGAACAGTCGCCGTCTGCCGGCTCCGGGGCGACTGGAATGATTGGAATATAGTTTGGGACGAATGGTTCCAGTGCCGAATCCATAGCTCCCGGGTTGCTTAATACCGAGCCGCCGCCTGCGCTGGCAACCGAAGCGGTGCCGGTCGGGTAAACTCCGTATGTGATGCGGTATTGTTCCAGGGCGGTTAGTAATTGCCTCATGTCCCCTGCCCGTTTGGCGTCCCGGGCTTTGGTGCGGGCGGACTGCAGGGCTACCACGACCACGGAGGCTAGTATGCCGATAATGGCAATAACCACCAGTATTTCAATTAATGTAAAACCGGAAAAAATTTTTGATTTTTTGGGCATAACTTTATTAATGACGTAGAGCGAGCGAAAGAGTCCTTAAGGACTCTTTTACGAGTCTGAGCCTGCCTGCCGGCAGGGAGCTAATACAGGTTTAATACCTCGGAGCTCTGCTCCGAAATGACAAATGTCTCTTGCGGTAATACCTCGTCAGCTTGCTGCGAGGAACCTTTATTAACAATATTATAACACATCCCGTTCTTGAGGCCCTTGGCAATTCATTTCCGGTAGGATTTACGCATTTGGCCAAGTTCAGGAAAAACAAAATGGCTTATCCGTGGATTTTTAGACGAAGCCGCCAGCCTGGATCTCCCAGAGTTTTTGGTAAGTGCCTTGCTTGATTTTCAACAGTTCCCGGTGCCTGCCCTCTTCGGTTATTTGTCCATTCTCCAGCACTAAAATTCTGTCCATCTGCATAATTGTGGATAGCCGATGGGCAATGACAATCGTGGTTTTCCCCCGCATCAGGTTTTTCAGCGCGTCCTGAATGAGCATTTCGCTCTCGCTGTCCAAAGATGAAGTAGCTTCGTCCAAAATTAAAATGGGAGAATTTTTCAGGATTGCCCTGGCAATGGCGACTCTTTGCCTTTCCCCTCCCGAGAGCCTTATGCCCCGCTCGCCTACATAAGTCATGTATTTTTTGGGGAAGCGCTCAATGAATTCGTGGCAATGCGCCATCTTGGCCGCGGCCCGCGCTTCCTCATCGCTGGCATCGGGTTTGCCGTAGCGGATATTTTCCAGCAGCGTGCGGTGGAAAAGAATCGGGTCCTGGGGTACCAGGGCAATGCTTTCGCGCAGGGAGTTTTGGGTGACTTTGGCAATATTTTGGCCATCAATTAGAATCTCGCCCCCGGTTATGTCGTAGAGGCGTAAGAGCAGCTTGGTAACCGTGGACTTGCCTCCCCCGGAAGGGCCGACTAGGGCAACCTTCTCCCCAGCCTTGATTTTAAGACTGAAATTTTTAAAAATTTCAGTCTGAGCGCTGCCGTAAGTGAAAATAACATTGCTGAATTCAATTTTTCCGTGGCTGGCCACAAGCTGTTTGGCGCTAATTTTGTCCTTGATCTCGTAAGGTTCGCTTAAAATCGCGGTCATTTCTTCGGCATCGGCCAGGCTCTCGTAAATTCTCCGTATATTTCTCCCGAAATCCCACAGTCTATTGAAAAGGATCAAAAGGTAGGACTGGAGCATAACGAAATCCCCCACGGTCAGTTTGCCCAGTTTCCATAATTTTAAGGCCAGCAGGAATATGGCCGCTTCCAGGCCGATCATAAGAAGGCTCTGCAAAGCCTCTCCCAAATTAGTCAGGTTCCAGCTTTCTATATTTGCTTTTAGCCAATCAAAGGTTTTTTTGCTGAAATTTTTTGCCTCCATATTCTCCGAGGCGAATAGTTTGACGTTGGTGTTATTGGTGATGGCATCAGCTAAAAAGCCGGTGATTTCCGTATCTTTTTGCGTTCGGATAACATCGTATTTAAGTTTGTATTTGGAGAACGCATAATTGAAATACAAATAAAAAAATGACCAGGCGATAATCATCAGGCCTAAAATTTTAAAACGGTAAAACACAATAGCCGCCACGGCTATAACTCTCACGGTTATGGGAATTAGCGACCAGGTAATCTGGTCGCTAATAATTTCGTATGACCTGGCGAATTTGTTTACTTTTCTGACCAGGCTGCCGGCGAAATTGTTGGTGAAAAAGCGGTAGGAATGTTTCTGCATGTAGGCAAAACATTTCACCGTAAGCTGTTCCATAACTTTGGTCTGGTGATAGGTCGTGGCGTAAGTGCCAGCGCGCCAAAAAGCCCAGGAAGCCAGGGTCAGGCCGGTTGCCATGAGAATAATTTTAACCAAAAACCCCGGGTCGGGATTTGGCGAGGAGAAATTGTCAAAAAACTGTTTATAAAGGAAGGGTTTTATGGTTTCCAAAAAACTGCCGCCGACCACCCCGGTCAAAACTAAAAAAAGCAGCCATTTGTGTTTGAGGCTGTAGTCCCAATAAACCCGCAAAGTTTCCCGAGTCAGGTTTTTCATAAAAAATAGCCCATTTGAAGTTTTTTGAGGCTGCCCATCCGTTACGGGAAAATTGATATTATCCACGAAGGCTCTAAATTCCTTGCCTATTCGATAATTAACTTGCGCTGATTTATCAGGAGCAAATGAAAATCTACCGGAGACAAGTTCATATTATTTATTATACCATATTTGAATAAGATACTTTTAAGTCTCGGACAACGCCATATTGGCCCGGGGTATCTAATTTATCCCAGGTACGCTATACTATAGCAGGCTACCCGCTAGAAACATGCGTGTATTTTCCGGTGCGGATTTGTAATTTTAATTATTTGATATACATGAAAACTTCAAATAACACGGCAGACGTGTCAGTCACTTTTCAAGGCCTTGGAATAGCGCCAAAATTAATGGAGATTTTAAGCAAGCAGGGTTTCAAATCCCCAACTCCCATCCAGCGCCAGTCCATCCCCGTAGCCGTTTCCGGCAAAGATTTGATAGGAATCGCCCAAACCGGAACGGGTAAGACTTTGGCGTTCGGCATACCCATGCTGCAGCGGCTGGTAGTTGCCAAAACCAAGGGCCTGGTATTGGCCCCCACGCGCGAATTGGCTGTGCAAATTAACGAGTCTTTAAAACAAATAGGAAAACCCTTGGGGTTGAAGACCGCTGTGGTTATTGGCGGAGAATCTATGCAGCGTCAGCTGGCAGGTTTGCGGCAGAATCCGCATGTCATAATTGCCACGCCCGGCAGGCTGATAGATATTTTAGGCGAAAAAAAAGTGAATTTAAGCGGCATTGGCGTGTTGGTTTTGGACGAGGCGGACCGCATGCTGGATATGGGTTTTGCGCCGCAGCTCAGGCAGATTATTCCGCACTTACCCAAGGCGCGGCAGACCATGCTGTTTTCCGCCACTATGGACGAAGCGATCTCCGGGATTGCGTCCGCTTTTCTGCAGCTCCCGGTCAGGATTGAGGTGGCGCCTGCCGGAAGCACGGCGGCGTTGGTAAGCCAGGAAATCATTATTGTCAGAAAGGAAGATAAAATCGGGCTGCTTAAAAAAACCTTGGAAGAATACAAAGGCAGCACCTTAATTTTTTGCCGGACCAAACACGGAGCCAGGAAGCTCGCGGATGTTATTAAAAAAGCGGGGCATACCGCTGCGGAAATCCACTCCAACCGTTCTTTAAACCAGCGGCTGGAAGCGCTGCAGGGTTTCAAAATCGGCAAATATCGGGTGCTTGTGGCCACGGACATTGCCGCCCGCGGCATTGATGTTACTAATATTGAACTGGTAATTAATTTTGATTTGCCGGCCCAGGCCGAAGATTATGTCCACAGGATCGGCAGAACCGCGCGGGCCGGCAAAGCCGGGCATGCGATTTCTTTTGCCACGCAGGACCAGCATTCCGACATTCGGGCCATTGAGAGGCTGATCAAGAAATCCGTGCCGACCAAAAGAGCGGAAGTTCCTCCCCGGCAGCCCGGGGAACCGGTTGAAAATCTGGCGGAAAGAACTTTTAGCCGTCCTTTCCGTTCCCAGCGGCGCTCCCCTGCCCCATTGCGCGGCTTTGGCCGGACTTTTGAAAATCGCCGGGGGCTGGCCGGCCGCGGCCGCAACAGCCGCTTTGGCTCCCGCCGGCCGAGATCCGGCCGTTATGCGCCCTCGGACCGCGGACTCGGGAATTAATTTTTTGCCCCTTCCATTCCCGCTACCTTCATTATAAAAAGCACATTGGCTAATGCCTATGTGCTTTTTATGGCGGCAGTTGTTGGAAGTGTTTAGAACTACTAAATGGAAAAAATTAGAGCAGGACTTGAAAGTTTTAAGTTTGAATTTAGCCTAAGGTCGGGGCTTTTTCCAATCCGTCCTAAGTAGGAATTTGGCTTACCTGTGCATTTGCCCACGGAACTTTCCGAGGAATTATTAAACAGAATAATGTGCTAACTGCGACAATGAACAAGGAAGCTCCAACAATCCAAGCGGGTTTGTCAATTATGTTGCCATAAATGAAAAGCGGAATACCAACAACAAACGAAACCAATACTCCCCAAAACACTCCCTTCTCACTTAGCTTGTTCCAGTATAGGCTAAGCACTGTTGGCACAGCGACACAGGCCGCTATTGTATTAAAAACCCACCAAAGTTGTTTTAGGCCAAAGTTTGGAACGTAAACAGCAGCCAAAGACACCAGTAGGCCAAGAACAGTAATTCCCAGCATTGAGTATCGCGCGGCCTTAATTGCTGCATTATCATCGGCTGGTTTTTTAATAACATCGGTAACCCATAAAGAGCTTGCGGCCGAAAGCCCAGCGTCTAAGGCAGAAGACAAGCCAGCGAGCAGCATTATTACAAACAACGAAACCGCCCAAAATGGAAGCAGGGCTGCTACTGTTTGAACACCAATCATTGAAGCGTCAACCCCAGCAGGCAAAGTTATATTTAGGTTTGGTTTTACTCCTAAAAATCCAAGTGTGGAAAGAGCTATGGGAACAATTCCGAATAAAATAGAACCAAAAATAAAGGCTTTTACAACTTTGCCTTCTTTTATTGCAAACGCTCTCTGCCAGTTGGATTGGTCTGAAATGGAACCAGCAAGTAGGCCGATTGAGGTTACTATGCCAAAAGAAAACGCTACGCCTGGGTCAAATATACTCCCAATGTTTTGTATCCCGTGAATGCCTGCCGTGACAGCGTCTAAACCGCCAGCAGCACGCCAAGCCATTGGCAGAATTATTATTCCAATAATGTAAATTAACCCAAGTTGAACAAAGTCAGTAATTATGGAAGCTCGAAAACCGGAAATTAGAGTATAAATTAAAACTATTAACGCCAAGATTGGCATTATGGTAGTAAGCTGTATTCCAGTAAGCAAGGATAGCAAACTTCCGCCCGCAAACAATTGAACAACCACAGCCATTAGCTGGTAAAAAATATAAGGGAACAAAAACATTTTATGAACCCTATCACTTTCCAAACGGTATTTTATGTATTGCGGAAAGGTGTATCCCTTCGGCAATCTTGCCCTAATGCGAGGAGCAAAAATAGCAAAAATAAGTAACGCAAGTATGTTGGGTAAAGTGAACCAAAAAATTCCAGCTAATCCTTGCTGGTAGGCACTCTGGACGGAGACAAAAAGAGCAGGAGCCCAAATCCAAGATGAAGCTATGGTAAAGCCCCCCAAAAACCAACCTACTTCTCGGTTAGCTAGCAAAAAACCTTCCTTAGAATGCCAGCTTTGTTTTTTAGAAAAATAGTATGTAAACAGGGTGATAAAAACAGCGAAGATTGCTAAAAACCAATACCCCGTACTTTGAGATACAAAACTCATATTTTTGTGGGACTAACTTTAATTTTTCTTTAAGTTTAGTATATAAAATGACAAAACTCCTATAAAGCAAAGTAAATTTTAAAAAATTACATATTTTGGCAGAACACTTCGGTCTTACCCATCCATAATAGCATTTTCAAAGCGACTTTTGAACAACCCTTTCCTTGTAGGTTGATGGCTCTCGGTAGGGGCCTGGCCGTGATGTTTTATAGCCGGTTTTAAAATTTTGGGACAGTTTGGGACAGTCTTTAGGTGTTGGCGAAATGACCCCAAAATTCGGCAATTTAAAAAAACTATGGCGTGGTGAACTTTCGTTCCACAAGTGGATTTTAGACATTTTAGACAGTACATTGGTTATCAGACACCTCAAAACGACTGTCCTATTTTGATTTTCCAGCCCTCAAATTTAAGCCAATATTTTTAAGAATGGGACAAACGGGACACACTATAGGGGTATTTGGGATTTTGTCTCATTTTGGATGATTTTGGAACACTTGGAACAGCTCTTAAGCCTGTGTGCCGTGTTCCAAAACCGGTGTTCCAAAAAATTTAAATGCAACAGATGCAACGTTAAAACTATGATTTTGGGAGCGTTGCATTTGGTAGAAATTTTGATGTTCCCCCTTTTAATTATGGGGAAAGAAATGCAACGTGACCATGTTGCATTTCAGCCCTAGACGTTACATTTGATTCGTCACCTAAAATATGGCGGCTGTTTTAAATTTGGTGGATCAGGGTTATCAACTTGACGAAGGTTTATCAGTCCGGCATCAATATCCCCGCAGGCAGATACTATGCCTTGCGGTAAGGCCGCTGACAATTACACAAAACAGCGAACAGACGGCGGTAATAACCACCTTTCCTAAACCCAAAACGTGACAACTGAGGGCATGGAAGCAAAAGCCTTTCAATAATCCGCGAGAGCTAAATTAAAATAGATAAAATTTATATCCTGACTTGCGTATGACTAAAATTTTGTCGACAAATTAAGTAACGCAGCCTATCTATGGAAGAAATGGGGGCTTTTCTATCCAGGAACAACTGGAATGCGCGGAAAAAATTGGAAGATCGGGAGTTTTATTTAAAGAATTTTTCCAATTTTCAAAAAAATTTTCCGGTAAACTTGCAGTGGTAAATCCCAATAAAGAAAAATCGCCAAAGGTTATTTGCGAGTCGGGCTTATCGTTCGGCGGCAAGGAAATTTTTGCGTCTGAAGGAATGATAAAATATAACTTTTGGTATTTTTTTCGGATTATCTCTAAGGTTTGGGCGTTAGCGGACGGGTTATAAATTTCGTCAAAGGTTTTAGCTTCCGCTCCGGTTAAAAACAGTAAGTAGTACCTAAACCAGCAATCGTCAGGAGTGGAATTCAAAATAAATATATCTTTATTGCTAATCCCTTTTGCCTGGGCAAATTCCCCAAAACCATAATACTTTTCATGCTCAGTAGTGTAGGAATAAGGTTGTTGCCTTGTTGTGTGGAATTTTTTCAGCAAAAATACAAATTTAAAAACTACATAAAATATAAGCGGTAAGCAAAGTATTACCACCACCCAAGATGATAAACGGATTAGGGTTTCCCGCTTATTTTTTGTCAGCTTATCAAAAATACTTTCGCCAATCAGTATAATGCCATAAACGATAAAGAGTAAGCTTAGTAAATAAGTTTGAAAAATAAAATTAGGTGCTTTGGAAGTCAAGATTGATATTGCAATTATGTTTGCACGAACCGACGCCAGGGATACCAACAGTAGCACTTTAGAAGTCCTGCCCAGCGATTTTTTAAATATTAAAAATAAACTTACGCCAGCCAAGCTTAACCAGTATAAATAGGTGAATTTGCCGAGATACTCTCCGGGTAAATAATTTGTAATGTAATAATTCCAGGGTCTTGCCCAGCCTTCAAAATTTTGAAAATGCTGAAAGGAAACAAAAATCTCCATTTTAAAAGTTTGTGGCGAGCTAAAATACAAAATACCAAAGTAAGCAAACACACAAAACAAAAAACTCAAGCTTGCCGCTAAAACTTTATAGTTAACCTTTTTTTGATCAATTAAAAGCAGTAAGAAATAACTGGCCGCCGGGATTCCGCCCAAAACATTTTTGGTCAAAATAGGTAAAGAAAAAAGTGCACCCAAAAGCATCAGCTTGGTTAAACTATAATTTTTTCTCGCTTCCTTCTCGGGAAGCAAATAGTAAATCGCTCCTATAAAACAAGCTGTAACACTGAACGCTAAAACAATATCGGAGGCCCCAAAAGCCGTACCGGTTATAAGTCTTTGGGAGAACGGCGTAATCACCCAAAGAGTTGCGGCTATGGCCGCCGATCCTGTGGCGAGGGCTTTTTTTGATAACCAGGCAACTCCTAAAATAAGCAGGAGTCCTGTTAATAGTTCCACTAGCGCGTAAGAAAAACGTTTTATCTCAATGGTTGTATGCCCGTCAATTTTAAAAAATAGCGTCGGCACATAGGCAAACAAGGGTGGAATGTGTTGCCAATTCGGACCCTCCATCCATATGCCCTGGGTTTGATTAAGAGGATTCGTCCTAATCATGGTGGGAAAAAACTCGCGGGTTGCGTTAGCGGAAACTACGGAATTGGATGATTCGTCATATTGATACAAATCTTTTTTAAAAATGTACCCCCAATCGCGGTTTACCACAGTCGCAAAGACGCCCAAAAAACCTAAACAACAAAAGGCCAACAAAGACCAACTAAATAATTTTTGTATAAAATTATTATTTTGATTCATGGTAGTCTTCCTCGGTATTCACCGACCATAAGTTATCTTTGGTGGTTATGCCGTTAACAATATTTTCCACGGCAAGCATGGCAGTAAGCATGGAATGATCCTGGTTATTATATTTATGCATACCGTTTCTGCCGATTAAAAATAAATTTTCAAATTTATCGACAAACTGCCTAATTACGCCAAATTGTTGGTAGCTACCAAAATAGGCCGGATAAGCCTTTTTGACTCTGACAATTGTGCTGTCCAGCACTTGATCCTTTTCGATAATATCGATTTTGGCCAGTTCATCTGCGGCAAATTTCATAAATTCTGAATCGGATTTATTCCAAAGTTCATCACCCTCATTGCAAAAATATTCCAGCCCTATCCAAACCGTATGCGGGTCTTTGACCAGATATGGGCTCCAATTATTAAATATTTGCAAGCGCCCGATTTTTACGTCAGGTTCCTGGATATATATCCAATTATCCGGGACAATATTATTGGTTGTTTTTATGTTTGTTTCATTTTTGATTTTCAACTTTTTTAATAATAGTCCTACCGTAATAAAATCCCTATACATCAGACCTTTGGCCACCTTTAAAACTTCCGGCGGTGCTTTTGGTTCCAAGTTCTCCACCAATTCTTTGACGGGCATAGTTGAGAAAAAATAGTCTCCTCTTTGTGTTTTAATTTCGCCCGTAGCCAGATTTTTTACTTTAACTTCAATAATTGTTTCCTCGGAAAATTTAAGCCCTACTACTTCATGATTTGAGTGTATTTCCGCGCCGTGATTTTTGACTATGTCTGCAACTTCTTCCCACATTTGGCCGGGCCCAAATTTAGGGTATAAGAATTGTTGGATCAAACTGGTTTCCACATCTTTTTGAGCGAGAGATGACTTGCTAGAAAAAGTCTGCTTTAAAAAATGCGCCAGCGCTTTTGTTATTGAAAGTCCTTTAATTCTTTGAGCTCCCCATTCCGGGTCTATGTCGGCACAGGGTACGCCCCAGACTTTTTCCGTATAATCTTTAAAAAAAGTCAAGTACAACTCTCTGCCAAATCTGTTAATAAAGAAATCTTCAAGCGATTTTTCCTGCTTAACTGGAAAAAGTTTAGCTTTAATATAGCTCAAGCCGATTTTAGCCATTCTCACTATTCCTAAATTGGAAATGGTGTTGGTGTTTAAGGCCACAGGGTAGTCAAAAAATCTTCTTAAGAAAAATATGCGCGAAAGTCTTTCGCGTACCAGCATGACTTTATCAGTTTTTGCCGGATCGGCTCCCGCGGTTGTAGCGGCTACTTCTTTGGTCTTATTTTGGTAGCTGATAGCTATCGTTTTTTGTCCTAGCTTTAAACTCTGCAAAGGTAAAATATTCTCCCACCATTGCATAACCCGATCAGATTTTGAGAAAAACCTGTGGCCACCCATATCCATTCTGTTGCCCTTATAATTCACAGTTTTGGCAATGCCTCCAAAATGGTCGCTGGCTTCAAAAATAACCGGCTTTATGTTTTTACTTTTTTGTAACAACTCGTACGCGGCGGTAAGGCCGGCTGGACCTGCACCAATAATTACTGCGATCTTTTCTTTTTGGGTTTCCATAAAAAAATTATTTGTATAAAATAAATTTTCGGGCGAAAAAATTCCACAAAAACACAAAAATTGTGGCTAAAATTTTTGACAAAAGATAATAAATATGAATTTTGTCAGTAAATACCCAAATAAATAATTCGTTTATAACCAGTCCTACCACTCCTATCAGCGCGAAAACCCCAAATTCAAGAAGTCTGTTATTCAAGCTGGCTCTGTTAAATACCCAGGTTTTGCTTAAAAAATAATTTACAACTAACCCCAGAATAAAAGATATTCCGGCTGAAACCAGATAATAAATTTTTAGGTTATTAGTAAACAGATATAAAAAAGCAAAATCGACGACAAAAGCCACGCCGCCGACAATTGTATACCTCAAAAATTGTATAAAAGTATTGTCCGTTTGTAACACTAAAATTTTTTTTATCATTATTTTTAAATTTTTAGTTTGCGATTAGGCCTAAACAAAATTTTAATAAGAAAACAAAAAGGGCCACCCAATCTTGCCGGGCTGGCTCCTTTCGGAGTTTGCTTACCAACCTTTCGGCTGGTAACGAGAAAAACGTTAGACAAGACGGATGAGCGTCTCTGTGTTTTTCTCGTTTTTTATGCCATGCCCACGGCGTTAGCCGTGAGTTTAGGCAAATATTCAATTGTGCCTGAATTTTAACATTTTTAAGGAAATTTTGGAAATAAGTTACCTACAGTTTGTCTGCCTCGGCCGCCTGGACTTACTTTGCCCTTTCCGGAATTCCTTGCAGTAGGAAAATATTAAAACGAAAGGAACAAAATGCAAGGAATAACAACTCAGGAAAAATTCAAAAAGCACAAAGACGGAACCACGGTAAAATACGTTTACTACGGTTGACCAGGCGGATATCAACGAACTTGGAATTCGCAAGCACCTGGCCGAGGAGATTGAACGGCACCGAATTTTCCAGCAGCGGGTGCTGAATATCAAAGAAAAAATTGACGTCAAAGATGTCGAATTAAAAAGCTTAGGACTTACGCACTGAGCCAAGTTCGAGGCATTTTCCGAGGATTTTTGGAGGCGTAGCCGGGTTACGCCGATAAAAACCGCAGGAAAATAACGAAGAA
>JAJZRC010000016.1:0-3108 GCA_021847435.1 bacterium
CATTTTTTTCAAAGACTTCATCGTGAGGCGTAACAGTCCATCCAGCACAGAAATCTTTGAACATCTGTTTGATTGTCTTTTTATTTAGGGAAGGGAAGGTTATTTTAAGATCAGCAATAATAAATTCTTTCTCAAAATCCAGTAAAAATGAATTAATTCTATGCCTGATATTATGGTCATTTTCTGTAAGTAAAAATTTTAAGCAATGTGCGTGGACAGTCAGAGCTTTTAGTTTGGAGCCTATTCTCTTTACTCTTCTTTTAAGATCTAAAGCAGATAATCTTGAAAAACTAAGTAAAAGTATTTCTTTTTCTTCAATACCGTTGGCTATCAGTTGTTGAGTTTTTGGAATAATTATGTCTTTTGTCTTGCCGCTACCAGGACCAGCAATTACACAGATTTTTTTCGCTTTTGATTCTAATATTTCTTTACATTTTTGCGCGTTACTCATATTCTTATATTTAAGAGGAATTTTTACTTTATAATTATACCAATAATTAAGCCATTTTTAAACCCAACCCGCAAGAATATGCAGAGTTGGGTTTATATAACCAAACGAAGCCAAGCATGGGATTAAAGTCCTGCAGGTCTTTCGCGAAGAAGCCCAATCAGCCAAAACGGCTGATAGAACCGAGCTGCAGAAAATGATACGTTATGCAGCAAAAAATCAAGGTAAGGTCAGTACATTAGTAATTTATAAAGTTGATCGTTTTGCCCGCAATAGCGAGGATTATTTCGCTTTAAAAGTTATTTTTGAAAGATACAAAATAAATATTCAGTCTGCCACAGAAGCTATAAACGATACTCCTGAGGGTGAATTTATGGAGGCTATACTTGCGGCAGTAGCTCAACACGATAACAGTATAAGAGCGATACGAACTACAGACGGAATGAAGGCGGCATTGGAAAGTGGACGATGGATTTTTGGACCCGCTTGGGGTTTTAAAAAAGTCAAAGACAAACTTGGAGTATTTGTGTTAACTCCTGACGTAACAAAGGCTGATGCAGTAAAATTCGTATATGAACAAATTCCAAAAGGCGTAGATAATTTAGTTGAACTTTCCAGGGTGGCCAGTAAAAGATTTGGAGTAAAAATGTCTCCGCAGCTTTTAAAGAAAATATTATCCAATCCTATTTATTGTGGCAGGGTGGAGGTACCAGAGTGGAATATAGCTGTTCCTAATGCCCACGAGCCTATAATTAGCGAACAGCTATACTATAAAGTTCAGCATATTCTAAATGGAAACAGCCCTCATGCGCAGCGTCGTAATTGGAACCATCCAGATTTTCCTTTGCGGGGATTATTATGTAATGCTTGTGGTAACAATATGACTGGTTATTGGACAACAGGCAAAACTAAAAAACGTTATGCCTATTACGTTTGCGGAAATCGGAAATGCGAAAAATGTTCCGCAATTAATAAACAGGGTTTTGAAGATGAATTTAGCCAGTTTTTAAGGGAACTTGTCCCTAATTTAGAAGATCTAAAAATTCTGGAAGAAGCAATTAAGCTTGCCTATGATAAAGAATTGGGAGAGGTAAAAAAGGAAAATTCTAAAATTGAGAGGGAAATTAAAGAACTGGAAAAACAAAAGGCGGAAGCTTTGAGCTTAATGATTAAAGACCCAAGCCTTGCTCCCGATTTAAAAGAGTTGCGGGAAAAATTGGATTTTGATATCCAAAACCTTAAACTTAGGCAGGCAGATGCAGGTTATGCAGACTTAGATATAAGTCACGCAATTGACTTTGCTTTCACATTAATCAAAAGCCTCCCGCAGAAGTGGGAGGCAATTGACGTAAGTGATTTTAAGGTTTTGCGAAAGATACTTTTTCCCAAAAATCTGACTTACTGTTATCCTAATTTCCAAACCCCTGAATTACCTTTTATCTACAAACGAAATCAGGACTTTGGAAGCAAAAAAGAAACGTTGGTAGGGACCATCTGAACGGTTGGAAAACTTGGATGGTACTTATCAGTGAAATATATCACTTTCTTGTTTCCCAACCAATGCATTGAGGGGAAGTTAGTGCAACCATCGGTAGTCCCTGACAAGTATTTGTACTGCATATGGTACCTGTAGACAACTCACCACAACCGGTAACATTTTTTGGAATAAAAAGATAAACCATAGCGAAAGCTAAAATACCCAAACTTGTAATTATTTTATTTTTTATATTTAGTCTATGTGTTTCCATAACCCAGATAATAGCAACAATACATACAATGAGGACAATGTTATAAAAATACATTGTACCTAAAAGAAGAAAAGCGGTTAAACCTAAAACAATTTCAATTAATATTTTAAGTAATCTTTTCATATTTTTGTTTCCTTGTTGAATACCAAATTAGGTTTGAAAACTAATCTGCCTTAATTATACACTTTATTTGGCGAAACCACCATATCTGGAAAATTTCGATGATGATTAGAAAACATATTCCCCATCAATAAAACCAAATCAAAAACACCCTTTCGGGTGCTTTGAAATTTATTGGTAGCGCTACCCGCCAGAGGCGGACAAGCGGGGAAATTCCGCCTCGCCGAATACCAACAAAAAACTTCCACCGCAAGGGTGAAAGTTTTTTGTGGTAGACCAAGTCGAGACAGGTGGAAAACTTATTTGGCTTTGGTAAGAGAAATTTATAAGGTTTTTATTGGTTAGTATTAATATATACACTTAAATACATGTATACATAATATATGTATAGTACATATGTGTATAAAATATTGACTTTTTTATACACATATGTTATTATCATTTTATAGCTATTAAACAAGACATTAATGACAAAATTTGATAAAAATATACCCTATAATAAACTTCCTTATGTACCTCCTAAGATAGAGCTTGAGAATAAGCGAATTCTAAAAAAGGCCATATCAGCCAATAGAGAATTGGCAAATATGGTTGGCTTTTGCAAGCAATTACCTAACGAAGCAATCTTTTATCATTCCGCTTTTTTAATAAAAGAGGCTAAGGACAGTTCAGAAATAGAAAATATTGTTACAACTAATGACGAATTGTATCAGGCACTTGCTTCAAGCAAAATTGTTACTGACCCAAACACAAGGGAGGTTCTCCATTATATTGATGCCCTTTGGGTAGGTC
>JAJZRC010000016.1:3118-19800 GCA_021847435.1 bacterium
AAATACAAAAGTATTGACAACTAGAACGTTTATAAAAATAGTAAACACTATCAAGGAAAATAATCAGGGAATCAGAGTGCATCCAGGAACTAAAATACAAAACGATAAAACAAAAGAAATCATCTACACTCCTCCAGAAGGAAAGGATGTTATTGAAGATAAGTTGAAAAACCTTGAAGAATATATAAATAAAAACGACAGTATTGACCCGCTAATAAAATTAGCAGTAGTTCACTACCAATTTGAAGCTATACACCCTTTTTCAGATGGTAATGGTAGGACTGGAAGAATTATAAATATATTATACTTAGTCTTCCAGAAACTTTTAGATCACCCTATGTTATTTTTGAGTAAGTATATTATTGATCATAAAAATGATTACTACACTAAATTGAAAAAAGTAACTGAAGAGGGTAAATGGGAGGATTGGATCCTATATATTTTACAAGGTGTTGAAGAAACATCTGTATATACAAGAAAAAAGGTAGCTGAAATTCTTGATTTGATGAAAAAAACCAAAGAAAAAATTAGAAAGGATGCCCCTGAGATTTATTCTAAGGATTTGTTAGAAATATTATTTCAACAGCCCTATAGTAAGGTGCGTTTTTTAGAAGATCAAGGAATAGTAAAGAGATTGACTGCCGGAAAATATCTAAACAAGCTTACATCGATGGGAATACTTAGTAAAGTGAAAGTAGGTAAAGAAAATCTATACGTTAACATGGAGTTCTACAAAATATTAAAAAAATAGAATGCAAAAAACCTCGAACATCAGTTCGAGGTGGAGGAGATAAAAGTAGAACATAAATATATTATAACATTGTGTGCCCCTCGACTCACCCTGCTGACGCAGGGTTCGCTCGGGACAAATTAAAAAATCCCATGGCTTTGGGATTTTTTAATTTGGTAGCGCTACGGGGAATCGAACCCCGATTTAGTGGATGAAAACCACTTGTCCTAACCATTAGACGATAGCGCCATAATTATCTTAATCCGGGAAGAGAGATTTTTTAAGGGCGTGGTTCTTTTTAATTTTTAACTCTCTTTTTCTACATTCAGTCTTATCTTCGTAATCTTCCGTGTATATAACTTGAAAAGGTAAAAAAGGTTTAGTAGACGGAGTTAAACCGCTGTTGTGCTCCAAAAGCCTTTTTTTCACATTATCTGTCATACAACATAGTACCAATTTTTCTCCTGGCTTTTAAGTATGTATATATGGTACATATAAGTGAGTAATTCCACTCAAAGCGTGATCCCGCTTTGCGGGAAAAACCACTTGTCCCTCGCATAGCGAGGCAGACTAACTCCGGCGGAGCCGGATCACGCTCCGCGTGACATTATCACCCTGCGGGTGACCACCCCAAAGGGGTGGGACGATAGCGCCCTACTACGCTCCGATTATCATCAAAGCTTCGAAGGGCAAGCCTGTAAAAAATTAGCACCATCTGTTATTCCAAAGCTCAAATACTGATTTAAGCTGAGGAAAAATGGAGCGTCATATTTGGCTTGCACGAACTTTTGATATTTTACCACAAATCTCCGCTCTTTTCAAGGGCTTTTTTGCCTGCTAAAATACCTATTATGGCCAAAAAGAACACTAAAACAATCCTTGCCATTGAAACCTCCTGCGACGAAACCGCGGCCGCGGTTTTGGAATATACGCCCGGCTCCAAGTGGCCGCAAATAACCACTCGCTCGTCTGTTATTAATTCCCAAGTCAAACTTCATTCCAAAATGGGCGGAGTGGTGCCGGAAGCGGCAGCGCGCGCCCACGTCAAAAACATCCGCCCCGTGGTTGAATCTGCCCTAAAAGCTAGCGGCTACAAGCTAAAAGCTATCGACTACATTGCGGTAACCCAGGGCCCGGGACTCATCCCCTCTTTAATCGTGGGCGTGGAGTTCGCCAAAGCTTTGGGCCTGGCCGCTCAAAAACCGCTCATTCCCGTAAACCATATGCTGGGACACCTCTATTCCCCCTTTTCAAGAGTCAAAGATAAAGGATCAAGGATAAAGGATCTGTTCCCCATGATTGCCCTGATCGTTTCCGGCGGCCACACGATTCTGGCTTTAATGAAAAGCCATAAGCAGTACAAAGTTTTGGGCCAGACCGTGGACGATGCCGCGGGCGAAGCCTTTGACAAAGTAGCCAAACTGTTAGGCCTGCCTTACCCCGGCGGACCGGAAATTTCGCGCCTGGCCGCCAAAGGCAACCCCCGGGCCATAAAATTTCCCCGCCCTATGCTCAATGCCAAAAACTATGACTTTTCTTTTTCCGGCCTCAAAACCGCAGTTTTATATTTTGTAAAAGATAAAGGATTAGGGATTAGAAGTATCGGACTAAAGGCCGATATTTGCGCCTCCTTCCAGGCCGCAGCCGTGGACGTGCTGGTACAAAAGACCCTGCGGGCCGCCCGGGAATTCAAGGCCAAAAGCATTTCCATATCCGGCGGCGTTTCGGCCAACCAAACTCTGCGCGCGGCCATGCAAGCCGCCTGCACAGAGCAGCACCTGGAATTTTTTGTGCCGCCTGCGGGCCTGCACACGGACAACGCGGAAATGATCGGCATTGCCGCAGCTTTTAAATTACACCAAGGCTTCCGCCCTGTCCCTGGCGCGGATTTAAAAGCAGATTCCAACCTGGCCCTATAAAACGACCGGTGTTACTTGTTACTTGTTACTTGTTACTTGTTACTTGTTACTTGTTACTTGTTACTTGTTACTTGTTACTTGTTACTTGTTACTTGTTACTTGTTACTTGTTACTTGTTACTTGTTACTATATACTATATACTATATACAAGCTGATGCTCCGGCTGTCCCCGGGGCCATCGCAAGATGACAGCGTGAATAGAACGCCCCAATGGGGCCAGTAGACTTCACCGGAGATCTCCCGTTAAAGAGATAAAAGTAAGAATTACGTAATTATGTAAGTAATTAATTACGTAATAAAATCAAGATGGTACCTCCCCCGAAGGGGGATCTTGAACACCTCCGCCAGCCGGCGGATTCAGGTGTTTTTATTTTTTAATGAGCCATTATGCCTATAAAAATTTTAGTGATTGCCCTAATTAAAAACCACGGCTCTATTTTGTTCCGCAAAAAACCCGACAATTCCCCTCCCTATAAGGAAACCTGGTATATGTTCGGGGCTGAAATTTCCGGCGATAACCCAGACTGGAAAACAGTATTACTTTCTGCCGTAAAAGCCCAAACCGGCATAGATATTGCCGTAACCAATATTCTGTCCTGGGATACAGAAATTAAACCGGACGAATCCGGTAGGCAAACATTTTATGTATATTTGGATTGTGAATGCGAGTTTGTTTCCGGAAATCCAACCCCCGGCCCAAAAATAGAAAAACTTGAATGGATACCAATCATGGAGTTAAAAAACTACGATATTGTCCCGCCTTCGGTCAAGCTGCTGAAAAAACAAGGATACCTATAAATTACCTAATACCTAATCCGCCAGCTGGCGGACTAACACCTAAAACCTATGCAAGAATTGCCAAAAGCCTACGACCACTCCCAGGTCGAAGATAAAATCTATAAAATGTGGCTGGAGTCCGGTTATTTTAATCCGGACAAGCTGCCCGATTCTGAAAAAAGAGAGCCGTTTACCATAATCATGCCTCCTCCCAATGTAACCGGTACCCTGCACATTGGCCATGCGCTTTTTGCCACCATCCAGGACATCCTGACCCGCTACCAACGCATGCAAGGCAAACGCGCCTTGTGGCTGCCGGGCACAGACCACGCGGCCATTGCCACACAATCCAAAGTAGAGGCCGATCTTTATAAAAAAGAGAGAAAAACCCGGTTTGATTTTCCGCGGGAAGAATTCTTAAAACTGGTGGAGGCTTTTGCCCAAAGCAGCCACGACACAATCGTCGGCCAGCTCAAGCGCCTGGGCGCTTCGGCGGACTGGAGCCGCGAAGCCTACACCCTGGACGCGCCGCGCACCCTGGCCGTGCGCACGGCTTTCAAGCGCATGTACGAAGACGGCATAATTTACCGGGGCAGCCGCATTGTCAACTGGGACCCCAAACTAAAAACCACGGTTTCCGACGACGAAATCCAATACGTGGAGCAGAAGGACCCGTTTTTTACTTTCAAATACGGTCCGTTTGAAATCGGCACCGTGCGCCCGGAAACCAAGTTCGGCGACAAGTACGTAGTCATGCACCCAAATGACCAAAGGTACGCAAGCTACAAGCACGGCCAAAAAATCGAGTTGGAATGGATCAACGGACCGCTGACTGCCACGGTTATTAAAGATGAAGCCGCGGATATGGAATTCGGCAGCGGGGTCATGACCATCACCCCGGCGCACTCGGCCATTGACTTTGAAATTGCCCAGCGCCACGGCCTGGATATTGAGCAGATAATAGACGACCGCGGCGTGCTCCTGCCCATTGCCGGAGAGTTTGCCGGCCAGCACATAAAAAAGGCCCGCGCCGCAATCGTGGAAAAACTAAAAAACAAAGGCCTGCTGGTAAAAACGGATGAGCACTATGTCCACAATGTCGCCACCAACAGCCGCGGCGGCGGCATTATCGAACCGCAAATCAAAGAGCAGTGGTTTATTGACGTCAACCGCGAATTCACCATGCGCCACAGCGAAATCGCCGGCATCCAGACCGGCCAGCGGGTGACTTTAAAACAGCTCATGCGCCACGTAGTTTCTGAAGGGCTGGTTAAAATTATTCCCGGGCATTTTGAGAAAATTTATTTCCACTGGATAGACAACCTGCGAGACTGGTGCATTTCCAGGCAGATTTGGTACGGCCACCGCATCCCTGTTTACTACTGTAAACAGGGAATATCAAATGAGGGGCAGCAACCAGATTCCAGCTCTTCATGCAGCCAGCAAATTGTCAGCACGCAGGACATCACTCAATGCCCAAACTGCAACGGGCCCGTTGAACAAGACAGCGATACTTTAGACACCTGGTTTTCCTCCGGCTTGTGGACTTTTTCCACTTTAGGCTGGCCAGATGAAAATGCAAAAGATCTAAAAATGTATCACCCCACGAACGTCTTAGAAACCGGCTACGATATTCTGTTCTTCTGGGTGGCCAGGATGATTTTGATGACCACTTACCACACCGGACAAATCCCCTTTAAGACAGTGTATTTGCACGGCCTGGTGCGCGACAAAGACCGCCAAAAAATGAGCAAATCCAAGGGCAACGTCATTGATCCCTTGGGCGTAATTGATACCTATGGCACGGATGCCTTGCGTTTTGCTTTGATTTTTTCCACGGCTGCGGGCAATGACATTCCCCTGGCCGAGGACAAAATCAAGGGTATGAAGCACTTCGGCAACAAGCTTTGGAACATTGCCCGGTTCATTATGACCAATGTCCCGGCGAGCGACTATAAATTTGAAGCCAAGACCGAAGCTGACAAAGCCATTCTCGAAGCCCTGGCTAAAACCACCGACACAGTCACGAAACACTTGGACAACTTTATGCTCCACGAGGCTGCTCAGGAAATCTACCAGTTTGTCTGGCACGAGCTGGCAGATATCTACCTGGAAAAGAGCAAAGAACAATTCAAAGACGAAGCGCTTAAGATCAACACGGAAAAAATCCTGCTCCACCAGCTGATATGGAGCCTAAAACTCCTCCACCCGTTCATGCCTTTTGTCACCGAACACATTTGGCAGCTGCTTAAAGCCAATGGCCTGGCCAGCACCGACCTGCTAATGGTCGCTCAATGGCCCACCTCGACTCGTCGCTAGACGGGGCTGGCCGAAAACCTAAGTCCGATCCGCTTACTGCCCTCTATTTCGGGGTGCGGAGCCGGCGCTCAGAATATAAATATCCTTCACGGCCGTGAAGGATATTTATATTGCCTGGCAACATGGCGGCAGCCTGACTGCCATAACGATGGCCCGGCTCTAGCGCAGGCATGCCGCCTTGTAAGCCTCCAGCCCCCTGGCCAGCACGTCCATGGCTTTTGCCAACTCTTTTACTTTTAATACATAAGCAATCCGAATTTCGTTCTGCCCCTTGCCTTTGCTTATATAAAAATCCTGCATAGGCGTTGCCATGACTGTCTGATTTTTATAACTGAAGTCAGCAAGCATAAACTCAACAAACCGTTCCGCATTGTCTATAGGCAGCGCAACTGTCTGGTAAAACGCGCCTTGGGAGGCAACAAATTTGGCGCCTTTAATTTTTTTCAAACCCTTAACCGCTGCCGCCTGCCGCTTTTTATACTCTTTAACCAGGCGGCTGACGTAAGGCTTTCCATGCTCCAAAAGCGGAATTGCCGCATACTGCTCCAGCGTGCCCACGGACAGCCGGGCCTGGGCGAATTTTAACACCGCGGCCATGACTTCCGCGTTTCTGCTTGCCAGCGCCCCGATCCTGGCCCCGGGCAAGGAAAACCTCTTGGAAATGCTGTCAACCACAACCACATTCTGCGCCGCGGCTTTGCGGGAAAGCATGGTCTGGGGCCTGCCCGAAAACCTGATTTCACGGTAAGTCTCGTCGGCAATAATAAACAGGTTATATTTTTTTGCCAGTGTTTCCAACATATAAAGCTCGGCTTCGCTCCAAAGCTTGCCGGTAGGATTGTCGGGGTTAATGACTACAATCGCCTTGGTTTTACTGCTGATTTTTTTCTCGACATCCTTGGAACTGTTCAGTATAAAACCTGTTCCAATATTTAAAGCTACAGGCACAAGCTTAATGCCAAGCATTACGGCGAATGATTTATAGTTGGCATATAAAGGCTCGAATACCAGCACCTCATCGCCAACATCGGCGACAGCCTGGAGAGCGAAACCAATGGCCTCAGCGCACCCCACGGTAGGAATTAAGTCAGAGCGTGAGAGCCGCACTCCCAATCTTCGGTAATATTTTTGCCAGGCCTCAACGTGCCGCAGAATTCCCGTGCTTGGAGCGTAGCCTAAATTTTTTTGGCGGTATGCTTTAACCGCCCGCATAAATTCCCCGGGCGGGATGATGTCAGGATCTCCTACGTTCAATTTGAAAATTTTTATTCCGCGGCTTTCCGCCCGCTCCGCCATTGGCAGAAACTTGCGTATGGGGGACGGGTTGATTTCCCGGGCCCTGTTTGAAACTAACAATTTTTTTGTCATAAAAATTGGGCTTATGCGCTTAGCATAACAAAAAAACCGCCCCGGCAAAAGGGCGGTTTTTATTGGAAACAAAACTTATTCCGCGGCTTCAACCGCTTCGGTGGAAACCATAGTATCGGCTTCCAGCTGCAAATTCTGCTTGGCAATTTCGTCGGAGAAGCCGGTTCCGGCCGGAATCAGCTTGCCGATAATGACATTTTCCTTGAGTCCTCTTAAGTAGTCGGTCTTGCCGGTTACCGCGGCCTCAATCAGCACGCGGGTGGTTTCCTGGAAAGACGCCGCCGCCAGGAACGACTCGGTATTCAAAGAAACTTTGGTAATGCCCATGAGCAGCTGCTCGGCGGTTGCCGGGCGCTTGCCGGCGGCCACTGCCTGCTCGTTGATCAAATTCAGCTTGGACTTGTCAATAATCTCCCCTGCCACCAAATCGGTCTCCGCGGAATCCAGAATGCGGACCTTGGAGAACATCTGGCGCACAATAACTTCGATATGCTTATCGTGGATCGGTTGGCCCTGCGAGGTGTAAATATCGAGCACGCCGCGGACAATATATTTCTGCGCTTCTTCCACGCCCACCAGGCTCATAACCTGGCCGGGGTTTAAGTTGCCTTCCGTCAGCTGCTGGCCTTTTACCACCAGGTCGCCGTCCTTGACCAACAGGGACAAAGAAGCGGGAATGACATACTCCTTCACCTGGTCGCTTTCATGGACCACGATAATTTTGCCTTTTTCCAGACGAACCATGCCGGCAGTTTCTGCTTTTACGGTCTTGCCGTGTTCATCAATGTACAAAGTCTCCCCGGCTTCCACCTTGCTGCCGTCTTTAATGGCGGACTGGGCCATGTCCAAAACATAAGTGTCCTTGGCCACGTCAGCGCCCTGGATGCGTACGATGAATTCCTTGTTGTTCGGCTTGGCAATGTAAACCTGGCCGTCTATCTCGCTGACGGTAGCCATGCCTTTAGGCTCGCGGGCTTCAAATAATTCTTCCACGCGGGGCAACCCCTGGGTAATATCTTTTACGGAAGCGCTGCCGCCGGTATGGAAAGTTCTCATGGTCAGCTGCGTACCCGGTTCCCCAATCGCCTGGGCGGCCACAATCCCCACAGCCGCACCCTGGCGAACCATATCGTTAAAGCCCAGATCGTAGCCGTAGCAAAGGCGGCAAATGCCCCGGGACAGCTTGCATTTTAAGACGCTGCGGCATTTTACGGACTCAATGCCCGCTTCCACAACCTGCTTGGCCTGCAAATCATCAATCCCGTGATTTTTGGCCACAATAACCTTTCCTGACGCGTCTTTCACGTCTTCGGCAGCCACGCGGCCGAATAAGCGGCGGTCAAACGGCTTGTTCATCCGCTTGCTGTCTTCGGCGGTAATATAGTCAAATTCTTCGGTGCCGCAGTCCTCGGCGTTAACCACAATGTCCTGGGCCACGTCCACCAGACGGCGGGTCAAGTATCCGGCATCGGCAGTTCTTAAAGCGGTGTCGGACATGCCTTTACGGCTGCCGTGAGTGGAAATAAAATATTCCAAAACGTTCAAACCTTCTTTAAAGCTGCCCTTCACCGGCAGTTCAATAACATCTCCGGCCGGGTTTACCACCAAGCCTTTCATCCCGGACATTTGGGTGATCTGGGAGAAAGACCCTCTGGCGCCGCTGGACACGAAATAATTGACCGAACCGTGTTCCGCCACGGTGCCGGTAACTGACTTGGCGATTTTTTCGGACACGTCAGCCCAAATTTCCACCACGCGGTTATAACGCTCGTCTTCGGTCAAGAGGCCTTCGCGGTACTGCTGGTAAGTGTTCTCGACTTCCGTGTCTGCGCTTTTAAGCATTTCGTATTTGGCCTGAGGAACCAAAATATCATCCATGCCCCAAGACAAACCCGACTTCTTCATGTAGTTAAAGCCCGTGCGCTTGATTTCGTCAATCAGTTCCGCGGTGCGTTCGTTGCCCAGAGTGCGATGCGCTTCGCGCACCAAAGCCTGGAGTTTCTTTTTGTCGAAATTCTCGTTCCTAAAACCCAGCTCTTTGGGCACAACTTTATTAAAGATCAGCCGGCCAACCGAAGTTCCCAGAATTTCGCCGTTTTCCATGCGAACTTTTATTTTGGCCTGGATATTTACATAGCCGTTATTGTAAGCCAGAATCGCTTCGGAGGGACTGGAAAACGCCTTGCCCTCGCCTTTGGCATCGTGGCGCAAACGGGTAATATAGTAGCAGCCCACCACAACATCCTTGTCCGGAGTCATAACCGGATCGCCGGACGCCGGCTTTAGCAGGTTATGGGCTGACACCATGATTTCTCTGGCTTCTTTCTGGGCAGCTTCGGTCAGCGGCACGTGCACGGCCATTTGGTCGCCGTCAAAGTCCGCGTTGAACGCCGCGCACACCATCGGGTGCAGCTGAATGGCCTTGCCTTCAATCAGCACGGGCTGGAAGGCCTGGAAGCCCAAGCGGTGCAAGGTCGGAGCGCGGTTTAAGAGTACAAAATGGTCTTTAGTCACCTCTTCCAAAATATCGTAAACTTCGGTTCGGCCCTGTTCTATGAGCCGGTTGGCGCTGCGGACATTATGAGCGTACTCGCGGCCAATTAGTTTGGAAATGACAAAAGGTTTGAACAATTCCAGCGCCATGAATTTCGGCAAGCCGCACTGGTGCAATTTCAAATTAGGACCGACCACGATCACGCTGCGCCCGGAATAGTCCACGCGCTTGCCCAAAAGGTTCTGGCGGAAGCGGCCCTGTTTGCCCTTAAGCATGTCGGCCAAACTGCGCAGTTTGCGCTTCTGGCCGGTGGAAGCGGTAACTTCCTTGCCGTGGCGGATACTGTTGTCAATTAACGCATCCACGGCTTCCTGCAGCATGCGTTTTTCATTGCGAGTGATAACTTCCGGGGCTTTGATTTCCAAGAGCTTCTTTAAACGGTTGTTGCGGTTGATTACCCGGCGGTACAAATCATTCAAATCCGAAGCCGCAAAGCGTCCCCCGTCCAGCTGGACCATGGGTCGCAGATCCGGCGGAATCACCGGCAGCATGGTAATCAACATCCATTCCGGACGCAGCCCGGAATTGATCAAAGACTTGGCCAGCTTTAAGCGCTTTAAAACCTTGCGCGCGGCCTGGCCTTCCAATTCCGGCAGCTGGGTGGACAAATCCTGGGCCAGCTGTTCCAAATTCACTTCTTCCAGCAAACCTTTTAGGGCTTCCGCGCCAATGCCCGCGGTAAACACGGGCCCGTACTTCAAAGACAAGTCGCGGTACTGCAGTTCGGAAATGATCTGGTATTTCTTAATGGATTTTAATTCTGACTTGGCCTGGTCGCGGATGCTTTCCAGCGCGTCCACTTCTTTGCCCCAAGCGTCTTTGAGCCTGGTAATTTCGGCATCAATCTCCGCCTGCAGCAGATCAGCGTCTTTCCCGGCGCCCTTTTGCTGCATGGCTGCCCGGCCTTTGGCAATCAAAGTTTCATACTTGTCTTCTATTTCTTTGCGCTTGGCTTTGAATTCGCGCTCAATTTGCTCTACGGTGTTTTGCCTTGCCTCTTCGTCAACGCTGGTAATAATATAGGCGGCGAAGTAAACCACTTTCTCCAGTTCCATTACGCCCAAATCCAAAATCAAACCCAAGCGCGACGGCACGCCGCGCAAAAACCAAATGTGGGCAACGGGAACCGAAAGCTTAATATGGCCCATGCGCTCGCGGCGGACCTGGGACTTGGTCACTTCCACCCCGCACTTGTCGCAGACAATTCCCTTGTAGCGAATGCGCTTGTATTTGCCGCAGTAACATTCCCAATCTTTAATCGGGCCGAAAATCTTCTCGTCAAAAAGCCCGTCTTTTTCCGGCCGCTGGGTGCGGTAGTTTATGGTTTCCGGCTTGGTCACTTCGCCATGCGACCAGTTTAAAATGGTTTCGGGACTGGCGAGTTTGAGCCGTACGCCTTTGAAATCTTCTGTTTGAGTTAACATCGTAGTAAGAAATTAGTAATTAGTGGCTAGTGACAAGCCTTGTTGCTGGCTACTTGTCTCTTGTTGCTATTTCGCTTTCTTCTCTTTCTTCGGTTTCTTTTTAACTTCGTCCTCAAACAGGGACATGTCCGGAATAGCGGCAGGCTGGGAAATGAATGCCGGGACGACTACCTCCGGCTCTTCTGCCGCTGAACTGACTTCGCCTCCCCGGCCAAGCAGTTCAACGTCCATGCACAACGACTGCAATTCTTTGACCAATACGCGGAAAGATTCCGGCACATTGGGTTTTTTGATAGGCTCGCCTTTGACAATGGCCTCGTAAGTTTTGCTCCTTCCAACCACGTCATCGGACTTGATTGTAAGCATTTCCTGCAATGTGTGGGCCGCTCCATAACCTTCCAAAGCCCACACTTCCATTTCTCCGAAGCGCTGCCCGCCGAACTGGGCCTTGCCGCCCAACGGCTGCTGGGTAATTAAGCTGTACGGACCGGTGCTGCGCGCGTGCATCTTGTCGTCAACCAAATGGTGAAGCTTTAGGAAATACATGACGCCAACCGTCACCTTCTCGTCAAATGGCTCTCCGGTTTTACCGTCGTACAGCACCACTTTGCCGTCTGCGGGCACGCCGGCCTTTTCCAGCTCGGCTTTGATCTGGGATTCCGACACCCCGTCCAACACCGGCGTGGCTACCTTATAGCCCAGCTTGTAGGCGGCCATGCCCAAGTGGGTTTCCAAAATCTGTCCCAAATTCATACGGGACACGACGCCCAAGGGGTTTAAAATAATATCTACCGGCGTACCATCGGCCATAAAGGGCAAGTCCTCAACGGGAATGATTTTGGAGATAACGCCTTTGTTGCCGTGGCGGCCGGCCATTTTGTCCCCGACCTGGATTTTGCGCAACACAGCCACGGAAACCTGGATGCTGCGGATCACGCCAGAAGGCAGCTTGTCGCCGGCTTCGCGGGAAAATTCCCTAATGTTGACCACTTTTCCGTACTCGCCGTGCGGCAAAGTCAAACTGGTGTCTTTAACGTCGCGGGACTTTTCGCCGAAAATCACGCGCAAGAGTTTTTCTTCCGCGGTCAGATCGGTTTCGCCTTTGGGGGTAATTTTCCCTACTAAAATATCGCCGGCCTTCACCTGGGCGCCAATGCGGATAATCCCGTTTTCATCCAAATCTTTCAATTTTTCCTCGCCCACGTTAGGGATATCCCGGGTCACCTGTTCGGGCCCGAGCTTGGTGTCGCGCACGTCAATTTTAAAATCATCAATATGAATGGAAGAATAGCGGTCGGCCTGCACCACGCGTTCGGAAACCAAAATAGCGTCTTCGTAGTTGCCGCCTTCCCAGGACATAAACGCCACCAGGACATTCTGTCCCAGCGCCAGCTCCCCGCCTTCGGTGGACGCGCCGTCTGCCAGCACGTCGCCCTTCTTCACTTCCTGGTTCTTGGAAACCCGGGGGATCTGGTTAATGGAAGTGGCGGAGTTGGTGCGCAGGAATTTCAAAAGCTTATACTCCTTCTTCTTGCCCTTTTCGCCGACCACCACGATTTTGTCGCCGGTTACCGAGGTTATGGTCCCGTCTTCTTCGGACAAAATAACCGTGCCGCTGTCGCGGGCGCTTTTCTTCTCCATGCCCGTACCGACCAGCGGCGCCTGCGGCCGGATGCAGGACACGGCCTGGCGCTGCATGTTGCTGCCCATCAGAGCGCGGTTAGCGTCATCATGTTCCAAAAATGGAATCAAGGAAGTGGTGACGGAAATAATCTGCTTGGGCGATACGTCCAAGGCGTCAATATCATCGGTGGAAGCAATGGAAGGCACGTTGTGCACGCGCACGCTGGAACGCTGCTCTATAAAATAATCATTCTCATCAATGGCGATGTTGCTCTGGCCGATGGTTAAGCGCTCTTCCTCGTACGCGTCCATGTAGACAATCTTATCCGTCACTCGGGGCTTGATGCGCACGGTAAGCAGCCGCTCCCGCTTGGCCAAGGCTTTGGCATGGCTGGCGGTAATTTTTTCTCCGGCCGCCACCAGCACTTTGCCGTCTTCGTCTTTTATGTCATACAAAGCAATCTCGTCCACCGCGTCCTTGCCGTCATTTTTTGCGTATTTTTTCACGAAGCGGTAGGGGGTTTCAATAAAACCGAAGTCATTAACCCGGGCATACGTAGCCAAATGGGCTACAAGGCCGATGTTCGGGCCTTCCGGAGTGGTAATCGGGCACAGGCGGCCGTAGTGGCTGCGGTGTACGTCGCGCACTTCGAAGCCGGCGCGTTCGCGGGACAAACCGCCGGGCCCCATGGCGCTTAAGCGGCGCTTATGTTCCAGTTCAGCCAGCGGGTTGGTCTGGTCCATAAACTGCGAGAGCTGGGAGGAGGAAAAGAATTCCTGCAATGTGGCCACAATCGGGCGCACGTGGATCAGCTGGGCCGGAGTCACGGTTTCCAAATCCGCCAGGGACATGCGGTCCTTGGCAATCCTGGCCATGCGGGCCAGGCCTACGCGGAAACGCGCCTGGATAAGTTCGCCGATCGCGCGCACGCGGCGGTTGGCCAAATGGTCAATATCATCGGCCGGACCCTGGGTGTTGTTGAGCTTTATAATTTCTTTTATTACCTTAACCAAATCTTCCAAAGTCAGCAGGGGGTCGTCGTTTTTTTCAATATTTAAGCGCTGGTTGAACTTGTAGCGGCCCACGGCGGAAAAATCATAGCGCTCCAAATTAAAGAACATGCCGGAAATCAGGGACTTGGCATTGTCCACGGTAGCCAGGTCGCCGGGACGGATTCTCTTATACACTTCCTTAAAACCTTCGTCCGCGTTGGTGGAAGGATCTTTGTCCAAGGTATTCTGAATGTAACGGGTGTCCGGGTCCGTATCCGCGTCCGCGAAGCTGGCCAAAATTTCCTCATTGGAAGACAGTCCGAATACGCGCAGCAGGGCGGTAATGGGAATTCTGCGCTTGCGGTCGATTTTTACGCCAATTACGCCTGCGGCATCGGTATCCAACTCCAGCCAGGCGCCGCGATTGGGGATAATTTTGGCGCCATAGTACTGCTTGCCGCGCAAATTTTCCGCGGTGAAAAATACGCCCGGGGATTTAATGAGCTGGTTGACCACCACGCGCTCCACGCCGTTGATAATGCAGGTACCGCGCGGAGTCATTAAAGGAAAATCGCCGAAATATACGTCCTGGGTCTTGGTCTTGCCCGTCACTTTGTTAAGCAATTTGGCTGAAACGTACAAAGGGGCTTCGTAGGTGGTATTTCTTTCGCGAGAGGTAAATTCGTCATACTTGGGCTTGTCGAAAAAATACTCGCCAAAGGTCAGTTCCAAATTTTTGCCGGTGAAATCCCGGATAGGATTCACCTCACTAAGCAGCTCCTTTAAGCCCTTTTCCACGAACCAGCGGTAGGAATTAAGCTGAACCTCTATTAAATTAGGCACCAGCGCGGTTTCGTGGCTGGCTGTAAAAAATTTGCGCGCGGCAAATTTCTCCTTATGCGGCTTAGTCTGCGCCGCCAAGGTCTGGGTTTTGGGTTTGTTCGCCATTTAAATAATGACTTTCAGCCAAAAAATGCACTTTTTTTGGCTTAATTAAGATTAAAACGGCCTGAATGACCATTTTGATGGATAAAATATTTTACACTCTCAATCTCCCCGAAATCATGATGAAGAGCGCAAAACATTGCCTTTTCTTGCCTATTTGCCCGCAAAATAAGTAATTGAGCATGGTTTGTAAAATATTTTTGGCTTAAATAAGCCTAAATCTATTTTACATGCACGCAAAAAAAATTTTGCGGGGTAAGCAAAAAAGGCCGACCCACAAAAGGTTATAGGCTGATTAAATTGTGCGTATTTTGATTTTAGCAGTCAAGGAAAATTTGTCAAGTGGCAATCTTGTACATTTCTATGTTAACAAACCCAGGGCCTATTTGCAAGCTTTTTAATCCACAGCGCCGATTAACGGCCCATCCGGGCAGCTTGGGCAAACTGGTCAAAATATTTTTGCAAAGCCGGTTGTTGGTCCGATAAAAAAAACTCCCCGCAAACCTGCTCTCTTAAGCGAGACAGCTCTTTTAAACGGTGATTCCGCCAGCGGCTGTCTGCCAAAGTCAAATCCAATAACTCCAGCATTCTATCAATTGCCTTATCCGCGTAGTCCGGCCGGTTTGCCCCTTTCCATCTCCAAGCCCGGCTGTATTCGCTTCCCACATTGCCCAGCTGCTCTGGCAGGGTCATGCCAAACCATCTGCCCTGCTCCAAATTTTTATGCTGCGGAGCGTTCATATAATCAGCTTGTCCACAATGGCGATAATTTTTTCTCTGATTTCCTGGCTTTCCACGCCGCGCGAGCGGTTGTTCTGGCGCGGACGGATGTTAATCATGGAATCAAACTCCACCATATCGGGCATAGGCAAATCCGCATAAAGGTTAATACCCCACAAATTTTCCTGCGCTGAACCAGTTTGCAGCAAAAAAGCTTCTTCGTCCGCGTGCAAATCCCCGCCAAGGGCCATTATCCCTTTTTCCAAATCAACCACGCCTTTGACCATGTCGCCGAAACGTTTGGCCGCAATTTCTCTTAATTCCGCGAGCGGAATTGGCTGTTTAATTAAAAATATTTCTTCATTCATGCGTAAATTATACCATTTTCCCCTTTTGCGGGCCACCAGCGAAACTGTCCCCTGCAAGGAAGGGCTTCCCCTCCCTGCAACAGGAATGGGAAAATTTTACTGATGGCCCAGAAAAGAGCGGGAAGATGCGAGTGCGCGCAGAGCTTCCCAAAGTGCTTGGTGATTTGGATATTGCCTCTTAGGTGTTGGCCAATACCCTAACGGGGAACACCATGCGCCTTGGATTTTTTTCTCCAAGACATCCCCCGGCCCCACCAGAGTGTGGGGCTACTACTCCGGGTCACTCGCGGATAAAAGACTGGCCGCAGTGAGGGCACGTCACCACCTGCTCACCAGGCGGCGCCATGACCACGTCCACCTCCCCATGGTCATCTTCAGCGAAGATGACCCAGAGGCTGCCTTCACTATCACGCACCTCAATCTGCGGGTGCGTGTACCCTTCCGGCTCGTCGATATCTACGTATCTGACGAGCTCTGCCGGTCCATAACCAACCGAACCACTATCTATGTGGTCCGGCCATTCAACGAGGATCCACACCGACAGGATCCTCTCCGGCTCTATTCTCGTGCCGGGAGGGCATTCAACAGAGCAACGTCCTTTCACTTTCTCTTTCACCTCCTTTCTGCCCTAAAATTTTCCGCCACCAGGCGGAAGAGGGCGTTGTTGGTGAAAAAGAAACTGCCTACAACTTTACTTGTATTCAGCTTCTTTTCCACCAAAAGGAAATGAAATTTTTTTTAATGTACCCTTCGACTGCCGCTCAGGGCAGGCCAATTTTCAGCCCACCTTTCGACTGCGCTCAAGGTCTAACGACCGACTGCGCTCAAGGTCTAACGACCGACTGCGCTCAAGGTCTAACGACCGACTGCGCTCAAGGTCTAACGACCGACTGCGCTCAAGGTCTAACGACCGACTGCGCTCAAGGTCTAACGACCGACTGC
>JAJZRC010000017.1 GCA_021847435.1 bacterium
AGCTCCGCTTGAATTCCTTGATGCTACGGCCGTAAGGCCGTAGTACTTCACTTTTAGCTCCTAGAAAAAAGCTAGAAGAAGAATTTCTATCATACGTAGAAGCCAATTCTGAAAAAATAGCAAAAGAAAATCTTAATGTGAAATTTGCATTAGCAGGAAAAATTTCATTTAACCCAATTGAGCAGACACAAGTTTTATTATTTTCTCTACTTGCAGATCCAACCTCAATTCTACATATTAGATCATATTTAGGATTAGGTGATTCCGATGGCTTTGCTAAAGAAATAAAAATTGTAAAAGATAAATATGGAAATCTAGAGAACTTAATTCACAACGCAGATCCTGATGATTTTTCCAAAAGAGACAGAAGAATAAGAATGCTGTGCAATAGAGCCCAGCAACTAAAAAGTATAATTGAAGGACAAGATTCTAGTTCACCTATAGATACAATAATAGATAATTTGTTTCCCCCACATGAACCTGTATTGGCGCAGCTCAATAAAACACTAAAATTATTAATGGAAGAAGATGATACTGTACAAGAACTTTATCAAAAATTTACTGACTTTATCAGAACAATACCCACTGATGATAATACTATTCGTATAATGAGTATTATGGGTTCAAAAGGTTTAGACAGTGATCATGTTTATGTAATCGGTTGTAATGCAGGAAATATTCCAGGAGAAAATAGGTCACATCATCTATCTGACCAAGATTATAAAAGGGAACAAAGAAGATTTTTATATGTCGCTTTTACACGAGCAAAAGAGACTTTGACAATTACGTGGAGTAAATATATTCCTTATGAACAATCACTTAGTCATCACACTACTGGAATTAGAACGATTAGAGGTTCCAATGGACGCATTCTAAAGGAAGTTGGAATTTGTGAATTTTTACAAGATTTGTCCTTGGAGAAGATTAGACAAAACTAATTATATATTTTGGATAGCCAAAGGGGAAAGGTTATCAAAAGATTATTCTTGTATTTCCGCTGCATTTACCGCTTTGTTGTAAACAGGTTCAAAGGTAGAAAGCTGCCAAAGCAGTTCCAGCAAGGGTTTTGCATTATCTAAACAAGAGGCTACCAAAGAATGTTTGCCGCCCTCAAGGGCGGTTTTCATTTGATAGATATATTTCCTCGTCCGCTTTAGCTAAACTCTCCCGTCGTTCGTTTAATTCCTGCTTCCTGCTAAGTAGCTTGGCCTTCATGAGCCTGTAATCGTCATCAGTTAAAGTCTGGGCCAAGAATTTGCTCATAATGTCATCTATCTGCTGGTCAATCTTTGTTGTTTCCATTTCTATTTGCCTGATCTGTAGCTGATTGGTAGTTCTCAAATCCTCCCTAAACTGGCCAATGGCTGTAATAAACATTTCTCTCTAGAAACGCCCGAACATCCCTACCCTTGTCCCGTGTGTCGTGCTACCATCAAAAATTCCCGACCTTGTGTCGGGATTTTTTGATGCTTTTAGCAAAACGAATAAAGCTTATGAAATATGGTCTAATACATCGTTGGCCTGGTCCAGTTTTTTTAGGTGGCCGTCGGGAATCATTTCGTCCACTTTCATTTCCACCCACTTCAAGGTGTTCTCAAACAGCTCCTTGCCCGATTTGGTCATGGCCACATAGCTGACCCGGGCGTCGTACTTGTTGGCTTCCCGTTTTACCACCCCGATCTTTTCCAGAGGCACCAGCAGCCTGGTTACCCCCGAAGCGGTCAGGCCCACAGCCTCGGCCAAATCCACCCGCCTTATTCTGCCCTCGGGGGATTGGCTAATGGCGTAAAGTACGGCCAAATCGCCAAAGCCCAGACCCATGCCGCCCAGCTTGCGGGCAATTATGGAAACCGCCTTGGCCAGTTTCATTAAGAATTCGGTTTTTTTGCTGACTTTCATAAGTTCTTTGATTAATTACTTGATATGTAAAGTATATATCAAGTAATTTTTGCTGTCAAACAAGGGCAATTCTTGCGGGCTGTAAAGGATTGCTGTTCATGGTATAATGAATGCGAATGAAAAGCATAGACGGCATAAAAATAACTAAAATCCGCGACTGGTCCAAACCCGTAAAAGTCGTTATTCGTTCTTACACCATTACCGAAGGCCCAGCCCAAGTTAACGCCAATCCCAAAGCGGCCCAAGCCTGGCTGCAATGTAATATTCTGCCTTATATTCATGAGGGAATAGAGCGGCTGCATGGATATTTAAACGCTTGCCAGCCGAAACAACCCAAAGATATTTTTGGCTCCATGCGGATGTGGCTGCAAAAAGCCACGGCTGGACAAAGGCGGGTGCCGGTTTATGCCGTGGTGGTGTTTGTGCTTTTGGCATTTGGCAGCGGCGCCTGGTCAGTTATGGTCACGCCCAAAAGCGAAGCTGAGAGCGCGGCCGCTGCTTCGCCCGCGGCTATGCCGCTGGACTCTTCGGTCCCCTTAGGGCCAATAAGCAGTATTTCCAACGACGCATTGTTCAATATGACCATTGGCCAGTTGGAGGTTTACTTGAATACTTTGGCCGCGGAAAACCAAAAAGCCAAAGCCGCGGAAATCATGGCCGCGCGCAAGGCGAAACTGAAAAAGTATTTGCAGCAGAAAAAAACTCCGTTTGCCTCGGTTTCGGACACGATTGCCGAGCAAAAGCACTGGAAGCTGATCTTGGCCATATCTTTTGCGGAAAGCACGTTCGGCAAGAATTGCGTGGACAACAACTGCAGTAACATCGGCGTAAAACCCGGACATCCCTACTGGCGCAAGTATGCCTCGCTGGCGGACTGGGTCAAGGACTTTAACAGCCTGTTGGAGAGAAAATATAAAGATTACACATTAGAGCAGATGAACGGGGTGTACGTGCAGCCGAAAAACCCCAACTGGCTTTTGGCTACTAGGCAGATCTTGCAGGAATTGCAGGAGCAGGGAATAGAATAAAATAGAATTAAGAATAAAGAATTATGAATCAGGGAAAAAAATATATTTTGGCGGGAGTAGCTTTAGTTGTTATTTTTTTTGCTAATCAGGCAATCAGCCAAAATATCAGGTTAAACCCCATAAAGCCGGCGGCAAAATCCGGCCAGCTGACCGATGAGCAGCAGGCAATTCTGGCCGTGCGCAAAGCCAAGGCTTCCACGGTCAGCATTGTTGGCGTTGGCAAAACGCAGGGCGCTTCGTCTTCGGGGCAGCTGTCCTTAAGCGCGCCTGTTACCTCGGAGGTTTTTGGCACGGGCGTGATTTTGGAAGCTGACGGCCTGGTGGTGACCAACAACCATGTGGTGAGCGATGCTAATTTTAACTATACCGTGGTCCTGGCCGACGGCAGCAAATATCCGGCCAAAGTTTTGGCTTCGGATAAAATAAGCGACATTGCTTTTTTAAAGATCGAAGCCAAAGGCCTGGCAGCCGCGGTTTTGGGGGATTCCGACAGCCTGGAAACCGGGCAGACGGTATTTGCCATTGGCAACTCTTTGGGCCGCTACCAGAACAGCGTGACCCGCGGCGTGGTTTCGGCTCTGGGCCGGGCCTTAAGCGAGGTGGACGGCACCGGCCCGCGCATCCACAACTTAATCCAGACCGATGCGGCCATAAGCCAGGGCAACAGCGGCGGGCCGCTGGTGAATTTGGCCGGGGAGGTGGTGGGGATTAACACGCTAATTGATACGGGCGGCTATTCTTTGAACTTCGCCGTGCCGGCTAACCTGGTGAAAGACGGACTCGCGCAGCTTAAGGCTTTCGGTAAAATTTCCCGCCCGTTTTTGGGCGTACAGTTTGTAACCATTGATCCGCTCACGCAGATTGGCGCGAATTTGCCCGTGAATGATGGCGCGTTGATTACGGGCGTTTATTTGTCCTCGCCCGCCAGAACGGCAGGGCTGGAAGTTAATGATGTGATTACAGCCATTAACGGCCAAAACCTGGACAGCCGCCATGAACTGGATTTTGTACTGCAGCAGTACCAGGCCGGCAACCAGGTTATGCTGAAAATTTTGCGCGGGCAGGAAACTCTGGAGGTGCCGGTGATTTTGGGCGAGTATAAATAGCTCTGTTAGAAAATGAAAGAGCCCTGCCGACCAAAGGTTGGCAGGGCTCTTTGCTTTATTGCTGCATTGGGAACCTTATAAGGGCGCGCTGGCGGCCTGCTGCGTGCGGGGCCGTCAGTGCAGTTCTCCTTCTGTTCCCGTTTTGCCGGCAATGAGAATGGCCAGCAAAAACAGCGCGGCTGCCACATGGACTATGGACACGTGCTCAATGACCTTGACCAGCTCGGAGATTTGAGCGGTGATCACCAGCAGGCTCACAGCCTGTGGCAGGAAGCGGACAGAAGCTTTGCTTTTGGGCAAAGCCTGGCGCGCGGCTGCGCTATTTTTCATAGCGCCCAAAACCGCGGCTGCCGCTCCGATGCCGAGAAACAGCAGGGAGTTCATAAGGTTCCTTTCCATCCCGAAAAACGATTTTCCGGGATTTTCGGACCCTCCTGTCTAATTGCCAAAGAACTTTTGGCCGCCGAGTTGCGCGCATCGACCACGCGCTGGCGGACCCGGCAGTGTAGCGCAAAGGGCTTAAGGTTGTCAAGCTCTTGCTGGTAGGGTAAAATAGAATAACGACAACTGCCGGCTGTTAGTTTTTTCCCGGCAAACGCTGGATTTATCAGTAATAGTCCAAGTTCTTATGACCAATGAGGAAATTTACAATTCAATTATTATCGGCAGCGGCCCGGCCGGCCTGACTGCGGCAATTTATGCGGCTCGCGCCGAATTGAAGCCTTTAATAATTGCCGGCAACAAGCCGGGCGGCCAGCTTATGGATACTACGGAAGTGGAAAATTTCCCCGGGTTTCCCCAGGGGATTATGGGGCCGGATTTGATGCAAAACATGACACGCCAGGCAGAGCGGTTTGGCGGCAAAATTGTCCAGGAAAACGTGGCGGCTGCGGACTTTTCCCAGAGCCCGTTTTCGGTGAAAACCGACAGGGCCGAATACTTGGCCAAGAGCATTATTATTGCCACAGGCGCGGAAGCCATGTGGCTGAATTTGCCCGGGGAGCAGCGCCTGCGCGGCAAAGGCGTATCCGCCTGCGCCACCTGCGACGGGTTTTTCTTCAAAGGAAAAAAGGTGGCTGTTATAGGCGGCGGCGACAGCGCCATGGAAGAGGCTAACTTTTTGACCAAGTTTGCCGAGCGGGTCACCATTGTCCACCGCCGCAATGAATTCAGGGCTTCCAAGATCATGCTGAAGCGGGCGCAGGAGAATCCAAAGATAAATTTTGCAGCGAATGTTTCCGTGGTTGACGTGGTGGGAGAAAATAATGTGGAGGGCCTCAAGATCAAAAACAATGACTCAGGCGAAGAATCAGTGCTGGACGTGCAGGGGGTATTTTTGGCCATTGGCCACAAGCCCGCCACCGAGGTATTCAAAAATGCGGGCATTGAGACGGACGAAAAAGGGTACATAAAAATCATCAACCATACCCACACCAACAAGGAAGGCGTGTTTGTGGCCGGGGATGTGGCTGATGCGCGCTACCGCCAGGCCATTTCCGCCGCAGGCGCGGGCTGCATGGCAGCCCTGGATGCGGAAAAATATTTAGCCGAAGCAGAGTCAGGAAGCTCGAATTAGGAATTAGGGTTATTACAGCATTATTCATAATTCCGAATTCATGATTCAAAGATTTGCAAAAGCTGCAGCGGCGCCAATTATCAGCGGGCGAGTTATTAAAGGGCGGGGATATGGGCGCACATTAGGTTTTCCCACCGCCAATCTGGACCGGCGGCAGTGGGCCCGCTTAAAAGCGAAGCCGAAGCTGGGAGTGTGGGCGGGAACCGCGGAAATAAAAAACGGGAAATATAAAAATAAAAAATTCCTGGCAGGCATTGTAATCGGGCCGCTCGGCCCCGCGGGCCTGCCTGCGATTGAGGCCCATCTTTTGGATTTTGAGGGAAATTTGTACGGACAAAGAGTTGAATTGGGTCTCAAAAAATTTTTGCGGGTTTATAAACAATTTGTTTCCATGCCGTCTTTGAAGCGGCAGATAGCAAAAGACATTAGACTGGTGAGGTATTATGGAAATTAAACAAAAATTGCGCAGCTTCACCGTGTTCGCGGCGTCTTTATTATGGGCCGCGGACGCGCCGTTTCGCAAGCCTTTGCTCGTAGGCGGTCTGGCGCCAGCGTTTGTGTCTTTTTTGGAGCATGTCGTAAATTCGCTTTTGTCTTTGCCCGGCTTGTTGGCGAGTTTCGGCCGGCTAAAATCCCTGTCTTTTAAGCAATGGGCAGGCCTTGTCTACATTGGCGCCGGAGCTTCGGCCTGGGCCGCGGTTTTGTTCGTGCAGGGCGCTGTGGCCATGAACTATAATTTTACTGTTGCCGCCCTGCTGCAGAAACTCCAGCCGGTATTCGCCATTTTCTTGGCCATGGTGTTTTTAAAAGAGCGGCCCCGGGGAAAATTCTGGCTTTTGGCCCCAGTGGCGTTGCTGGGAGCGTACGGGGTGACTTTTGGCTGGGCAAATCCTGTGGCGTTATGGTCGGGGACGGGAAGCGGGTTTTTATCCGGTCCGGCGCTGGCAATTGCCGCGGCAGCTCTTTGGGCCGGCGGCACAGTCGTGGGCCGGAGCCTGGTTTTGGGGTTGGATCTGCAGCTGGTTAATGGCATGCGGTTTGTGTTTGGTTTGTTGTTCCTGGCCGCTTTGCTTATTTTTTCCAGCGGCTTCCAGTTCAATTTGATGGCCGGTTTATACTGGCAAAACGTTATCATCATTTCCATACTCACCGGTTTTGCGGCCTTGTTAATTTATTATTTCGGCCTGAAGCATACGCCGGCTTCCTTAGCCACGCTGATGGAGCTTGGTTACCCGCTGGCTGTGACGCTGGTGAATTGGAAATTTTTAGGGATAGCTTTAAGCCTGTCACAAATCGCCGGGGGCGCCGTACTGCTGTTTGCGATATTGGGACTAAACCTCGGCCAGCTTAAATCCTCCGCTTCTTAATTTATTATGCATCATGTAATTGTGATCGGCGCCGGACCGGCAGGTTTATCAGCGGCTATTACGGCCGCTGATAAAGGCTTGAGCGTCCTGCTGCTTGCCAAAGAATTTTCGCCAAAGATTTTGCAAAAAAGCCAATCGGATTTGGCCTCTTTAGACCTGCGGGAGAAGTTCAAAGCGGCGCGGCAGCGGCACCCGCAGACTCTGGAGGCGCTGTTCGGCACTGAAGCTTTGACTTTGGAAAAGAATGTAGTCAGCTTCTCGGTCGAAAACAGCCTCGGCCGGCTGTATTATTCCAAGGCCGTGATCATTTGCAGCGGCAAGGGGCAGGCAGGGGAAGGCAATACCGCTTTTGACTTATTGACCTTTAAAGATCCGGCTGGCCGGATCAAGACAGACAGCCAGATGGCTACAAATGTGCCGGGGGTGTTTGCCGCCGGCAGCGTTACCGCATCGCCGGTTGCTGATTTTTTGGTGTGTATGGGGGAAGGGGGCAGGGCCGCTTGGTCCGCTTTTGGGTATATAAGAAGGCAAGCTTAAGTTTGGGTGATTTTATGCCGCTGCCTTTGGGCGGCTTTTTTTATATTTGAGCCAAAAACTGTTGACGAAATCGCCAAAAAGGGCGATAATATAAAGTCAGAATTAACGTAAAATTTATGAACAAGATATTCACTAAAGGCTTGCTTTTTGGCCTTATTTGTGCGGTTTTTTTGGCCCCAGCCGCAGCTTATAGCCAGGTTTACAATTATTATAATCCGACTCTTTCGGCTACTTACCAGGGCGGGTATGGCAGCAATGTGCAAATTACTGTTTCCGGCGGGGCTTCATACAGCCAAGTGTCGTTGTATTACCGCCAGTCCAGCAGCCTTTGGACCACGGTAAATAATATCGGACAGACTGACCAGAGCGGCTATTTTACGCAGGTGGTCAGCATACCGACTGAGAGTTCCGGCAGCGTACTGCAGATGTACGCGGTCGTAGGCGGGCAGCAGACTTCTACAATTTCGGTATACTCTGGCGGAGGCGGGTGTAATTATTATGGTTGCAGCGTGGGCGGCCTGACATTATCACAAACCAGCCTGAGTTTGACTGCGGGCCAGAGCGCCAGCGTGACTGCCAGCTTGCCGTATCCGGTATATGGCGGCAGCAATGTATATGTGTCCGATAATTCCAATTCCAGCGCGGTTTCGGCAAGCGTAAGCGGCAACACAATCACGGTTTATGCGTTACAGAACGGCAGCGCCACGCTGACTATTTGCGTCGGCAATGCTTCTTCCTGCGCCAGCCTTTATGTGACCGTGAGCGGCTATGGCGGTTACGGCAATCTGTATTTTTCCCCATCCAGCCTGGCTTTAAGCCAGGGCCAGAGCGCGACAGCGGCAATTTACGGCAGCGGATCTTCGTACGGCAGCTATTATATTTCCAGTAATTCCAATTCCAATGTTGCCAGCGCATATGTTTCGGGTTCGACTCTGTATGTTACCGCGCAAAACAGCGGTTCCGCAACAATTTATGTTTGCCAGAGCGGCTATAGCAGCAATTGCGCCAGTTTGTACGTGACTGTCTCTGGCGGTTCCTGCGGTTACTATGGCTGCGGCGGAAACTTGTCCCTTTCCCAAACGAGCGTGAATATGTCCGTTGGCCAGAGTGTTAGCGTTACCGCCTATAACGTTCCGGCGATTTATGTTTCTTCCAACAGCAATCCAAGCGTGGTAACCGCCTCCCTGAATGTGAACCAGATTAATCTTTACGCCAATGCCGCGGGCAGCAGTACTGTTTACGTCTGTGCGCTGGGGTCCTCCAGCCAATGCGGCTATATTTATGTGACCGTGAGCGGTTCCGGCACAACTGGCGGCAGCGTGTGGTTCAGTCCGCAAAGCCCCAATTTGTATGTTGGCCAGAGTCTGGCAGTGTCTATTAACAGCGGCGTTTATTCCGGCACTTACGGTTACGGGAGTAATTATTACTATGTTTCTTCCAACAGCAACCCGGGCGTGGTGACGGCTAGTGTGTCCGGCAGCGTGCTGAATTTGTACGCCAGCCAGAACGGCAGCAGCAGCATTACCGTTTGTCATTCTTCTTTGAGCCTGTGCGGCACGTTGTATGTGACGGTGGGCAGCGGTTATTACGGCGGTTCCGGCGCGCCGTCCTTAAGCCAAACCAGCTTAAGTTTATCTTCCGGCCAGAATGCGAGCGTAAACATTTATGGCAGCGGCAGCTATTATATTTCCAGCAATACCAACCAGTCTGTGGCTTCGGCTTCCGTGTCCGGCAGCGTGCTGAATGTTTATGCCAACCAAAACGGCAGTACCACGGTGTATGTCTGCCAGAGCGGCGGCGGCAATTGCGCCAATTTGTACGTGACAGTTTCGGGCGGCTATTATTACGGCGGCGGACTGCAGTACCCGGGCAGCAATGTCCTGGGGGCCAGCGTTTACGCCAACGGCCAGCTGATTTCGGAGAACGGCACGGTGTATATTGTTTATAAAAATACCAAAACCGGATTTGCCAGCGCCAGCGCGTTTACCGGACTCGGCTACAAGTTCGCGAACGTGCTTCCGGTAGGGAATTCGGGGCTGTCCGATTCCGGATATATCATCCGCTCCGCTTATGTGTCGCACCCCTGGGGCGCTTGGGTGAAAAGCGGGAATACGGTTTATTTTGTCCATGAATCCGGCCTCATTCCCGTGCCTAACTGGAGCACATTCACCAACAACGGCGGGCAGGCGGACTTCATTGTCAGCGCCAACCCGGCGGATATGTCCTTGCCGATATTGCCGGTAATGGTTTACAGCGATAGCCGGCTGCGTTAGTAGCGCATCAGTTAAAATAACAAGGGGAATCCTTGTGATCACAAGGATTCCCCTTGTTATATGCCAAGAAACCCCGGGCTTTAGCCCGGGGAGGAGGTCATTAAATCGAGGGGGTTTATTGGGAGACGCGTTCTACGTATTCGCTGGTCCGGGTGTCCACCCGGAGTACATCGCCTTCCTTAATGAACATGGGCGCATTAACCACCAGGCCGGTTTCCAAAGTCACCGGCTTGGTGACGTTGCCGCCGCTGTTGCCGACCGTGGAGGGGGGAGCTTCGGTGACTTTTAGCTCCACTTTGATGGGCAGTTCAATGGATACCGGGTTGCCGTTAAACTTTAAGATTTGCGCTTCCATGCCTTCCTTAAGGAATTTTTCTTGTTCCAGGGTTACGGATTTGTCGATGTCCACGGTTTCAAAAGTTTCCTGGTTCATGAAGTGGGTGCCGGCGTCATCGGCGTACAGAAAGCCGGCTTTTTCTCTTGTGACATCGGCTTCATCTATGCTTTCGCCGAACTTGAAGGAATATTCGTACACTTTGCCGGTGATGACATTGCGCAGCTTGGTCTGCATAACCGGTTTTCTTTGCGCTGTGCGCATGCGGTTGGACCAGATTACCTGGACAGGCTGGTTTTCCCAGAGGATAATGGTGCCGATTTTTAAGTCGTTTAAGTCCATAAGATTAAATTTCAAATTACAAATAACAAATTTCAAATAAGCCCCAATTACCAATTTCCATTATCCAACTTTGACTTTTGAAATTTGTCATTTATTTGGAATTTGAGATTTGGTATTTGGAATTTACCATTTGTGGCTATGCTGCCACAAATGGGAGCAGGGCCATGTGCCGGGCGCGCTTTAAGGCGGCGGATACCATGCGCTGGTGCTTCGGGCAGGTGCCGGTGCGGTTGTGGTTTAAGATTTTGGCATGCGGGGACATAAAGCGGCGCAGCGTGGCTGTGTCCTTGTAGTCCGCCGTGGAGATTTTATTGGAGCAGAAATAGCATTGTTTTTTTTCTGCCGGCTTGTTATTGTTGTTAGGTCTCATAGAATAATTAAATAAAATTGATCAGAATTAATTAAAATTAAATAAAATTTAAATCCAAAATTTTGGTCAATTCTGGTAATTTTACTTAATTTTGGTCAATTAAAATGGAATGTCTTCCACATTAATGTCTTCGCCCTGGACAATGGTCGGCAGTTCTTCTGCTGGGGCCGGGGTGGCGGCCGGAGCCGGAGTTTGCTGCGCCGGGGCCGCGAACTGGCCGGAGGGCGCAGGGCTGCCGCTGGCATTGGCGCGGCCGAGCATAATCATGTTGTCTGCCACAATTTCGGTGCGGTAGCGCTTTTGGCCGTCCTTGCCGTCCCAGCTGCGGGTCTGCAGCCGGCCTTCAATGAACACCTGGGTGCCTTTTTTCAGGTACTGGTGGGCAATTTCGCCCAATTTGCGCCAAAGTACGACGTTATGGAATTCGGTTTGTTCCACTTTTTGGCCTGTCTGCTGGTTGGTGTAGACAAAAGAGGTTGCCACGCCGATTTGGCAGACGTTCACTCCGGAAGGAGTAGTTCGGAGTTCCGGGTCGCGGGTGAGCCGGCCGATTATCATAACCTTGTTTAAGTCCATATGAGTAAAAATTAATAAATTAATTTTTTTAATATCAAATATCAAATATCAAATTTCCAACAAAGCTCAAATACCCAATCATTAAACTTCAAATGTGTAAGCCTTTGTCATTTATTTGGAATTTGTAATTTGTAATTTTATTTTGTCAGGTCTTCACTCAATGCGGCTTCTATTTTTTTGTCCAGGTCTTCCTCGTTAATGTCTGCCAGGACCGGGGACACTTTTTTGGCTGTGGCTGGTTTTGCCGGCTTCTCGGCAGCTGGTTCTTCGGCAGCCGGGGCTTTACGCACAATTTTGGCCTGTGCAATCTTGTCTTTTTCCAGGCGGGCCAGATGCTCGTCCAGATTGACTATCAAATAGCGGATGATGTTCGTGTCCTGAGTACGGATTTTGGCATCAAACGAATTGATGTTTTTGCCGTCCATCGCAAAATTGACCACAACATAATGTCCGTTGCGGGTCTTGCCTATGGGGTAGGCGAGTTTCTTTTTTCCTAACTGGGTCTCTTTAATGTCGCTGGCGCCAAAGTCCTCGGCGAATTTGAGTACGCTTTGGGAAATTTTTGGCACTTCGTCATCAGCCACATGGCTGCCAAGCAGATACATGAGCTCATATTGCGGCATAGAAAGTGTCCTTTCTATCCCCCGTGTAGGGGGAATATGAATTATTAAGTTGAAAAGATCATAACATTTATTGGGAATTTTGTCATCTTGACAAATTTATAAAAATTTATTATAATATAGGGTCTAGTAAGACCCGTGTCCTTGCGGCCCAAGGATATTTCAGAACCTACAAAACTAAAAAGGAGGGTGATGACGATGGAAAACCCATTGATCACGCCTAGCAATACCCCAGCAGCAGCTCCAAAGATTCGCCACTTTCGCCAGGCCTTGGACACCGCATTTGAAAAAGCCTTGGCTGAGGGCGAATACGGCGATGAAGAGGCTCAGGTGCTCAACGAGAACTTCGGCGAATTCGTGCCGGACCTTCACGTAGCAGCTCACCGCTTTGCTCGTCGTAAGATGACTCCGGTCTTCGATCTTCCTGGCGCTTTGACCCTGCTCGGTCAAACGAGCGTGGTAACGGCAGAACAGAACATGGCGACGTTCAAACGGCCGTTCTCCAAGGACGAGCCCGTGGTATGCCCGAGCGCAGAGCAGATTCAGGAGTGCGCCGCCCAGAACAAGGCCGGAACGCACAAATGGATTTTGGTTTACGCTTCGGCGCTTTCGTTCCGTGAGCAGCACAGCATCCTCGGTACCGACAATCGCCGCAAGCCCAACTACTATTCGGGCGCGGACTGGTTCCTGAAGCCCAACTATAAGGAAGTGGGCGACAGTAAGCCGGATGCCGGCTATTACCTGCTCGATATGACGCCGCGCTGGAACCTGACTAACTGGCAGGGACAGGGCGACAACATCACCGCACTGGGCGAGGATTACGAACGCGCCGACGAGCGCGTGTTCTCCCAGGCGGTGCTTGCTCACCAGAAGGCCACCGGCAACCGGCTGTTCGATAACCAGTACCACTGGGGTCACATTCTCGACTCCCACGGGTATCGCGTCTGCGTCAAGCTCAACCTGGGCGGTCTCAACGTCGGCCACGGCGCTCCCTCGTTTTCGGACTACGACAATTTGTTCGTCTGCGTGGCCCGGAAGAGCCGTAATCGGGCCTTGATCGCTTGAGGGTTCGGCACTCAGAAGTTTTGAGTTTTGAGCCCATGAAAGGAGGCTTCACGTCTGACGTGAAGCCTCCCGAAATTTTTTATTTTTTCGCAATTTCAGTTTGCAACCAAAACTCATTCTTTAAACTTTCGCCAAAATTATGAGCGTTGCAATGTGACAAAACACCTAAGTATGACTGTAATGATTGCTCATTAATCCCTTTAGCCGACTTGTTTAAAATTCTTCGCTTAGTTTTGTTCCTCAAAATCCTGAATTTGGGAAACTGAATATAGCCAAGAAAATCAATTCCCTGATGGTATTTGCGCAAACTAACTTTGTGCGGGTGGAGGTTAAGATTTAACCGCTCCCGCAAAAACAGCTTTATCCATTCCAGTAAGGATAGAAGTTTTTCAGGCGAATCTGAAACCAGAATAAAATCATCGGTATAGCGAACATAAAAAGGGACCTTCAGCTTGTGCTTAACAAAGCAGTCCAGCTCGTTCAAATAAATATTGGCAAATAACTGGCTGGTCAGGTTTCCTATAGGCACGCCATTAGGGAAGCTCTCCATAACCTCTTGGATTAGCCACATGGCATCAGGGTCTTTGATCTTTTGCCCAACAATAGAAATCAAAATATCATGGTCAACCGAATGAAAAAATTGCCTGATATCGCACTTAAGCACAAAGCAGGGCTTAGTGTTATTTTTACTGGCTTTTCTTAATATATTTTTAAGCGTTTCCACCCCTTTGTGGGTGCCTTTGCCTTTTTGGCAAGAAAAAGAGTTGGGAATAAAAGTCGCTTCAAAAATGGGGTTAAGCACGGCAAAAATGGCATGGTGAACCAGCCTGTCCCGGACTCTGGCTTTGTGGATATTTCTCTGCTTGGGGTCTTGGATAAAAAATGAAGAATAGGGCGCATGCCTATATTGCTTAGTTTTTAATTCATGACGCAAATCAAAAATGTTTCGTTCCAATGAAAACTCAAAAGCCATTACGTCGCTGCGTTTAGTTTTCCCCTTGCGAAATGCCTGCCATGAGTCGAACAGGTTGTCCGCCGAGGTTATTTTGCTAAAAATATCTTTATAGATTTTCATATGAATGAATTCGACGTGCCAATTTTTAAAAAGTCTTACGATCTATACAAGGAATTTTATATTTGTTTAAAGACTTTCCCCAAGCAGGACAGATATTCCTTAGGCCAAAAAAGCGAAGTTGTTTTGACGGAAATTTTGGAATGTCTACTGACAGCCACTGGCCTGCCCAAAGCGGAAAAATTACCCTATTTGGATAAGGCCAGCGGCAAACTTAATATTTTAAGGATTTATATGCGCCTGGCTAAAGACATTAAAGCCATGGACAATAAAAAGTATATTTTCTTTCAGGATTCGGTAGATGAAATAGGCAGAATGTTAGGCGGCTGGAAAAAATCAGTTCAACCGCTACAACAATCAGACCTACCCTTTAAAGGGTAGGTCTGATAAAAAGGATGAGACTTCCGGGCCACGCAGACGAACAAATTGTCGTTGTCCGAATACGAGGGATCGTCGTTGTTGACGTTGAGACCGTCCAGGTTGAGCTTGACGCAGACGCGATACCCGTTGGAGTCGAGAAATTGTCTGTTTCCGTCCCTAAGCACTGGAAAATTTAAGGCTTACTGTCCTTTTAGAGGCTTATACCCTTTCCTTTCCTGTATTTAACTCGGGAGTAGCGGTTGTTTAAACAGCACCTCCGCTGGAAACAGACAAGAAGTATCACCGCAATCGATATCCGCACGCTATTATATCCCGTGAGATATAATACTCTGGCGCTCCAAAGATTGGAAACCCCGCGAGCCTTAAATCTTAATTTAAGACTGCATTGGCAGGATTAGTATGATAATATCAAACTAAACATTAAACAAAAAATGAACTACGTCGCCGTCTTGGATAACGTATTCTTTGCCTTCTACTCTGAGCCAGCCTTTACTTCTCGCGCCCGCATAACCTTTGGCTTCCAGGAGTTTGTCCCATTGGATGACCTCGGCTCTTATGAAGCCTTTTTCAAAGTCAGTATGGATTTTGCCCGCAGCCTGGGGGGCTTTGCTGCCCTTGGTACATGTCCAGGCCTTGCTCTCTTTGGGGCCGGCCGTAATAAAAGTAATCAGCCCTAAGGTTTGGTAGGCAGCCTTGATGATCTTATCCAAGCCCGAATCTTTCAGCCCCAGCTCTCTTAAGTACTCGGAGCGCTCCGCCTCGTCCAGCTCGGACAGTTCCGATTCCAGCTGGGCGTCAATGGTGATTGCGTTTGGAATTTGGCATTTGGCATTTGGAAATTCTTTTTTTGCCAAATCAAAACTTTGATTGGCGACAAAAAGCATGGGTTTGTTAGTCAAAAGCTGGATGTCCTTGCTGTGTTCCTTTTCCTCATCCGTCAGGCTGACCGTGTTGGCCATTTGGCCGGCATTCAAGGCGGCTTGGTATTTTTCCAGAACTTGCTTTTTTATCACCAGGTCCCGGTCGCCGGATTTGGCCCCGCGCTGCACGCTTTCCAGGCGCTTTTCCACGTTCTGCAAATCAGCCAGCTGGAGTTCCAGGCCGATGGTTTCCATGTCGCGCTGGGGATCCACGCTGCCCTGCACGTGGATAATGTCTTTGCTTTCAAAATGCCTGACTACTTCCAAAATGGCATCCACTTCCCGGATGTGGGAGAGGAACTGGTTGCCCAGGCCTTCGCCTTGGCTCGCGCCTTTTACCAGTCCCGCAATATCCACGAATTCAATCGTGGTGGGCACGACTTTTTCCGAATTTTCCAAGTGCGCCAGTTTGGCCAGGCGTTCATCCGGCACAGCAACTACGCCAACATTTGGGTCAATGGTGGCAAACGGGTAGTTGGCAGCTTCCACTTTGCTTTTGGTTATGGCGTTAAATAATGTTGATTTGCCCACGTTGGGCAGGCCGACAATTCCGATTTGGAAGCTCATAGGGGAGTGGTTAGTGGATAGTGATTAGCAGAGATAGTATAAATCAGAAAAGATTTGCCGTCCACGCCAAGAAGCTGCTCCAACTTAATCTGCCGCATCAGCCACCACAAATTGCGCTCATATTGTTTTTGAGGGTTCATAGAGGGGGAAATAAAAAAGAGGCTTACTGCCTCTTGATTATAACAAAAAATTCAATTTTTGCCGATGTTTATTGGGATGGTGCTTTTTGCATATCATTGTAAGTGTATGCTATATACTCTGGAATGTCCGTGGGGTAGTATTCTGAAATTTTATGCTCTTCCAAGTATTGTTTAATTGCATCCAAGTTTCCCAAGCCGACCAGTTTATCTACAAAAGCCAATCCCCGTTCCTCGGTCTGGTAGTCAATGGCCGATGCGGGATGTTTGTCTAAATGTTCCAGACCCATATCTTTCCTGCCGGTTTTTCTTTGCGCTTCATCATATTCCGGATAGACTTTCATCATAATGTCAAAAGCGACATCTTTTAAAAGTTGTTGGTGAAATTTAGGGTTCGTCTTTATAGCTTCCAACATCAAAGTTATATTTCGTTCTTTTTCCATTTTGATTTAATAAATAGCTCCCATCAGTGAATAAAATAGGAAACCTGCTTCCAGCAATATGACAGCAAGCAGGGCAGCAAACTTCGCCCAAGATGGTTTTATGAAACTGTATATGCTAAAAGTTAAAACTCCGGTATCTGCTTCGGTATCAATAATAATATACTCATCATCTGGGGTGGCTAATTGCTCCTGTTTTATTTCGGCAAGAATTTGCCAAACAGTTTTATGTAGCTCTTCTTCCGGCGTCATAGAGGGAATTTAATAAAAAAGAGGCTGTATGTCTCTTGATTATAGCAAAAATTAGCGAGTTTGTTTTTTAAGCGCCTTTATTTTTTATCGCCAAAATATAGAACATCCAAAGCACGAAAATAAATAGGCAAACAAGACTTATTTTAAGACCTGAATAAAAAGAGTTTGGGTGGTAGAAAATTTGCAGTGAGTGCTGTCCAGTTGGCAATTTAATAGCCTTAAAACCTAACACATCCAAGACTGGTAAATTGGTTTGATTGTCCAATTTTGCCTGCCAGTCAGGGTAGTAATTTTCGTTTGTCATTAAGTAAGTATCAACGTCAGAATGATAACTTATTAAACTGGTACCGTTTTCTTGCAGTTCATAACTATCAAGAAAACTAATTTTTCTTAAGTCAGGATTTTTTAGCAGGCCGTTCACATTATTCTGAAATTGCTGCAAACTGTTTGCTTGGACAATATAGGCTCTTGGTAAAGGGTTTAGTCCAAAGATAGTTACTTGCTGGTCTTGGTAGACTATGGGTAAATTGGGGTATTTATTGGTTAGCGTTTGTTCTAAACCTCTGGGATAAACTGCATTTTTAACTCCAAAAAACTCCAGAGCATTTATATTTGGCGTGTCAAAGGTGTATTCGGGGAAGTAATTAAAGCTGGCTATGTTTTTCTTAAAATTCCAAGACGATTTTAAAGAAAAAGCGTCGTAGTCTGTGACTTGATTAAAGCCATACCACGTGCTTAAGTTGGGAAGGAAAATATGGTCGTAGGAAAAGGTCTTGTTAAAGTTTTTTGCGAAATCGTTAGCTAAAAAGGCTGTTGCGCCAGTCGTAGGGAAAAAATCTGCGTTACCGGAAGCAGTGTTAAAGATTATTCCGTGTATCCCAGTTTCAAAAAACACCAAAACCAATAAGACCCAAAGCCATTTTACTTTGTTTTTCAATTTGAAAATTACAAAAACAGCGGCTGCCAAGTTGAGAAGTAAAATTAGGAAGAAGAAATTTTGCCAATTGTTTATGGAGTGCCAGCTTATTGGCGTCTGTAAAGTTTTGCTGTGAATTTTTGCAATTAAAAAACTCACAATCCCAATGGTAGTAAGAAGTCCTGCCGCTATAAAGAATTTCACCTTGTTTAGACCCTTGCTAATAATTTCATTCAATCCCAAGCAGCCCAAGACGACAGCGGCAAACGCCCAAACATACTGAAAGCGGTGATTATAATTAAGACTAAAGCCAGGCAATTTGTTTATTAACCAATAGATAGGCTCAAATTTATAAATCAGGCAGTAAGCTAAAAATAGAAGCCCGGTAAAAAATATAACGGATTTATTTTTGTAATTTACTATCAGCGCATATAGTGCCAGCAGTAACAGAGTAATCCCTATATAGCCCATAGCCTGTTCGCTATAGCCAACCATATAGGAAAAATTTTTATAAGCTGGATTGCCAAAAAAGTCTGGGATTAAATTTGTAATAAATATCCATTTTTGTAAAAACCACGGGTTGGTTAAATACTGTTGCCTTGTAACTAAATTTTCACTCAATTTTAGGTATTCTAAAAATGGCAGTAATGCCACGGCGGACAGGCCTATGCCCAAAGCCGCAGATATTCCAAACGCCAAAGTTGATTTGATTTTCAAACGCACATTCGTATTTGTAACCCATACACGGAAAAGGAAATATAGGCCAGTAGCAAAGAACATATAAAACAGCGTTTGTGGGTGGCCAGCAAAAACGCTTAAGGCAACAGAGCAGGTAAAAATTGCCAGATAGTGTTTTTTGCCTGTAGTTACGATTTTTTCTACCAGATAAAAATTCAGCGGTAAGAATATCAAAACACTGCTAAGCGGCCAGAGCAGCCATATAACATTGGTGTTGGCAAACATAAAAGCCGTGCCGCCTATCAGGCAAACTTCAAACTTTAATTTAAGCTCCTTAAGAAAGAGGTAAGAAAAAAAACCAAACAGAAATAGCTTTATAAATGCGAATAGCAACAAAGCGATTTTAAAATTGAAAATGTAAAATAGCCAAGTTAGCGGGAATAACACCGCTGCTTGCATATTGGCAAATAGCGGAAGTCCACCACCGGAGTAAATGTTCCAAAATGGGAAATGACCGGCTTTGAGGAAGTCTTTGGATAACTTAAACCACGGTAAAAATTGATAGGCGACATCGCCTATTACTTGGTTATGCGGTTGGGAGTCATTATGGAACGGCTGATTATTTCTAACAATGTCCGTTGGCGCGAAATACTTAAAACCTATAATAGCAGGCAAGAAAAAAACAGCCGCCAAAATAGCAAATATAATTACGGCTGTATAGTTTGTTTTTTTAAGTGTCATTTAACTATTTATTGTCTTTATTGCTTTAATAATAGCAAAAATCAGCCTTTTACTAAACCCTAAAAATCGGCCTTGGCATTTTGGCCGGTTATGGTAGTCTTATAGTATAGATTTTCGCTGAAGGCCTGCCCTTTTTGGCAGAGAATGGGTTCAGGGAGCAATCCTTAAAATAGGCGAAGACGCAGACCCCTTTATAGGGGTTTGTTTTTTTATATCTTTTTTAACACGCCTTTCTTTTCAGCTCTGGAAACTAAATCCTTGCAGTCTTGGTTGTGGTCAATAAAAGCCTGCCTTAAACAACCGGCCCAGCGGTCAGCCAGCCTTATTAGCACTTCGCTTTCATCCCGCCAGCCTTTGGCCGGATTGATACGGTTAGGCACAGTAATTCGGCTTATGGAGATGCGGTTTACACTTTAAATTATACCGATGCCGCTACTTTGGCGGTCATCCCGCGCGCCCAATTTAACAAAGGGCGGGAGGCAACAAGGGAAAGTATGAAAGCCATTAAACAGAAAATGCCTTTTAAGTGGCTGGGTGCTCA
>JAJZRC010000018.1 GCA_021847435.1 bacterium
GCCGATAAAAACCGCAAGAAAATAACGAAGAAATTGGCCGGAGCCGCTTTTTATGGGACGGGCTCTGCCCGCCCAAAAAGCGGCGGTGCGTAAGTCCTAAAATTATTAAATTTTTAAGATTATGGGGGAAGATATCCCAAACAAGGAAATTGAGGCAAGGTTTCTGGAAATTGACGTGCCTGAAATGGTCAAAAAACTGCTGCTCATGGGGGCAAAAGATTTAGGCGAGGAGCTTTTGGAAGAAACCATATTCTACGATCCGGAAAAAAGATGGCTTAAGGAAAAAAAGATGGTCCGTTTGCGCAAAACTCCGACGAAACAGCTTTTAACCTACAAGCACACGAAATCAGACGGTCCCGAAGGAACAGAAGAAATAGAAATGTCGGTAGATGATCTGGCTAAAACCAGGCAGCTGCTTGAGGCATTGGGCCTTAAGGCATTCCGCTTTCAGGAAAAAAAGCGCCGGGTGTTTTTGTGGGATGGCGTGCATATTTCCATAGACGAGCACCCAATGGTGCCGCCTTATCTGGAAATTGAAGGCCCGTCTGAGCAATTAATTAAAGACGCGGCCCGGGCCATGGAGCTGGACTGGAGCAAAGCCCGCTTTGAATCTTCAAGGGATTTTATAGAAAAAATTTACCAGATTCCCCTGACCGGCCTTTCCACCTACACTTTCAAAAAAATCGAATAATTTAAAAAACTCCCTATTGGGAGTTTTTTAAAAACGCGCTGACAAGCTTTCGGGTTTCCTTGTAATTTTTAGCCTGCATGAGCCGGGCCCTGAGTTCGTGGGCGCCTTCAAAACCGGAAGCGTAGGCTTTGAAATGTTTGCACATAATGGCAAACGGTTTCTTTTTTTTGTACATAGTCTCAAAGAGGCGAGCGTGATGCAGGAGCGCAGCCATTTTTTCTTTAATGCCCGGCTGGGGGTTTTTGGCATTGAATATCCAGGGGTTGCCAAAAGCGCCGCGGCCGATCATTACTCCGTCAACGCCGGATTCTTTCACGCGCTCAAAAGCCTCTTCCCGGCTTTTAATGTCGCCATTCCCCAAAATCAGAGTTTTGCTCTTCAGCTTGTTTCTGATTTCCACGGCTTCGGCTATGGCGTCCCAGTGGGCAGGCGCTTTGGACATTTCTTTTTTGGTGCGGCCGTGAATAGCCAAAACGGCAATTTCCGTCCTAAGCAAGGTTTTTATCCAAGGCGACATCTCCTCCATTTTACTGTAGCCGATTCTGGTTTTTACCGAAACCGGCAGCTTACCGGCACCCTTTTTTACCGCCTCAATTATTTTGACCGCCAATTTGGGATTCCTGATCAATGCCGAACAGGTGCCCAAAGCCACTTCCTTGCCCTGTGGGCAGCCCATGTTAATATCCACCCCGTCAAAGCCGAGCTTGGCGACAAGCTTGGCGGCCCGGGTGAATTTTTCCGGGTCATTGCCCCAAATTTGCGCCACCATGGGCCGCTGCTTGGCGGTGAATTTTAAATTTTCTTTGAGCTTTTTTTGGCCATCAGGATGGAGCAGCCCGTCCACGTTAACAAACTCGGTAAACATGACATCCGGCTTGCCATACAGCGCAAAAACCTCCCTAAAGGACAGGCTGGTCACCTGGTCCATGGGGGCAAGCGCAAAAATCGGCCTGTTAAGGCCTTGCCAAAAATTCGCTCTGGCTAATTTTTCTCTTTTTGCGGCCATTTCAAGGAAATTAAAATAATATGCGATGCGGTTAAATTATTATAACCGAGTTGGCAATTGGCATCAAGAAAAAACAAAAGCCGCCCGTCGCATTCCGATTGGGTCTGCGCGCGGGCGGCTGTATGATACTGAATGGTTTTTGCGGCTATCCGGCTGTCATTGCTTGGCCGCGCTCACCATCTGGTTGAAGAGGTTTTCCAGCGGCTGCAGACGCTTGAGGCGCGCCTGCATCTCCGCGGCTTCTTGCAGCGCCGCGGCCACCAGTTTCTCGGCTTCGGCGCAAAGCTGCGCGGCCTTTTCCAGGGCCGCCAGGATGTCCTGGCCAGCGGACCCTTCCTTCTGTCCGCTTTCGGGCTCGGGGGCTGCAGCGGCGGGCTCGGGTTTCGGGGCGGGCTTGGCTGCGGCGCCGGATGCCTGCTTCTTGGCAATCTGGTGCCTGATGGACAGGATATTGTTCCGTTTGGCGTCCGGGTATGCCCTTTGGACCAAGGACACCAGTTCGTCGTACCCCAGGTGAAGGTTCTCTCGGATAATGCTGCTCTGCGTGTTTTCTTCTGTCTTCTTTCTCGGCATTTCTACTTCTCCTTTGCTTGCAGCTTCAGTTTCGGACAATTTCGGTCCAGCCGGCTTTTCTTCATGCACAGCCGGCTGTATTGCGGGAGGCGGAAAAGGATCAGGCTTCCCGCAGGCAGTTGTGCCAAGGCAATCCAAAAGCCGGACCAATTTCTCTCGAGTGGCATAACTGTAGAACTTAATCCCTCGCGCTATTGCCACCTGTTCCAGCTCGAAACGTTCAAATCGGTGAAGCTCAAGGCTTACCAGAAATCTGGCTGCGGACCGCGGAATCTCGTCCCAATGGTCATTATACTTGCTCCACCACATGACGTCTTTTTGCGGCCACATTCCGTCAGCAGGCGTGTTGCTGATTATCACAGTAAGAGTTTTTTCCCCGGCACTGCTGGCATTTGTCAAACCATGCCCGGAATACTCCGCCCTCAAAAGGGCTTCCAGCGCAACAGGGTTATTTTGGTGGCTGATTGAGAGCTCCCCAACCCCTCCTTGAACAAGGGTCTTTTTCAGGCCATGAATAGCCGCCCTATCCAATTTGGGATTAATGAAGACCTCGCGCACACGCCGCAGCCAGCCATCAAATTCATAACCGGGCGACTTCCAAACAAACCGCACCAAAGGAAGTTCTTGGGCGGCTTTAGAAAATTCCGACTCTTCAAAGCCAACGACCAAAGCCATGGCTTTGCTGCCAAACCGGCCAGGCCGAAAATTCATTTTCACCGTCCTCTCCGGCCAAATGCGGTCTGGAGACGCGCTAGGCCACAGTTCCTGCAAATCCTCCGGTTCCGACGCGACATACACAGTCTTCGCGCCGCAAGATTCCAAAAATTCCAAATTTCTTAAGTGTTTTTCCGGAGTGACCAAAAGGTTTCGCAGCACCACGGTGCGCGACGAACCACCAATCAGCTCCTTGAGCGGAAAGCGTCCTTTTTCTGCCAGCAGCAGCTGCGACTGGCTGACCCAGATCAGATCAGCATGGCCAGCTAAGCCTCGGCTTGAAGCGGGAGTAAGCACGGTTATTACCACCAGCGCTTCGTCAGAAGGCGCTGGAAATCCGTTCAGTATTTCCATTTCGCCTCCTTCAGCGTTGTTAAAATACGTTAAAATATTATACCGCTTTTGGACCCATCCGGTCAATTGCATGCGGTGTCGCCAAAAGAGCATCTTTTGCATAAAAAAACCGCCCCGCAATTACGCAAGGGCGGTTTTTTGTTTTGATTCCGGGTTATTTCAGGTCGACTTTGCCGCCGGCTTCTTCAATCTTTTTCTTCCATTCCTCAGCCTGGGCTTTGGCAACGTTTTCCTTGACTACTTTCGGAGCGCCGTCAACAATATCTTTGGCTTCCTTCAGGCCAAGGCCGGTGATTTCGCGGACAACTTTGATCACGTTGATCTTGTTTGCGCCGGCTTCAGCCAGTTCCACGTTGAATTCGGTCTTTTCTTCGGCCGGAGCGGCGGCTGCGCCCGGCATGGCGCCCATCATCATGGGAGCCGCGGCGCTAACGCCGAATTTGTCTTCCAAAATTTTCACCAACTCGGACAGCTCAATGGCTGTGAGTTTTTCCACCGCGTCCACGACAGCTTTGAACTTTTCGGGGACAACGACATTCTTTGTTTCTTCTGACATAATTTGCCTTTCTAAAAAAATTAAAATAATTAAATGCTTTAAGCCGCAACAGGGGCGGTTTCGCCCAATTTGTCCGCGCGAGCCTTGAGGGCTCTGGCAAAAGCGGCTACGGGAGCGTTTAAGACTGACATGAACTGGGCGCGCAGCTGGTCTTTGCTTGGCAGGTCGGCCAAAGTATTAATCTCGGCCTGGCTCATTATTTTGCCGTCTACCGCGCCTTCCAGCATGGACAAAGTCTTGATGTTTTTGGCCAAAGTCTTGATGACTCTGGCGGCAACAGTTTCGTCATCATGCGAGATGGACAAAATTACAGGCTGTTTGTAATCCATGCCCTGAGCGCCTATGCCATTGGCTTCAAAAGCCTTTTTTACCAGCGGAATCTTGTAGACCTTGGAAAATACTTTTTCCTTGCGCAAAGCTTTTCTGAATTCGTCCATATCCTTAACGGTCGTGCCTCTGTAGGCGGTAATGACCACGGACTTGGCGCCTTTAAGTTTTTCGGTCAGTTCATTTAAGTCTAGTTCTTTTTGTGATTTTAATTTAGCCATAAGTTATTTGCTAACAATTATTAATGCGTAGCTAGTCTCGACCTTTGGCATAAATACCTCTAAAAGACAAAATAAAACTCGGGTTTTCCCGAGTACAATCTTGCTCAAACTTTGGCGCTAAACGCGCGAGTTTTAAGCTTTTTCCTCGGTGGGCTTTTCCGGCAAGCGGATTATGATCAAAAAAGATCGCCAACTGTCTTTGGATATTTAAGTAAAAATATTATACCAGGGCCGCTAAAATTCGTCAACTGCGCTTTATTTTAGCCGAAGATAAACTTGGGAATGTAGGCCAGGATGGCTGCCATTTCCCGGATATAATAAAAGGCCAATTCGGATTGTTTATAGTAGGCGGGTTTTGGAGAACTCCAATACACGGGATAAAATCCCTCCCGCAGGGCCATCAGTACCCCTCTGGCCAAATGATATTCATCGCTCACCACCACAATCCCCTTGCCGGAACCCAAGAGCTGCTTGGTGTTGGCTAAATTTTCATAAGTTGTGTGCGAACCTTCCTCCAAAATCAGGGGCACCGGCTGCTTGGTGTTGGCTAAAATCACTTTCTGCATATACCCGGCCTCGGAAATGTCCTTGTTGGAAATCCGGCCCCCGGAGAGAACCATAACCTTGGCTTTGCCTTGTTCATAAATTTTTAGGCCTTCCAGGCTGCGGTTGTATAATGCAGGCGTGTTAATAGCCGCACCTAGTACCACTACTGCATTCACCGGCTTGATTGAGGGACGGTAGAGGCTAAAAAACATCACGCCCATAAGGTCCAAAAGCAGCAGGCTAAAAGCCGCAATTGCCGTGTACTTATAGATTTTCCAAATTTTGCGCATAATTTATTATAGCATTAAGCTTGAATTTTAGCGGCAAATTTGCTAAACTTATGCAAGTGTTCCATAGTCAAATTTCAAGCCGAACAAGTTCACAATTGGCTGCCTAGCATTGCCCGGTAGCCAAGCGGTAAGGCAAGCGGCTCTGAACCGCTCATCCCTAGGTTCGAATCCTAGCCGGGCAGCCAATTGTGAATTAAAACCGTAAGCCAAGAAATAAGGCACCCGCCTGAGGCGGACATCCCTAGGTTCGAATCCTAGCCGGGCGGCCAGTCACAATCAGGACGTTTTAGATTTGTCCAATACTGTCCAAAAAATTGTTTCTGGGATAACTGGAATTAAGGATACTTTTGTCTACGCCAACAGTCCTTATATAAAAGTAAAAGTTGCACCAATTGAAGTCATGTGCAACTAAGTGCAAGCAAAATTCCCGATGTAGAGATGTAGAAAAGTTATTTAATGACAGTAAGGGTCAACTTTCAGCTTGGAAAAAAGAAGCTCAACACAAGCACCCCATAAACCTGACCTTAATGCCTACGCAGTGGAAGTTTGATATTGATATTTAATCAAAATTTTATGACATCCATACACAAATCTACGCATTTTCCCGACAGTTTTTATAGAGTTACCATCAAAGGGCTTTTTGTAAAAGATAGTAAAATTTTGTTACTTAAAGAATCGCCAAAGCTAAGTGGCCAGTGGGAGCTTCCAGGTGGTGGTTTAGATTTTGGTGAAGAAATACATCAAGGCTTAAAACGTAAAATAGAAGAAGAAACTGGCATGAAAATAAAAAGCATCTCCGAAAAACCAATATACGTTTGGAATTGGAGATTTGAAAACAGAAGGGGTATGGATTGGTATTATTCGCTGGTAATTGCTTATAAAATTGAAATTGAGAATTTAGAATACCAAAAATCGGACGAATGTGACGAAATAGGGTTTTTCTCAAAAGAAGAACTTAATACCATTGAGCTTTGCCAACAGACAAATGGCTTAAAGGATTTTTTTAATCCAAACGACTTTAAGCAGTAAGAACGGGTTGCAAAAGTACCTGTAATCTTTGAACCCTGCTAATTGCATATTCTCCCAAAGTGTGCAGGTCGTTAATGTAAGCCAGCCAATTGTGAATTCAAGCAACAAAGTGTTTCGGGCCAAAAACATCCGGCCAGAAAGGATGTTTTATTTTTTATACTTGCGCGAGTCCGGATATTTTGCTACCATTGGCTTTGTTGGAAAAACTAAGGAGGCGGTCATGAGCCAAACTACGCAATTCGTCTCATTCCCGAACTATGAAGGAGAGCACGAAGTCAGAATGTCAGCAACCGCATGGGGTGCGAAAGTAGAGAAAAAAGACAACGGCGAATTTCGTCTAGCCGTAGGTCCTGACATGGTCGGGGCACGAAACGTGCTCCGCAGAGTAATTGTCCAGGCCGCCGGCAAAAAAGGCCCCGAAGGCTTCCAGAACGCGGGCATCTTCACATCCGGAAACAAGAAGCTCCGCGCGCTGGTTGAGTTCCCCCAATAACCAAACTACGCCGGAAATCCCACCCAACGGCCCTGCAACAACTAACGCTGCGCGGGGCCGTTTTCAATTTGCCGCAGTTGACAAAGCGCTTGCGTTCTTTCCGCGCTTGAAAATATGGTATAATAAAGTTAAGTACGACTTTTTAAAAATCCAAAATGTTCAGGCTGATTAAATTCATACTCTATGTTTTGATTGCCCTGGCAATTCTCTTTTTGTATTGGTTTTTGCCCAAATACTCCTTTGTGAGCAAAAATCCCGGCTATTGCGCGAACCTGACTGCGCACATTTATTATTGCGGCAACAACGCGGGCCTGGACAAGCTGTTTGCCAAATAACCCAAAAGCGTTTGACGGCTTGTAAATTGCTTTCTATAATAAATAAAACTGCAAAAATATTTAGAAACAAAACTATGGAAAAATTTTCTCCCCAAACCAAAAGCCTCCTGGTGCTTTTAAGTTTGGCTGTGCTAGGTACATACTTATGCCTAATGCTCTGGACGGACATGGGGTCGGGCTCGTACCGGCTGCCCGTTGCGTCCAAAAACCAGGACAAATCTGTCACGATTCCGGCAGCGGACCTGTTTAACAATAAAGTTGATCCGGTAGATACCAGCGCATGGAAAACCTACGCCGACAGAGACAGCGGCCTGTCCTTTAAATACAAGCCGGAATGGTCGGTTAAAGATGCTAAAATACAAAACGGTTTTCGGATAATAGAAGTCGATCCGGGAAAAAAATATTTTAACATAAAAATTTACATAAGCCCCTCCGGTTTCTATGCCCTGGATGGCCTGCCTACCACCGAAGAAACTATCAACGGGCATTCTGCAATAAATGTAAAAAACATGCTGTACGGAATAAAAGCCGGGCAACAATATTTTACTTTTGACGTTGGCGCCTCAGTCAGTTTAACCCAAGATTTTAACGCTTTGGTCCATTCCGCAGAGTTCGCAAATTAACTTGTTATTTTCAATTAATTATTCTGCCGGCCAACCGTAATTCCCCAAACCCCAAGCCCCAAACTTACAAAAAGATATTTTGTCGGAACATCTATTACCCCCCTAAAAGCGAACCCAAAAATTCCAAACCCTAAAAGCACCACCCCCACTGCCAAAGCGTAACCCTTTGGCGTGTTCAATTTAATCATAGCTCTGCTTATATTTAAGGCTAAAGTTTTTTGACTTTTATTGAAAAAGCGTTATAATTATACAAGATATTCGGCCATTTTTCAATTATAATTAATTTGAAGGCCGTCCTGATTTTGCCTCAAACAAGACAAAATCTGAACTAACATTAAACGCATTTATGACAGAAAACACGTTGTTATGGTATGCCGTATTCGCGGCGCTTTTGTCCCTTGCATACGGGGCGTTTTTAATTTATAAAATCCTCCGCGCCCCTGCTGGCAGCGGCAAAATGGCGGAAATAGCTTCCGCTATTCAGGCTGGAGCCAAAGCATATCTTTCGCGCCAGTACAGAACCGTTGGCATGGTGGCCTTGGGGATAGTTGTACTCATGTACGCGACCAGCTTTTCACTTAACACAATCTACGGCTTTCTGTTGGGCGCCGTGCTCTCTGCGGTCGCAGGCTTTGTCGGCATGAATATTTCCGTACGCGCCAACGTGCGTACCGCCGAGGCCGCAAAAAAAGGCCTTGCCGCCGCTTTGTCCCTGGCTTTTGAAGGCGGTTCGGTGACCGGATTGTTTGTTGCCGGCCTTGGCCTTCTTTCCGTTTCCGCTTTTTATTTGTTTACTAAAGACTTGGCGGCTCTGGCCGGCCTGGCTTTTGGCGCCAGCTTAATTTCCGTATTTGCCCGCTTGGGCGGCGGCATCTTTACCAAAGGCGCTGACGTGGGTACCGACATGGTCGGTAAAATTGAAGCTTCCATTCCGGAAGATGACCCGAGGAACCCGGGCGTAATCGCGGACAACGTAGGCGACAATGTAGGCGACTGCGCCGGCATGGCAGCAGACCTTTTTGAAACCTACGTGGTATCTGCCGTAGCTGTTATCCTCCTGGGCAACATTGTTTTCCCGGGCCTTGCCAATGCCATCGCATACCCCCTGTTAATCGGCGCGGTTTCCATTGTTACCACGATCGTCGGCACCTGGTTTGTGCGTTTGGGCAAAAACAAAAATATTATGGGCGCCTTGTACAAGAGCTTAATCGTTACCGGCATCCTGTCGGCAGCCGCTTTCTATCCCATTACCCAGAAACTCATGGCTGACAACGGCCAATACTCGGTTATGAACCTTTTCTATTCCGCCCTTTTAGGTTTGGCTGTTACCGCGGCCGTGGTGATTATTACCGAATACTATACTTCCAAATCTTTTGCTCCGGTTAAAGACATTGCTGCCGCCTCTACCACCGGACACGGCACCAACATTATAAAAGGCCTGGCCGTGGGCATGCAATCCACTGCCGCGCCGGTACTGGTGATTGTGGCGGCCATTCTGGCCGCCTACCAACTGGCCGGGCTGTACGGCATTGCCTTGGCGGTAATGAGCATGCTGTCCTTAACAGGGATAATTGTGGCTATTGACGCATTCGGTCCGATTACCGACAATGCCGGCGGCATTGCGGAAATGGCGGGCTTGGACAAGTCCGTTCGCGATGTAACCGACCCGCTGGACGCGGTTGGCAACACTACCAAAGCCGTAACCAAAGGTTATGCCATTGCCTCCGCGGGTTTGGCAGCCATGGTCTTGTTCGCGGCTTACACCCAGGAACTCCAAGCCAATGGCATCTCTTCCGTATTTGACCTCTCCGACAGCAAAGTGCTGGTCGGCCTGCTGATTGGCGGCTTGCTGCCGTATTTATTCGCTTCCATTGCCATGTCTGCCGTGGGCAACGCCGCCAAAGCCGTAGTGGAAGAAGTGCGCCGGCAATTCAGGGAAATTAAGGGCATTATGGATGGCACGGGCAAGCCCGATTATTCCCGCGCCGTGGATATTGTAACCAAGGCGGCCATTAAAGAAATGATTATCCCCGCTCTCCTGCCCGTTCTCGTGCCCGTATTGGTTGGCGTAGTGCTTGGCGCAGCGGCTCTGGGCGGTTTACTAGTCGGCACCATTGTCACTGGCCTGTTCGTGGGCATATCCATGACCACGGGCGGCGCGGCCTGGGACAATGCCAAAAAATACATTGAAGAAGGCAGCTTCGGCGGCAAAGGCAGCGATGCCCACAAAGCCGCAGTTACCGGCGATACCGTTGGCGACCCCTACAAGGACACGGCAGGACCGGCGATTAACCCGATGATCAAGATCATCAACATCGTAGCCTTGCTATTGGTCAAATTCCTAAAGCCGTAAAATTATACAAATGACAAAGGCGGTTCCGACTTGTCGGAACCGCCTTTTTGCTTGGTTGCGTTGCGAACTGGTTTTCAGCCTTCGCCCGGACAGGAGTCCAGAAACCTACCTACCCGCCGTCCCAAGTGGAACAGCAACGCAGGAGTACTGAAAACCACGGCCAATACCCACGGCCATCGCAAGGCAAAGACGTGGAAAGCCGCGTCCGCGCAGCAGTTGAACACGAGACTGGCTTTCAAAACCAGAGTGAATCCCGTGATTACGCCTGCGATGACGTGCCAAACGTACACGAACCACCCCATCCGGCCCTCGTATTGATTGATGCCGACACGGAACATCATGCCTGCGACCAGGCCCAGTGTAAAAAAACCAGTTCCATGTTTTACCCCTTTCCAAAGTCCTTCTCAACCATTCCACCGACTTTCCGGCCGCACCACAGTGCGGTATACGGAAGCCAGACCAGAGCCACAAACACCCAATCCAGCCGGAAGGCCAGGCGGGAAAAAACCGTGTTGCGCAAAGGCGCGCTGCCTGGCAGCAGCAGCTGCCAAACGTACAGGACAGTGGGCAATAGGCCCAGTATGAGCAACGGCGCGTTGATCCACAAGTACTTGTAGGGCTTAAGCGCGCCCAGCAGGCAGATGCCGAATACGCCGCAGCCAAGCAAGACAAGCCACAAATTTCCCATGAGTCCTCCTCTGCATTTTAGACGCCCTAAAGCGCCCAAAAATCACTGCCTCAACTTTTGGCAATGGCTTTATAAATTAACAGTTTTGCCCGGCAATGTCAAACCAACAAAATTGCCAAAATTAAAACGCCCAAGGGAATCCGCAAAACGCTTTATAAAAATCTTACCGTGTTTACATAACGCGCGGCCGCGCGTTATGTAAACACATTCAATCCTCGGAAAATTTCCACGCGGCCTGAAGTTCTTTTACGGCCTCGTTTTTCCCCAAAATTTCCGTATATGAGATATTTTTATTCCAGGCCTGGGGCAGCATTTTATAAAAGTCCTCAATGGACTTCAGCTGGTCTTTGGGGATATCGGCAATGTCCTGCAAATGTTCCAAACCGGTTTCCGCAATGGCCACGGCCAGAATTTTGTCGTCCTTTTTGCCCTCGTCAGTAACTTTTAAAATACCAATAGTTCGGCAGGCCACGACCGTACCGGTGGTAATTGGATAAGTACTAAAAACAAATGCATCCAGCAGGCCGTCATCATGGGCAAAAGTCTGCGGGATATGGCCGTAGTTTAAAGGAAATTTTTCCCGGCCATAAAGCACTTTGTCCAGACGGATGGCGTTGATTTCCGGATCGTATTCGTATTTTTTCTGTCCGCCGGCTGGCACTTCCACCACTACGTTAAAGGCTTCTATGCTGCCGAACGGGACTTTTTCAAATGGCATGGCTGAAAAAATTAAACAAAAAAGCCGTCTCTGAAAAAGGGATAGCTTTTATTGCTTTGATTATAACAAATCTCCTGCGAAAAGTAAATTGCGGCTATTATTCGCTCTTTAGCAGTTTTTCAGCTTCCGCCAATTCAGCCTTTAACAACAAAACTCTGGAGCTCCAATGTACGCTATCCGGCAACAAGGCTAGTTCGCGCTCGGCTTCCTGAAGCTCGGCCTTCAGCTGCTCAATGCTTTTTGGCTTTAGCTGTTCGCGTCCTGATTTTTCCATAATCGTTTTTTTACTTGCAAAACTAAACTATAACTCCCCCTCCTACGCACTCTTTGCCTTTGTATAATACCAGACTTTGGCCCGAAGCAACAGCCTTCTGGGGGTGTTGAAATTGGACACGATAGATGTCGGTTTTAATTTTACTGATGGTAAGCGGCACCAATTCGCCCTGGTGGCGGTATCTGCCTGATAGCTTATAGCTTTTAGGCGTTAGCTTATAGGGCGGGTTAACCCAATTCACGCTGTGCAGTTGGACTTCATCAACGAAAAGCCGTTTATCCTGAGGGTTGTCCGTCACAAACAGCTTGTTGCCTTTTAAATCTTTTTTACACACAAAATATGGCCCGCTGCCGCCCACTTTCAGGCCTTGCCGCTGTCCAATAGTAAATTGCTGCAAACCCTCATGCTTGCCCAAAATTTCGCCTTTGGGGCCTATTATAGGGCCTGATTTAGGCTTTATTTTCTGGCTCAAGAACTCTTTTAAACGGATTTTACCCACAAAACACAGGCCCATGGATTCTTTGCGCCCTGCGTTGGGCAGGCCGATTTTTTCCGCCATTTTTTTTACCTGGCCTTTTTTCATTCCGCCGATCGGGAACAGCAAGTGCGGCAGCTGCTCTGATTTGATATTGTAGATAAAATATGTCTGGTCTTTGAATTCATCATTGCTCCTCAATAGCTTAAAGTCTGGAGCTTGCGGTTTAAAATGTTTTTGTTTGGAAATTTGAAATTGGGAATTTGAAATTCCGCGTCTATAGACGCGGGCATAGTGTCCCGTAGCCAAATAATCAAAACCCTTTCTCATTGCCCAATCGTAAAGCAGTTTGAACTTAATTTCCTTGTTGCACATTACATCAGGGTTCGGAGTGCGCCCGGCCTTGTACTCCTTGAAGAAATAATGCATCACCGTTTTTTGGTATTGCTTTTCAAAGTCCAATGTATGAAGCGGAATTTTTAAAAATGCGGCCGCGCGCAAAGCTTCGCGCCTGTCGGAAAGCCAGGGGCATTCATTCTTAACCAGGCCTGCCGTATCAGACCAATTCTTCATAAACGCCGCTTCCACCAAATATCCCTGTTTTTGCAGCAAATAAGCGGAAACCGCGCTGTCCACGCCGCCGCTTAGAGCGATTAGCGCCTTTTTTATCTCCCCCTTTGGGGGAGAGCGCCGCTTTAAGCGGGAGAGAGGGCTCTGTGCAATTAAAACTTTTTTGGGAGATTTTTTCATACGCTACATTATACCTAAAATCGCCTTTATGGTATAGTGTCTGTGAAGTCAAATTTTGGGAGGACCAATGAAGCGCAGGTTGATTGAGTTAGTAATTCTGTTAATCCTGCCCGCGGCTCTAGCCTTCGGGCAACATGAAAACTGCAGCAAGGCGAAGTCCAGACAGGGCGACCTGTTTGTTGACTGCAACCGCGACGGCCTGCCGGACATCCTGGTGGTCAAAGCTTTCGGCATAACCGAAGAAGTCCGCATAGCTGCCATGCCAGGCAGAATCCAAAAACTGGTGTTGAACCAAAGCCGCAAAGCCGGGTTCAAAATCCGCAAAATCCGCCAATAGGCCCGCAGGCAGACCCTGCTCGAAAACCGCGCCTGTAAATACAAGCGCGGCAAGTAGTGCAGGGTCTTGTGCTTATTTCTCTATGTAGCGCTCTCCCCGCTTTCTCTTCAGCTGGTCCAGTTCCAGCATGGCGATTTTAAAAGCCGCGGCCAAATTTTTCAGCACCTTATACTGCGGTATGTTTCCCAAGCCTTCCACATATTTAAGGGCCTCTTCGTAATCCGCAGCCGTTACATTGGCATCCATGGGCCGGGACAAAATTTCGCGAAGCCTGTTTATTTCATCAAACCCCTCGCCCGCAAGCTTGTATTGAATCCTTAATTTGGCCAATTCTTCGGCCATCTTAGCCAGACGGTCTTCCGCAAGCTGGCGGGCTTTCTCCTGTATAAGGCCGGCCTCATATTGCGCGTCATCCAAATTTAATCGCTCGTTCATAGATTATTTGACGTAAATAGTCACTAAAATCCCCGCGGTCACCAGCAGGCCGCCCAGAATATTGCCCAAACCCGGCTTTTCGCCCAAAAAGACGAATGCCAGAATAATGGTCAGGGCAACGGAGAGCTTGTCTATGGGCGCAACGCGGGAAGCCTGCCCGAGCTGCAGGGCCCGGTAGTAAAACAGCCAGGACATGCCCGTAGCCAATGCGGACAGAATGATAAAAATCCAGGTATGCCTGGACCAGGACGAAAGCTGGCGCACTGTCCCCTCGCCCAGCACAATCCCCCAGGCAAAAAACACGATCACCGCCGTGCGCACAGCCACGGCCAGGTTGCTGTTAATCCCCTGGATGCCGATTTTGCCGAAAATCGCGACCAGCGAGGCAAAAAAAGCCGAAAGAATGGCGTATACTGCCCAAATCATCGGGTTTTTAAATTATTTGATTAGATACCGCTCCGCTTCCTTTTTCATGTTATCCAAAGTATCCAGTTTGATGGGATTGCCGTTAAAAAAGACACTAGGCGTTCCCGGAAGATTCAAACTGTAAGCATCCACCAAATCTTTTTCCACGCGGGTTTTAAATTTCTTTTCTAAAATGTCGGACTTGAACTGGTCAAGATTCGCCACGCCGATATTTTTCGCCAAGCCGGCAAAATAATCTGCCGGATCAGCCAAGCCGGACCAGTCATTCTGGAATTTAAACAGCGCATCATGCATTTCCCAGTATTTCCCTTGCGCGCCGGCGGCTTCCGCCGCGTAGATTGACACCACCGCATTTTTATGGATTTGGGTTAAAGGAAAATAGCGGAACACGAGCTTGGTATCGGGAAAAGCGGAAGGAATCTGCTTAAGCATATCCGCGGTTGCGGCGCAGGCCGGACATTGATAGTCTTCGTAACTGATGAAAGTATTTTTTGCAGACGGATTGCCCAAAATATGGTCATCCTCGCTTAAGGCGCGGGGCTGGGATGCCGGCTTCACCTGTGATAAATCAAAATTTTCCCGCGAGCTTTCTGTCTGCTGTTGTTCCTGAGGCGAAATTTCAAACAAAAAGTATCCAACGCCTAAGACTAAAAGAACTACAATGGCAATGCTGATATATTTTTTCATCGTTTTTGCGAAAAATTAATTATTGATGCGCAGTGCTTGCCCCAAGCACCGAAGCCTGGTTAAGCCAGGCCAGGCTTTTGGCATCCTCTGCCATGGAGGCAAGCTGTTTTGTCTCCTCAAAAGCGGAATATAAATGCCGCTCGCCTAAGACCACAATGGCCAGCTTTTGCCCGCCGCGGTACTGGATCAGCGATGCAAAATTATAACCCGCTTCATCCAAATATCCGGTTTTGGCTCCAAATACCCTCACCTCTTCGTCTTTTAAGAGCTTGTCGGTATTTTTTATGGTTTGGCGGTATCTATAATTATTTGACGAGCGCAGATAATACTGGGTCTTGCCTGCCACTTTTTTCAAATAAGGATTTTTAAAAGCGGCGGCCACAATTTTAGCGTAATCGGAAGCGGTCGTTGTATTCCTGGGATCAAGTCCCGTTGGTTCGTAAAATACGGTGTTTTTGGCGCCCAAACTCTTGGCTTTTTGATTCATTCTTTCTACAAATTTTTCCGGCGGCAGCCCAGTGCTCCTGGCTAAAGCCAGTGCCGCATTGTTCGCCGAAGGGATCAAAGCCGCGTGAAATAAACCGTCAACCGTAAACTTCACTCCGGAAGCGGATTTAATGCATGCCCCGCCCTGGCCGCACATTCCCGAAATCTGGTCCTGCTTGGTCATGGCAACCTGCTTTGTCAGTTTGGTCTTAGCGTCCAAGACTGCCAAAGCAGTGACGAGCTTGGTTAGCGATGCGGGTACGCGCGGCACATCCGCGTCTTTGGCAATGAGCGCTTCCCCGCTGGAGGCATCGGCCACCACATAAGCCGCGGCGGCTATGCCGCTCAACTTCGCCAGCTCGCTGCCATTTTGCGGAATAGTCAAAGCAAGCCCCGCCTGCGGAACCAAAAATAGCAACGCGAATATACTTATGTGTTTATTTGTTTTGAACATTGATTGCGAATGGCTTACTGCAGCATGTTGCCGAACTTGCTCTGCAACATTTTTTTGTGCTGTTTGTATAAATCTTCCATAGCCGCCCGGATATGGCGGGCTATTTCGCTCTTGTCTCCCGCTATATCCGCGCTGACTTCCACGCTTTTTACGTTTTGATTGCCGTCAATGGTCAGCACGATTTTGCCGCCGGACGACTTGCCGCTGACTATTTCCGTAGCCAGCATGGCTTCCATAACTTTGGCCTGCTTGCGCATCTCATTTATATCTTTCAGTTTATCCATGAATCCCATAAGTGTCTTCCTTGAAATTTTAATATTAAGTGAGCCGGGCTTTTAGTGTCTTGTAAATAATGCCCAAAACCATCAAAGCCGCCACGCACTTCGCCAGCCAGCCTATAACCGGCAGCCATGCCAGCAATTGCCAAACAACCACGCCAATCACCACAGCCTGCCATGCCACCGGCGACTCCCCCGGCTTGTTCATGTAGCCCAACAGCCAGTAGCCAACGGCCACCGAGGCCAACAGGTTAGCCAAAAGCAAAGCCAGCAAAAATGCGGCGCCCAGAACAAAGCCCAAATAGTAGCCTACCATGCTTATAAGCAAAAGCACCGTCAAAATCGGAACCAATACCGCCACTGCAAAACCGGTACCCAAATTCCCCCAAGGCTTAGCTTTAAGGCCGCTGACCAGGCCGTGCACGGAGTTCTTCATAAGCCGGACCGCAACCAGGCCGGCTAAGAACCAGGCCAGGAGTTTCAAAATGAAGGCCAGAGTCAGGATGCCTCTTGCCTCGCTGCGAAAATCGCGCCGCTCTATTTTTGTATAATTCACCTTTCCGACTTTTGCCGTGGGAGAAATCTCAGCCGGGCTGGCGCCTTTATAGCTTACTTCCGAAACAACATCAGCATTCGGGCCAAAAATTAATTTTTGCGTGGCCTGGACGGTAACGCCTCCTTCTACCTTGCTGTTAATGGTTAAGTTTCCCCCGATCATGTTTATTTTGCCTGCAATTGGAGCGTCCACAACCACATTGCCGCCTGCCACCAGCAAATCACCGGAAACTTTTGCTTTTTCTGTCAAATTAATATTACCGCCAGCTATAACCAAATCCCCGCCTACGGGCGCGCTTACTGTAACATTCCCTCCGGCAATTCTGGCGTGTCCGCCCACAGGCGCGGTAACCACTATGGTTCCGCCCGCCAAAATAAGCTCTTTTTCCACTTTCCCCGCCACCGTGACCATGCCTCCGGCAGAAACCAAATCTCCAAGCACATCAGGATTTATCGTGACATTGCCGCCCGCGGTATACAAATCTTTAACCTGCTGCTGCGAACTAATCACAACATTGCCGGTATCACGGCTTGGGCCAATTAGTTCGGCAGCCAGAGCCGGCAGCGCGGCTACAGCCAGAGCGGCTGGCAAAACTATCCCCGCGAGTATCTTTTTGTATCTCATAAATTTTAAAAGTTAGTATTTAACTTACTGATAAGTATAGCTGAAAATTCTTAATTTTAAAAGGTTTTCACTGTTTTATGCATGCGTTATATTCGTTGACCTGCCGGTTGTATTCCGCTGTCATGCTTTTTAGCAAATCTACCTTGTTGTTGTAAATTTTGATCAGATTATTGTACTCCGCCACCTTTTGATTGTAAGCATCCGCCTCGGCCTGGGTCTTGGGCTCGGACGCGGCTGCCAGATCGGCTTTCAGCCCGTCCATCTGGACCAACAGCCTGTCCGCTTCGGACTGCAGCGCATCGATTTCCGACTTAATGGATTGGCTAACGGGGGGGCAGATGGAAGCCGGACGGCCGAATTCCTGCACGGCCAGCCAGACGGTCCTGCCCTCATACTCGCCGCGGCCCACGGCCACCCCGATTTCCGTAAAGCGTGAATTTAAAATATTCGCGCGGTGTCCGGGGCTGTCCATCCAGTCCTGCACCAGCACTTTATCGTTGTCAAAATTACCCAGAGCCAAATTTTCCCCAATGGCAATATATTCATAGCCCGCGGCTTTGGCCAAATCCGCAGGCCCTTTGCCCTGGGGCGACTCGTGTTCAAAGTATTGCTGCGCAAACATATCCTTAAGCTTGGCCGCTGCGGCCTGATTCAGCTTGGAATTCTCTTTTAAGGCCGGCAGGCCTCCGTTAGCCGCCCGCTGGAGATTGGTCTGCTCAATCACACCGTGCAAAGTCAAATAAGCGCTGGCGCTCTGGCGCGCGCTCTTTAAGGGCGGTGGCGCCAAAATTTCATCTTTGATGCTCTGCAGGGCCTGCGACAGGTCCTGTTTCTGGACAACCGGCGCGCGCTTAATTCCCGACAGCCATCCTTGCTGCCAAACCAGCCAGGCGCAGGCAAAAAATATTATAACCGCAAAAAGCTTTTTCATATCTCCTTTATTATTTATCCCCTATCATTTCAGCCCGGACTATGAATCTTTTTAATGCCGTGCCGACGGGATAAGAAGTCTGCAGGGTCAATATTCTTTTTCCTTTTGTATCTTGATTAAGTACGGACAAGTCATTAGCCGCCACCACTGCCGTATCTATAACTGTATAGCTGTATTCCGCGCCTTGGCTGTCGGAAATTAATATTTCCTCGCCTTTTTTTATGCTTGGCAGAGTGGCAAATATGCTTTTATAATTTCCGCGGCTCCAAATATAGTCGCTGCTATGGCCAAAAATATAGCAGTTGCCTTCCTGGCCGGGCAGGGCAGTTTGCGGAAAATGTACCACTCCCTGTTTTAGTGCTTTCTGATAGGCCGCCTCATTTTTTTCAGCTGCATAAATTACCGGCGCGCTTATACCAAGGCTTGGAATCTCCAGATAATCCGCGCGCGCCGGTTTGGCGTTTGCCGGGCCTTCGGTATTTGAGGATGAATGGGTTGCGGCTTGCCTGCCGCGCAGCAATAAGCGCAAATTGGCGCTAAAATAACCAAAATTCAACACCGCGAATGCCAAAAGCAAAATGCCAAAAAATATCCAAACTTTATTCCGAGTGCGCATAAAATTACCCCATTGTTTCATTATACCAAATTCAAACCCCGCCTAAAACAAAACTGGCGGGGCTTGAAAGACTAGTTTAAGTTTTTTGTTGAGCAGCGCGGCACGCTGGTGAAAGCCGCCAAATTTTGGCTTATTAGCCAAAACTGCGGGATACGGTTTCTAATACCCATAAATATTCAATTTAAAAGGAGAGGCTAGGTGGGATGCACCGCTTTTTTAAGAGTGCAAAGCACCCCCCTAACCCCTCCCCTCAAAATGGCCCAAAGAGCCAAGGCTTCCCTTTCCCTCCGATCCGGCTTGTGGCCGGAATTCCGCGGGAAGCCTTGATTAAATGGCTATGCCATGCTTCCTGGCCGACTTTTAAACAAAACAAACCTTATAGCCTATGGCCAAAGGTTTGCATTTTTTTCGGGCTCTTAGGTATTAAACTTTGGCCTCTGAATTTAAAATTTTGCTTACTCTTAAATTTTATGCCGATTCTTTCCTTGTGTCAAAGCTGTCAACCAAAAACAAAAAAATAATTTACCTTGTTTAAGCCAAATAAAATTGCGTTGTTGATAACAATGTGTATATTTTGTATAGAAAATGTTTAAAAGCTACAAATGCGGCCTGGTCCGTATCGGCATTTAACTTTCAAAAGGCTTTCCCAACCTTTTAAAAACCTTTACAAAGAAGCTTGCGGCGATCTTGGCAGCGGCATCCTTTTAAATAGCGGCTGTATATACGGTTTGATTCAAAAATAAGCATATTCATTATGTTTAGGACTTACGCTCTTGCCGCTTTAGACCCGGCAAAGCCGGGTCAGCAAGCGGCTTTGGCCAATTTTTTCGTTATTTTCCTGCG